>CAYOFE010000087.1:11068-12713 GCA_964403135.1 uncultured Chromatiaceae bacterium | reverse complement strand
GTGGGGCTATAGCTCAGCTGGGAGAGCGCTTGCATGGCATGCAAGAGGTCGGCGGTTCGATCCCGCCTAGCTCCACCATTCCCTCCCGCCCGACTCTCCCGACACGTCCCCATCGTCTAGAGGCCTAGGACATCGCCCTTTCACGGCGGTAACCGGGGTTCGAATCCCCGTGGGGACGCCATCGTTGATCTCCACGATTGCCGAGGCGACCCCTTTCCGGTAAACGTGCGCACAGCCGGGATTGGTGCTCCCATCGAGGTGCGTCAAATGCCATTAACCGCTCAACAGGTCAGGCAATTCCATGAACGAGGGTTCATCGTGCTGAAGGGCTTTTTCCGCCCTGACGAGATCCAACGGGTATCAGACTGGCTCGACGAGTTGCAGAAGGCCCCGCAGAGCGGCGGGGTTGATGCACGCTATTACGAACGGAGTCCCGTTACGCAAGAGAATATCCTGGTGCGGGTCGAGCACTTTCTCGGTGAACACAACGGCGAGATCACCGAATTGCTGCTTCCGGGGCGCGCAATGGAATGCCTCGAGCAGCTGTTTGGCGAGGCGCCAATCCTGTTTAAGGAGAAGGTCAATTACAAGCTCCCGGGGTGTCGCTCCGACAAATTGCACCAGGACCAGTCGGCCGGATGGAGCGCATATGCCGATTTCTTCATTACCATGGCGGTGGTGATTGACGCCAACCGCAAGGACAATGCGGCGCTCTCGTTCATGAGCTCGGGCAACTACCGGAAGAGCCTGATGACTCCCGAGTGGCAACCGCTCAGTCACGATGATCCACCGTACTCGCCTGCTGAAGAGTACCAGCTCATAGAAGCCGACCCGGGTGATGTGCTGTTCTTCGATTCGTACGTGCCCCACGGTTCGCCGCCGAACACCAGCGATCGCTGCCGGCGCAACATCTACATCACATTCAACCGCCGCTCGGCGGGAGACCTGCGGGCGCGCTATTACGCCGACAAATGGGCCAGCTACCCGCCGAACAACCTTGCAGAGGCCCGGGACAGCACGAGTTACCGCGTTTGACCCCCGGGCTTCGACCGGGTGTAACGGCAGAATTGCGAGTCCTTTCTTGGACGGGCAACCGCCTTTTCATCTATGATTTGACAGTTGTTGGGTCGCGCACAGTCGTCACCGGCGGGTAGCCGCAGACGATCTCACAGGTGTCCTCGTCCGCCATCAGTTTGCCTGTCTGGTACTGGGCCGCCGCTGGCGCATTCCTGCTGCTGTTCGGCTATGGGCTGATCGCAGGGGGGCGCGGGCTGCTGCGCAGTCATTTTTTACTTCTGGCTGCCGTAGGCGCGGCTTGGGCGACGATCTGGGCCCTGGGGAGTACCCCGGCGCCGCTCGGCAGACTGGAGCCGCTGACCTTCGGCGCTAACCTGGCTTTTCTCGCCGCCTGGTTCCTGCTGTTATTTCGCCTGTTACGCGGACCTTACCTGCAGTCGATGCCGGAAACGGTCCGTACGGTTTTGAGCCTGTTCTGGCTGCTCCTGGCGGGTGGATCCATGCTCGCCGTCTGGTACTGGTATACGCGGGACCCTGCGCCGTGGGTATCGGCGGCGATGTCCGCCACCGCAATGAGCGCCGCCCTGGTTTGCCTGGCGCTGGCGGCGCAGCTGAGCCGTGATTCTCC
>CAYOFE010000087.1:0-11058 GCA_964403135.1 uncultured Chromatiaceae bacterium | reverse complement strand
GGAGGACCGGCGTGCATTGCGCAGTCTGGTACTGGCGGCCGGCGCCGGCAGCGGCGCGCAAGCTTTTCTGCTCGGGGTGGCAACACTCACCGGTGCGTTCCCTGTGCTGGCGCAGGCGGCAGTTGCCGGCATCGCCGTGGGCTCGGCCGCCATGCTTGGCATCGCGGTGCGCCAGCGCCCGCAGTGGTCGCTGGCGATTTTCGTCTCGCCGCAAGCCTGGGCCTATGCCCCCCGTCTGCTTGCGATGGCCGGCATTATGGGTGGCACCGTGGCGATGATGCCGGTGTTCCAGGCGCTGGCGCCTGCGCTGGCGCAGTCTCTGGCCGTGCTGTTGCTGTCGGCAACAATGGTGCCGATGACTGCGGTAATGTTTTCGCAGCGTCTGAGTGCACGTATCCGGGTGTTTGTCAGCAAGCACTTCTTGCCATTCCGTTACGATTACCGCGAAGAATGGCTGCGACTTATCGATACGTTGGCATCGCCCGAGCAGCTGCTGCCTCTGCCGGAACGCGTCATCAAGGCGGTTGCCCAGATCGTCGGCAGTCCCGGGGGGCTGCTCTGGATGCGACGTACCCAGGATGGCCCATTTGTCTGCACGGCGAGCTGGAACACGAAAATGCTTCCGGAGGTCGAGGTACGGCCAGACGATCCGATCATTGGTTTTATGTTCGACCGGCAGTGGATCTTCGATACGGCCGAGCTGACGCGCAATCCGGCGATGTACAACGGTTTGTCCCGTCCCGCCTGGCTCGAGCGGTTTCCGGAGGCATTATTGCTGGTGCCGTTGATCAGCAACGAGGCGCTCATCGGCTTCATGCTGCTGCAGCAGTCGAGTTCGGCGTTCCGGTTGACTTTCGAGGAGATCGACCTCTTGCGCACTTCGGGCCGGCAGGTCGCGGCGCACCTGGCGCAGTACGAGGCCGATCAGCGTCTCGCCGAGGCCAAGCAGTTCGAGGCATTCAATCGTCTGACCGCTTTCGTGATGCATGACCTGAAAAACCTGATCGCGCAGCAGTCGCTGGTGGTGAAAAATGCCGTCCGGCACAAGGCCAACCCGGCATTTTTCGAGGACGCGATCGCGACTATCGAGAATTCCGTCGCACGGATGAATAAGCTGCTGCAGCAGCTGCAGAGCGGTGAAGCAACTGGCCGGCGCACGCGCGTGCGGCTGACGGCGGCGCTGCAGGATGCCGTGGAACGCTGCCGTGGGCGTTCGCCGGAACCCCGCCTGGTCGGGCTCGACGATCGGCTTCACGCGAGCATCGATCGCGAGCGATTTGCCATGGTAACGGCGCACCTGGTGCGCAATGCCCAGGACGCCACCAGCAGAGAAGGCCGCGTCGAGATACGATTGACCCGCGAAGGTGACAATGCGGTAATCGCGATCGAGGACGACGGCTGTGGCATGGATGCCGAGTTCATTCGCACGCGTCTGTTCCGACCGTTCGATTCGACCAAGGGCAGCAAGGGCATGGGCATCGGGGCCTACCAGGCAAAAATGTTCGTGATGGACTGCGGCGGCACCATGGACGTCGCGTCTGAGCCAGGGCGGGGTACCTGCATCACCATACGGCTGCCGCTGGCCGAGTCGGTGGAATTCGGCAGCACTACGTGAGCGGCGCCGGTCGCATACCCGGCCTGCGCCGAGCAGCCGGTCAGTCAAGTGAAGGAGCCATTGGTGGCTGAGCAGCGACGCAGATTGCTGGTGGTCGAAGACGACAAGGGCCTGCAGAGCCAGTTGCGCTGGTGCTTCGAGGACTACGAAGTGCTCATGGCCGAGAATCGCGAGACCGCGCTGGCGCAGCTGCGACGACACGAACCGTCGGTGGTGTTGCAGGACCTCGGTCTGCCGCCGGACGCGGAGGGTGTCAGCGAAGGGTTCACCACCCTGGAACAGATACTCACGCTGGCCCCGTCGACCAAGGTGATCGTCGTAACCGGTCACGGTGACCAGAAAAACGCCGTAAAGGCAGTCGGAATGGGCGCCTACGATTTCTACCAGAAGCCGGTCGAAACGGAGGTCCTGCAGCTGATCGTGAACCGCGCCTACCAGATCCACGAACTGGAGCAGGAGAACCAGCGCCTGCTGCGTGACCAGGCCGCCTCACCGCTCGATGGCATCGTCGCGGCGAGCGACAAGATGCTGCAGGTGTGCCGGGTAGTCGAAAAAGTGGCGCCGACCAACGCCACGACATTGCTGCTCGGGGAGAGTGGCACTGGCAAGGAAATCCTCGCGCGGGCGATACACTCGTTGAGCCCGCGGGTGCGCAAGGGGTTCGTCGCGATCAACTGCGCGGCGATTCCGGAGACTCTGCTGGAGAGCGAACTGTTCGGCTACGAGAAAGGCGCGTTTACGGGCGCGCTCAAGCAGACGCCCGGAAAGATTGAGCACGCGGATGGCGGTACGCTGTTTCTCGATGAGATCGGCGACATGCCGCTCGCCTTGCAGGCGAAGCTGCTGCGGTTTCTGCAGGAACGTGTCGTCGAGCGCGTCGGTGGCCGCGAGGAGGTGCCGGTGGATGTCCGAGTGATCTGCGCCACTAACCAGGATCTCGATGCGGCGATCAGGCAGGGGCGCTTTCGCGAGGATCTTTATTACCGGATCAGCGAAATCACCATCAAGATCCCGCCACTGCGCGAACGGGAAGGTGGTCGTCTGGTGCTGGCGAGGATTCTGCTGGAAAAATACGCGAGCCAGCATGGCCGGCGTTTAACCGGCTTCGGTCAGGATGCGCAGGCCGCGATCCAGAACTACCACTGGCCCGGAAACGTGCGCGAACTCGAGAACAAGATCAAAGGGGCGGTGATCATGGCCGAGGGCAAGCAGGTCACGGCTCGTGATCTGGGGCTGGCTGAGGTTAGCGATGTTGCGCCGGATCTTAATCTGCGCGAGGTTCGCCGCGAAGCGGAGACCCGCGCCATCCGCCGCGCCCTGGCTCATGCGTCGGGAAACGTATCGCAAGCGGCGAAGGCGCTCGGCATCACGCGCCCGACGCTTTACGGCCTGATGGAAAAATACGGGATCCAGGCCAACGAACCGGCCTGACTGCCTACTCGATCGGGTCCGACAGCAGCCGTTTTTCCCACGCCAGCGAGGTGCGTACGATCTGCGCAAGGTCGTCGAACCTCGGCTGCCAGCCGAGCACACCGCGGATCCGGTCGGCGACCGCTATCAGCACCGGCGGATCGCCGGCTCGGCGTGGCTCGTTGCGAATGACCAGCGGCTTGCCGTGGACGCGTTCGACGGTGGCCAGCACGTCGCGAACACTGTAGCCGTGACCATAGCCGCAGTTCAGCACCGTGGAAGCGCCGCCGCGCCGCAGATAGCCGAGGGCCAGCACATGCGCCGTGGCCAGGTCCTCCACATGTATGTAATCGCGGATGCCAGTGCCATCAGGTGTCGGGTAATCCGTACCGAAAACCGCCACGTGGGATCGTTTGCCGACAGCGGCCTCGCACGCGACCTTCGTGAGCAGTGTCGACTGGCGGGTCGACTGCCCGATGCGGCCGCCGGGGTCCGACCCGGCCACGTTGAAATAGCGCAGCGTCACGTAGCGCAACGAGGAAGCTGCCGCGATATCGCGCAGCATCCACTCGGTCATAAGCTTCGACGATCCATAAGGATTGATCGGCACGGTTGGGCTGTCCTCGGCGGCGTACCCGCCTGGCGGAATGCCGTAGACTGCTGCGGTAGAGGAGAACACGAAATGCGCGATTCCAGCGCGTGCCGCGCATCGCATCAGGTTGTAGCTCGCGCAGGTGTTGTTGCCGTAATACTTCAGCGGATCGGCCACCGATTCGGGCACGCTCGTATGAGCGGCGAAGTGCATGATCGTGTCGATATCATGTTCGGCGAGGATGCGGGCGACGATCCCGGCGTCCCCGGTGTCGCCGACCACCAGGGTGCCATGCGTGACGGCGGAGCGAAATCCGGTGCTCAGGTTGTCGAGTACCACGATGCGCTCGCCGGACTCACCGAGCTGGCGTACGACGTGGCTGCCGATGTAGCCGGCGCCGCCGGTGACGAGAATACCCTTTTGTCGCATGGCGATTGCCGCTGTTACCGACCTTGATCGGCCATTCTAAGGCCAAGCGCGGTGCGGGAAATACGCCGGCCTTGACGGATCGGCACGGCTTGGGGAAACTGCGCGGCCCGCAAGCGGAACAGACCATGTCCCCGGTGATCCAGCCCGTGCCGTTGATTTCGGTGGCGCCGATGATGGGCTGCACCGACCGGCATTGTCGCTTCTTCCTGCGGCAACTGGCGCCCGGCGTGCGCTTGTACACCGAGATGATCACGGCGCAGGCGATTGTGCACGGGAGGGCCGACCGGCTGCTTGCGTTCGAGCCGGCAGAGCATCCGGTAGCCGTCCAGCTGGGCGGCAGCGATCCTGGTGCGCTGGCGAGGGCCGCTGCGGTAGCGGCTGGCTACGGATACGACGAGGTGAATCTCAACGTCGGCTGTCCCAGCGATCGTGTGCGTTCCGGTCAGTTCGGCGCCTGCCTGATGAAAAACCCGCGGCTCGTCGCTGACTGTGTGACCGCCATGCTGCAGGCCGTTCCCGTCCCGGTGACCGTCAAGATTCGGCTTGGCGTTGACGATCACGACAGCTACGAGTTCGTCGCCGACTTCGTCGGGCAGGTGGCTGCCGCCGGTTGCCGGACCTTCGTCGTGCACGCCCGCAAGGCCATCCTGTCGGGCCTGTCGCCCCGCGACAACCTGAAGGTCCCGCCGCTTCGATACCCGCTGGTCTACCGGCTGAAGCAGGAGTTCCGCTCGCTGTCTGTTCACCTCAACGGGGGCATCACATCGCTCGACGAGATCGCCACGCATTTGCAGCACGTCGACGGTGTCATGATCGGCCGCAAGGCCTATCGCGATCCGTGGTTTCTGACGGCCGTGCAGGCGCGGTACTTCGACCGGGTGGCCGGGGCTGCCACCCGACGCCGCGGCGACATCCTGCGAGGCATGATCGATTACGCGCGCCGGCAGCAGGAATCAGGCGTGGATCTGCGGCACATCACGCGGCACCTGCTCGGCCTGTTCAACGGCTTGCCCGGTGCGCGCGTCTGGCGCCATTTCCTGGCGGAGGGGGCCGCGAGGCAAGGGGCCGGCCCGGAACTGCTGAGGCAATCCCTGGCGCTGGTCGCCCATGCCGAAGCGTAGCCCGCATCCCGGCCGGGGCCACGCAGCCCGGGAAAGGACTATGGCCGAGAGGGCTGATCGCTACGAACTCTACGAGGCCGCGGTTCAGGACCCCCAGGGCGAGGTCAATTTCATCCAGGATACGTATCGCGCATTGCGCGACCGGCCGGCAAAGATTCTGCGCGAGGATTTCTCAGGCACCGGCAGTATGGCCTGCCGATGGGTGGTGCAGGGGCCAGCGTATCGGGCAACTGCCGTCGACATCGATCGGGCGGTGCTCGACTGGGGCCGCGCCAATCGACTTTCCCGGCTTACCCCGGCGCAGCAACGGCGCGTACGTTACGTGGCAGCCAATGTACTCACCGTGCGCGCAGGCCGGCCCGATGTGATCGCGGCGCTTAATTTCAGCTACTGGGTGTTCAAGCAGCGCAAGACGTTGCGTCGCTATTTCCGTTCGGCCCATCGTGCCTTGCGACCGGGCGGGATGCTGTTCCTCGATGCGTTCGGCGGCTACGAGGCGTTCAAGGTTCTGAAGGAACGCCGACGCGAGCGGCGTTTCACCTACGTGTGGGACCAGGCGGTCTACCGCCCGGTGACTGGCGAGATTCTCTGTTATATCCATTTCCGGTTTCCGGACGGTTCGCGACTCGACCGCGCCTTTACCTACGACTGGCGATTATGGACATTGCCGGAGATTCGTGAGGTCCTGAACGATGCCGGATTCCGGCGAGTTACCGTGTATTGGGAAGGCGATGACGGCAAAGGGGGCGGTAACGGCGAGTTCAAGCCGGAGCTTCATGGCGAGGCCGAGGCCGGCTGGATTGCCTACGTCGTCGCGGAGAAGTGATCAGCCGCCGGCGCTGCTGATAATGCGCGGCAGTTCGCATGCCGCGCACAGGATCCTTGCGTATAATTGCGCTCGGTCCGTTTTACATATTCTGATGATCCGTCGCCGTGGCAAACGCCGAGGGCAGAGAAGTCGCCATCCTGTTCGCTGATGTGGTTGGCAGTACCCAGCTCTACGAATCGCTGGGTGATGATCAGGCCCGCCAGACCGTCCAGCTATGCCTTGGCATCATGAAAGAGGCGACCGAGCATTTCGCCGGCACGGTGATCAAGACCATGGGCGATGAGGTGATGGCGACATTTCCGACCGCGGATGAGGCTATGTGCGCCGCCCGACAGATGCAGCAGCGTATCGCTGCCACACGGTTTGCTGACTCGGCAATCCATGTTGCCATTCGCATCGGTTGCCACTTTGGACCGGTGGTTGCGGAAAACCGCGATATCTACGGCGGGGCTGTCCATACCGCAAACCGCATGACCTCGCACGCGAAAGCGGGCCAAATCCTGACCACAGCCGCGACCGTCGACCAGTTGAGCGCGGAGTGGCGGGCGGCGACGCGCCAGATCGATGTGGCCACCGTGCGTGGCCGTACCAGCGAAATGGCCGTATTCGAAGTGCTGTGGCAGCCGGATGAGGCGACCAGCATGCTGCCTACGCTCGGCTGGGTCACCGGTGGCGAGCAGGCGCCGAGCCGGCTGCGTCTGCGTTTTCAGGGTCGGGAGTTGCTGATCGGCGGCGATGGCCGGCAATCCGTCACGCTCGGCCGCTCCGAAGAAAATGATGTCGTTATCAAGGGCGACCTGATCTCGCGGGTACACGCGCGGATCGAGCTGCGCAAGAATCGCTGTCTGCTGACCGACGAAAGCATCAATGGCACGTTCGTGCAGGGCGATGACGGCAAGGAGCAGTACCTGCGTCGCGACAGCATGGAGTTGACGGGGAGCGGCATCATCGGCATGGGGCGCGTCGCCGCACGCGGTACGCCGCTCGCCGTGGAATACAGCTGCGAGAACTAGCCCGTCTCAGCCGAGAGCGGCCACCACCCGTCGATGCTCTTCGAGCAGTTCCCGTGGTACGCGCGCGCCGAACCTGCCGAAGTATGCGGCGATATCTGCCATTTCGCGTTGCCAGTTCTCGCTCTCCACGCCGAGCAGCATCTTCATCGCCACCGGCGCGATATCCAGCCCCGAGGTATCGAGGTCGCCTGGCCGCGGCAGCAGGCCGATCGGCGTCTCCTGCGCGCCGACCCTGCCCGCGCAGCGATCAATGATCCAGCGCAATACCCGCAGGTTTTCGCCAAAGCCCGGCCAGAGGAACCGGCCCTGGTCGTCCTGCCGGAACCAGTTCACGTGGAAGATCCTGGGCAGCTTATCCGACTTGGCTTGGAAGCTCAGCCAGTGCTGCCAGTAGTCGGCGAAGTTGTAGCCGCAGAACGGCTGCATCGCCATCGGATCGCGGCGCGTCACGCCCACCTTGCCGGTCGCTGCTGCGGTAGTTTCCGAAGCGACCGAGGCGCCGATCAGCACGCCGTGGCGCCAGTCGCGCGCTTCGTAGACGAGCGGGGCCAGTTCGCGCCGACGGCCGCCGAAGATGATCGCCGTGATCGGCACGCCGGCCGGATCGTCGGCCATGGGTGAATAACTCGGGTTCTGGCGCGCCGCCACGGTGAAGCGCGAGTTTGGGTGAGCCGCGGGACCGTTCGCCTTGTCGTAGGGTCGGCCCTGCCAGTCGCGCGCGGGCAGCGAGGTCTTGTCCTTGCCCTCCCACCATGGCGCATTGTCGGCAGTCACCGCGACGTTGGTGAAAATCGTGTCGTGCTGGATCATGTCGAAGGCGTTGCGGTTGGTCTTGCGATTGGTGCCGGGCACCACCCCGAAGTACCCAGATTCCGGGTTCACGGCGCGCAGTTGGCCGGTCTCGTCCAGATGCAGCCAGGCAATGTCATCGCCAAGAGTGCGCACTTTCCACCCCGGCATGGACTCGGGCGGAATCAGCATCGCGAGATTGGTCTTGCCGCAGGCCGAGGGGAATGCGGCCGCAAGGTAATGACGCTCACCCTGCGGGCTCTCGATTTCCACGATCAGCATGTGCTCGGCAAGCCACCCTTCCTGGCGTGCCTGCCAGCTGGCAATGCGCAACGCGTGACACTTCTTGCCCAGCAATGCGTTGCCGCCGTAGCCCGATCCGATGCTCTGGATCAGCAATTCGTGCGGGAAGTGCATGATGAACCGCTTCGCCGGATCGAGGTCGCCTGTGGAGTGCAGCCCACGCACGAATCGTCCTTCGCGCTCGATGCGCTCGAGAGCCGCTCGCCCCATGCGCGTCATGAGCCGCATATTGGCGACGACGTACGGGCTGTCGGAAATCTCCACGCCACAGCGCGCATAAGGCGAGTCAATCGGGCCCATGCAGTACGGAATCACGTACAGGGTGCGGCCACGCATGCAGCCGGCAAACAGACCCTCCATCTTGCGATGCGCTTCGTCCGGCGCCATCCAGTTGTTGTTAGGGCCGGCTTCGTCCTGATTTGGCGTGCAGACGAAAGTCAGGTGCTCGACCCGCGCGACGTCGGAAGGATCGGAACGGTGCAGATAGCAGTTGGGGTGAGTGGCTTGGTTCAGAGCAACCAGGTCGCCTCGCCGCAGCATGAGGTCCACGAGCGACTGGTATTCGGCCTCGCTGCCGTCGCACCAGTGAATATTCTCGGGCTGGGTCAGTTCAGCGACGCTTTCCACCCAGTGGCGCAGCGCCTCGTTCTTCGTCGTCATGATGATCCTCGGCTTGCCGGCCGTTCTGCCGCGGTCACGTCGGCCAAGGGAGCGCCGGGTCCGGCCGCGGTTAAAACTCCGTATTATACAGACGTAGCCAGCCCGGTCAGCCCGGTGGCGATCGGCAGGTCATTGCGGTTGACAGAAGTTCTCGACAGCTATTTTGGGCCGGCGGGCCCCTTGCGGGACCAGCTGCACGGGTTCGTGCCCCGCCCGGGCCAGCTCGAGATGGCGCGTCTGGTGCTCGGCGCCATGCGCGATCGGCGGCATCTGGCGGTCGAGGCCGGCGCCGGTACCGGAAAGACACTCGCTTACCTCGTCCCGGCGCTGTTGTCGGGGCTGCGGGTGATCATCGCCACTGGTACGCGCACGTTGCAGGACCAGCTGTACCACCGCGACCTGCCGACTATTGGCCGGGCAATCGGCCGTCCCGTGAGCGTCGCCCAATTGAAGGGCCGAGCCAATTACCTGTGTGCATACCGGCTGCGGCTTGCCTTGGATATGCCCGGTGGCGGCAATGCCGCCCGTCGGCGCGAGTTACAGGCGCTCCAGGCGTGGAGCCAACGCACGCGCGATGGCGACATCGGCGAAGTTGCCGACGTGGCCGAGGACTCCGATCTGTGGCCGGTGGTGACCTCGACCGCCGATAACTGCCTGGGCGCGCGCTGCCCGGCCGTTGCCGAATGTTACGTGCTTCGGGCGCGCAAAGCGGCCGCTGAAGCGGATATCGCCGTCGTCAATCACCACCTGTTGCTGGCTGATATGACTTTGCGGGAGGAGGGCTTCGGCAGTCTTCTGCCGGGCGCTGACGTCGTGATCGTGGACGAAGCGCATCGTTTCCCCGAGTTGGCGCAGGGCCTGTTCGACGTCACGATCAGTGCGCGCCAGGTCGGCGACTTGCTGCGCGACGTGCGCAGCGAAGCGACTCGGGCCGGCGCCCTGTCAGCGGCACTGGAGCGCAGCCTCGCCTCCGTTGCCGATCAACTGCAGCAGGTCGGCGACCGGGTCCAGCCGGACAGCGAGCCGGTGAGCCTGGCGCACGCCGGAGAGGAGCAGACGGCACGCCTGCATGCGCTTGCCGAAGCCCTCAAGACGCTGGTAAACGAGCTTGCCGGGCTGCGCGAAATCAGCCCCGGTCTCGTTCGCTGTCATGAGCGCGTGGCGATGCGCTCGGCTGCTGCTGAGCGCATCGCTGCCTGGCAGGACGAGTCGGACCTGTGCTGGTTGCAGCCTGCTGCGCAAGGGTTCGCCGCGCACCTGACGCCGCTCGATGCCGCGCGCCAGTTGCAGGGACTGATGGAATCGCAACCCTGCACCTGGGTCTTCACCTCGGCGACGCTTGCGGTGGGAGAGGATTTCTCGCACTTCCTGAACCGCATAGGTTTGAGCCCGATCAGCGCTTACAGGATCGAGAGTCCGTACGATTTCGCCAGCTGCACTCGCTTGTATCTGCCACGCGAACTGCCATCGCCGGACGCACCCGACTACACCGAGCGGGTTGTGGCGGCGGTCGCGCCGGTGCTCGCGGCCAGCCGCGGCCGGGCGTTTCTCCTGTTTACCAGCCGGGCTGCGTTGCGTCGCGCGGCCGAGATTCTTGCGGCCGCGACCGGCGGCTACACGCTGCTCGTGCAAGGCGAGGCGCCTCGCCCGCGCCTGCTCGAACGGTTTGCCCGGGCCGAACGCGCTGTTCTGCTCGGTACCGCCACGTTCTGGGAGGGAGTGGATATCCGCGGTCCGGCTCTGATCGTGGTAGCGATAGATCGGCTGCCATTTGCTTCGCCGGGCGACCCGTTTCTGCAGGCGCGCATGGAGTTGATCCGGCGCAGCGGCGGGGATCCGTTCCGTGATTACCAGCTGCCGCAGGCCGTGCTGACGCTGCGGCAGGGCGTCGGGCGGCTCATCCGCGGTGACGGTGACTACGGGGTTGTCGTTATCTGCGACCCGCGCCTGCGCCAGCGCGGCTACGGCCGCGTTTTCATGGCGAGCCTGCCGCCGATGCCGGTGACCGACGACATTGGAGACGTGGTGGCGTTTCTTGCCGCCAAGGAGACGGTGGCTGCATGACTTTTCGGTGCCTTGCCATAGAAACGGCCACGGACCGCATGAGTCTTGCGGCGTGCCGGGGCGAGCAGGTTGTAGCCTGGGAGGCACAGCCCGCCCGGGACGAGACCCAGCGCATTTACCAGCATGTCGAGCGGCTGCTCGGCGAGTTGCGTTTGCGCCTGCAGGATCTCGATTGCGTTGCCTTCGGTTGCGGTCCCGGCAGCTTCACCGGCGTGCGCATGGCAGCGGCTGCG
>CAYOFE010000086.1:0-12917 GCA_964403135.1 uncultured Chromatiaceae bacterium | reverse complement strand
GTGGGCTCGAAGGCCAGTGTCAGCCCGAGCGCTACCGCGGTGATCATGTTGACCCACCGGATCTGTACCGGCGTGATCGGCAGGGTCAGACCGAGGAAGATCGCCACCAGAATCGTCATGGTCTCGCCGCCGTTGGTTGGCAGCGTCCAGCCAATGACCTTCATCAGGTTGTCGTAAACCGTGCGTCCCTCGCGGACTGCCGCGACGATGGAAGCGAAGTTGTCGTCGGCAAGTACCATGGCGGACGCCTGTTTCGCCGCTTCGGTGCCTTTCCCGCCCATCGCCACGCCGACGTTGGCGCGTTTGAGCGCAGGGGCGTCGTTCACGCCATCGCCGGTCATCGCCACCGTCAGGCCATCGGCCTGCAACGCCTCGACCAGGCGCAGCTTATGCTCAGGGGTGGTGCGCGCAAACACCGTCGCGTTGCGCGCCGCTTCACGCAGTCCGTCCTGGTCGAGCGCGTCGAGGTTGGCGCCAGTAAGCACGCGGGGTTCGGCGTCCAGACCGAGCTCTTTGGCGATGGCCCGGGCCGTCACCGCATGATCGCCCGTGATCATGATGACGCGGATGCCGGCCGTGTGGCAGTCGCCGACAGCGGCAATCGCCTCCTCGCGTGGCGGATCCATGAAGGCTGCGAGCCCGAGCAGTGTCGCCTTGTCGCGTAACAGCGCCAAGCTGAGCGTCTGCCGGTCGGGCGGCGCAACCTGCTCGGCGAATGCGAGCACTCGCCGGCCCTGTGCCGCCAGTTGTTCGGCTGCCGCCCGCCAGAAATCCCGGTCGATGCGTTCGGCGCCGTGGGAGCCACGCACCGCCTCGCACATCTCGATGATGCGCTCCGGGGCGCCCTTCAGCAGAATGAAATTGCCGTTGTCGTGACGGTGGTGCAGGGTTGCCATGAATCGGTTCGCCGAATCGAACGGGATTTCGTCCAGGCGCGGCAGCTCGCGGCGTGTCGCTGCAGCCTCGAGCCCGGCCTTTGCGGCGAGACATACCAGCGCGCCCTCCATCGGATCGCCGTCCACCTGCCAGTCCTCGCCCGTGCGGCGCAAGTCAGCATCGTTGCAGAGCAGTCCAGCGCGCAGAACGTCGGCCAGTACCGGTTCCTGCGCCGGGTCGAGACGGCTGCCCTCGCGGAAAAATTCCCCGTAGGGCCGGTACCCCGAGCCAGTGACCTCGTAACGGCCGCAGGCGGTGACAACCTCGCGGACGGTCATCTCGTTGCGCGTCAGGGTGCCGGTCTTGTCCGAGCAGATCACCGACACCGAGCCCAGTGTTTCCACCGCCGGCAGGCGCCGGATGATGGCGTTACGCTGTGCCATGCGCTGCACGCCGATGGCGAGCGTGATGGTCATGACCGCCGGCAGTCCCTCCGGGATTGCCGCGACCGCCAGCCCGACCACCACCATGAATGCATCTGCAGGCGCGTAACCGCGCAAGTAAAAGCCAATCGCGAAGGCGAGCGCCGAAATGCCGAGAATGATGAACGTAAGTTGCTTCGCCAGGCCGTCCATCTGCCGAATGAGCGGTGTCTTGAGCGTTTCGACCTCGCTGATCAGCCGGCTGATGCGGCCGAGCTCCGTTGCGGCGCCAGTGCCGATGGCGACCCCAACGCCCTGGCCGGCCGCGATCAGCGTTCCGGAGTAGGCCATCGAGGTGCGATCGCCAAGCGCGGCATCCCTGGCGACCGGGTCGACCGCTTTTTCCACCGCGACCGACTCGCCCGTGAGCACGGCCTCCTCGACGCGCAGATTGCGGACCTTGATGAGTCGAAGATCGGCCGCAACCCGGTCGCCTGCCTCGATGAGCACGATGTCGCCGGGAACGATCTGATCTGCCGCGACGGTGCGACGCCTGCCCTCGCGCAGCACCGAGGCCCGCGGATCGATCATGCCGCGAATCGCTTCCAGCGCCCGCTCGGCTTTGCCTTCCTGCACGAACCCGATGACCGCGTTCACGATCACGACGCCGAGTATCACGGCGGCATCGGCGAGGTGCTGCAGCATTGCGGCCAGCAGCGCCGACGCCAGCAGCACGTAGATCAGCAGGTTGTGAAACTGCAGCAGCAGACGCATCAGCGCACTGTGCCGGGCTACCTGCGGCAGGCGGTTAGGGCCGCAGCGTAACAGCCGTGCTGCCGCCTCGTCGGCAGCGAGGCCCTCCGGCGTAGATCCGATCGCATGGAGTACATCGTCGACCGGCAGCGCGTGCCATGCTTCCTGATGGGTTGCGTCGTCAGTCATGGCGTGATCCGGAAACGAGTGCTCAGCATAAGCTTTTTCTGCTGTTCGGGAACCGGATGGCCTGTGTATCGCTGCACCGGCCGGTAACGCGACAGGATTTCGCCCCAGCAGGCACGATGACGGATATCCGTGGCCTTGGCGCGATCGGGCCGGCGTGGCGGGCGGCGGGCTGAACTGGATCGGCTTTTATTCGAACCTGGTGCCGGTCACGCTGGGAAATATCGTCGGCGGCAGCGTGCTGGTGGGGCTGGTGTATCACCTGATCTACAGGCGCCGAGCCGCGCCCGCACAACGCAGCCGGCGCCAGCATTTTCAATAGACATCGTCTAAGAACAGGTATAAAGTGGTTCCTGGTCACGGGAAATTCTGTACGCAGAGAAGAACCAGGGAGACTCTCGATGAAGCGAACGCCGTTGCTCGTTTTCGGTTTGTTGGCCGTGGCGGCCACGCTGTCGGTGATGCCGGGAACATCGCGCGCGGAGGGCAATCCACAATCGAACCGGTTCTGGTGGCCTGATCAGCTCGATCTTTCGCCGCTGCGCCAGCATGCGCAGGAGTCCAACCCGCTGGGTCCGGACTTCGACTACGCGAAAGCGTTTGCTGCGCTGGATCTCGATGCTGTGAAAAGAGACATCAGGCAGGTGCTCACCACCTCGCAGGACTGGTGGCCGGCAGACTATGGCAACTATGGTCCGCTTTTCATTCGCATGGCCTGGCATAGCGCCGGCACCTACCGCGTCGGCGACGGCCGCGGCGGCGCCAGCGGTGGCCAGTTGCGATTCGACCCGCTCAACAGTTGGCCCGACAACGCCAACCTCGACAAGGCGCGCCGCCTGTTGTGGCCGGTCAAGCAGAAGTACGGCCAGAAAATCTCCTGGGGCGACCTGATGGTGCTTACCGGCAATGTCTCGCTCGAGTCAATGGGGTTCAGGACTTTCGGTTTCGCGGGCGGTCGCCCCGACGAGTGGGAACCCGATCTCGTCTACTGGGGGCGCGAGAAGAAGATGCTTGCCGACGAGCGCTACTCCGGCGAGCGCCAGCTCGAGAATCCGCTCGCCGCAGTGCAGATGGGTCTGATCTACGTGAACCCCGAGGGCCCCAACGGCAACCCCGACCCGGTCGCTGCCGCGAAGGATATCCGCGATACCTTCGGGCGCATGGCCATGAACGACGAGGAGACCGTGGCGCTGATCGCCGGCGGTCACACCTTCGGCAAGGCCCACGGGGCCTACGATCCTTCCAGGTGCGTCGGCGCCGAGCCGGCTGCTGCAGGCATCGAGGATCAGGGCTTCGGCTGGCAGAACCGCTGCGGCAGCGGCAAAGCCGGGGACACCGTCACCAGCGGACTGGAGGGCGCCTGGACCGTCAACCCGGTCGCGTGGACGCAGAACTATCTCGACAACCTGATGAACTTCGAATGGGTACGGACGAAGAGCCCTGCCGGAGCCGTGC
This sequence comes from uncultured Chromatiaceae bacterium, assembly GCA_964403135.1. Taxonomy (GTDB): domain Bacteria; phylum Pseudomonadota; class Gammaproteobacteria; order Steroidobacterales; genus QUBU01. The sequence goes on along the minus strand of CAYOFE010000086.1, from coordinate 9,225 downwards.
AATGGATTCCCAAGGATGGTCAGGGTTCGGCGCTGGTGCCCGATGCGCATGACCCCGGCAAGCGACACGCGCCGATCATGCTCACGACCGACCTGTCTCTGAAGGTCGATCCGGAGTTCCGGAAGATCGTCGAGCGCTTCCGCAAGGACCCGGAGGCGTACCGCCTCGCTTTCGCCAAGGCGTGGTTCAAGCTCACTCACCGCGATATGGGGCCGCACGCGCGCTACCTCGGCCCGGACGTGCCCCGCGACGTGCTTCTCTGGCAGGATCCGTTGCCCGCGGTCGACCACGCGCTGATCGACGCAGAGGATGCCGCGGCGCTCAAGGCGAAGATTCTCGCCTCGGGTCTGACCGTGCCGCAGCTGGTCCGCACCACCTGGGCCGCCGCTGCATCGTTCCGCGGCAGCGATATGCGCGGTGGGGCCAATGGTGCCCGCATTCGGCTTGCGCCGCAGAAGGACTGGGCGGCTAATTCACCGCGTGAACTGGCCATGGTGCTGCCGATCCTCGAGCGGATTCAGAGAGACTTCAACCGGAGCGCGGGCGGCGGCAAGAAGGTGTCGCTCGCCGACGTGATTGTTCTGGCCGGCAATGCAGCCGTCGAGGAAGCGGCACGGAAGGGTGGCTTCCAGGTGGCGGTTCCTTTCACCCCCGGCCGTACCGACGCCACCCAGGAGCAGACGGACGTCGCTTCGTTTGCTGCGCTGGAGCCGGCTGCCGATGGCTTCCGCAACTACTATGCTGCCGGGCAATCCCGGTCTCCGACCGAGCTGTTGGTTGACCGCGCGGATCTGCTGACGCTTACCGTGCCGGAAATGACCGTGCTGGTCGGCGGGCTGCGCGCGCTCAACGCCAACACCGATGCGGTTGCGTATGGTGTGCTCACGGATCGGCCTGGCACGCTCAGCAACGACTTTTTCGTGAACCTGCTCGATATGTCGATCAGCTGGACGAAAGCGTCGTCGTCCAAGGGACTTTACCAGGGTCACGATCGCGCTACCGGCAAGCTCCGCTGGACGGCAACGCCGGTCGACCTCATTTTCGGCTCGAACTCTGAGCTGCGCGCGGTCGCCGAGGTCTACGCCCAGTCCGACGGCCAGGAGCGCTTCGTGCGCGATTTCGTCAAGGCGTGGGTCAAGGTCACCAACCTGGATCGCTTCGACAGCGCTGGAATCTGAGCCAAGGCTGCGGTTTGGAGCGAACCGCTCTCCCTGCGGTCAACACCGGGTGACCGGCAGGGGGTGCCGCCTGCCCTGGAGAGCCTGCACGCCTGCGCGACGGATGGCGTCTGACTCGAGTCAGCCCTGCCCCGAAGTTGCTACTGCAGTCGCGCCGCGCAACCTCTCGTAGACGTCGGGCGTGATCATGCCGAAGTTCTGAGCACGCGCGCGCTGCTCGATGGTCAGCCGCAGCGCAGCCTGCGCAGCGGCTGGCTCCCGCTCGAGACGACGCTGCGCTGCCAGCGTCCACATGACGTTGAGATCCGGGTTTTCCCAGACGGGAGCATAAGGGTCGGCCTCGTCGGGCATCGGCAGGCTGGGGAACTCCTGCGATTCGACGAAGTGAAACGCGTCGGCGACCGGTTTGCCCCAGGCCTTTTTGAAGATGCCATAGGCGGGGTCGTTCGCATGCAGCACGTGCTTGTACCTGTACAGGGCGTTGGCGACGATGTCGAGGTCGGTCTGGTTCTCGATGCGCCGGCCGGGCTCGTAGTAATGTCGGATCCAGACGTCGAGATACGCCTCGGTGGCCTCGAGGAACAGCTGGGTGTCGAGTTCTCCGTACTGGCAGTGCAGCAGGTACGGCGAGCAGATCTTGTTGATCCACGGCACCTGCGACGGCTTCATGCGGAGCGCCGTGCGGTATGTCTCCCAGGCGGGGATCAGTGGCTCGAAATTGATGCCCGGCAGCGTCGGTACGATGTCGAGCAGGGCAATGGACTGGCGGCCATTGCCGCCGAGCTGAAACATGAAGATCGGTACGTCCCAGCCCGGATCCGGGTAGACCAGCATGACGTTGCCGCGCAGCTTGCCGCGCGCGCTGTATTCCTCGAGGATCACCGAGGAGAGCTTCTCACCGCGGTAGAAATCCGAGCTGAGGAATGTTTCGCGCCCCGCCTGCCGGCGATTGGAGAAAAACTGCTGGTAGTCGTCGTCACGCAGGTATTTCCCGAAGCGTTCCATGAACATCTTCAGGGGGCCCTTCATCTTCGCCGCCAGGTGATTCATCGTGAACGTCGCTCTCAGGCAATGACTGGTGATCGGAGATAAAGTAATCTGGCAGGCACTGTGACGGTTGCCTGCGCTGGCCGGCACCGTCAGCTCAGCGGGTAGGCGTGGATGCCGTAGAGAAACGCCAGGTAATCCACGAACCACACCAGCTGGCCGAGCACGACGAGCCGATGGAACGCCGCGCGCCGGTTCCGCCAGCGGGCGATTAGCGCCCCGGCCACCAGCAGCCAGACCGCGACACCGAGCATCGCGCCGAGCTGCGTGGCGAAGTTGCTGCCCGTGATGTGGAAGCTGAACACGTCCGGCCCCCACATCACCAGGCCGGTCAGCACAAAATCCATGGCCGCGCCGAGCGCCAGCACCCCAACCGCTGCCGGTACGCCATCCGAACGTAGCGACCAGGCGGCGCCCAGCATATAAGTACAAAACGCAACACCGTAGAGAACTTCTGACAGCGACATGGCGTGCGGGCCGGCGCTGCTAGCGGAACCAGCGCGCGCCCGGGTATGTTCTCGACAACCTCCCGTCCAGGCCAAGCCAGTGCCCCGAGGGCCAGCTCATCATCATGATGCTGAGCAGGAAAAACGGGATCAGCGAGGCATCGTAGTAACCACCGGCGGAGAGTCCCACCAGGATGAACAGCGCCATTCCGGCGGCCCAGCGCGTGGTCAGACCGAGCAGCAGCGCGATGCCGACGTAGAGTTCGCCAACGGTGATGACCACCGCCACCAGCTTGTAGAGCGGGATCGCGAAGTGCTCCAGGAATGCGACCTGGAAGCTGTCCGGGTGCATTTCTGTCAGGCGGTCCTCGAAGATGCGCTTCAGGATGTCGGTCGTCAGCCACTCCTTGCGCACCTTATTAATACCGGCCGCCAGCCAGAACAGGCCGAAAAGGGTGCGCAGCACCAGGTGCAACACGATGCCGAGCGTGCGCATGGGATGCTGGCGCATGCGCTGGCCGGACCACACACTCCCCGTTGAAGCCGTCGTCGCGTTCATGGCATGTTCTCCCTGAACCCTCGCTTCTCGATGACGTTCAGCGCATCCCACAGCGGCAGGCGCTGGCAGTAGCCGAGCTCCGCTGGTGGCGAGGTTTGGCGCCAGCGCCGATTCGTGCGATCGATTTCCTGTCCATCCGGCAAACGAATGAGGGGCGGATCGAGTGAGATCAGCAGGTCGCCGTCGGCCAGCCGGGCCCATGTGCCGTCGGCAACCCGATAAGTGGTGACCGGGCGCGAGTGACCGGCGGCCAGCGACCGTGAGTTGAAGTTGGCGATGAACCACTCCCAGATCGTCGACACCTGTGACCAGAAGGTGCGTGTGTGGATGTGGTACAGGGTAAAGCTGCCGCTTTCCGGCACTCCGGCGTACGACGGAGGAGCGGCCCCTGCTTCGCACAGCACCATTACCTCGCACATGGTGCACACCTCGCCGAACTGGCCGACGAGGAAGTAGTCCGCATATGCCTTGTCATTGACCTGCGCAACGGCCGGCACGGCGAGGAGCCAGGCAAGCAGCAGCACGGCAGGTTGGCGGCGTACCCATGGCAATAAGCTGCTCATGTCGATGGACCTCGCTTGTCTCGCTGTCCGGAACCGCTGCGTTTGGCCGTGCGCCATTTTGGGTCGGGTTCGCCGTGATCGCGGACCTCGGCCAGCTCGCGTGCCATCGCGAGCACGTCTCGCCAGCCGGCTTCGGTGTCCAGGCGTATTCCCATGAAATGCGGCGAGCGCCTGGAGCGCATGGCCAGGTAGATCAAGGCTGCCTGGATGATGACGATGACGCGGTGATTGTCACGGCGCAGGTAACGAGGATCGCTCAGCATCGCCTTCAGGTACGGGCGTCGCTGCGCCGCGCGCGCCTCGGCGAAAGCGGCTGACAGGTCCGACTCGGCCGTCAGCTCCTCGGCAAGGAATTCCATCGTCACCGGGTTCGCGCGCAGGCGCTCCGCGCTTGCCAGCAGTTCGGTCGCGATCTCGCGGCGAAACGCAATGTCGTCTTGCTGCATGCGGCTGCGCGGTGCCTCGTCGCCGCCGGACCAGAACCCGCGCCGCTGCCCCCACGCACGCGCCAGCCCAGCCAGGCCGCCGAAATACCGGTAGAGCAGCGGCTTCGCGATGCCGGAGACCTCGACCACGGCGTTGACCGTGAGGTTGCGCAGCCCGTCGCGCAACAGCACGGCCTCCAGCGCGTCGAGCAATGCTTCCTCGGTCGCTGCGCGCCTGCCCGTTGTTTCGATCGCCTGTTGGTTCGCGCCCATGGGCGCCATGTTACCGTTCAGTAACATCGGCGGGCAATCCCGTTGGCGCACGGCGATCCGCCTACTGGCTGCGTCCGCGCAGGATCGAGAGCAGCACGCCGGCCACGAACAGGGCGAGCGACGCCGCATTGAGCATGCCCCCGGCGCTGCGCAGAGGCAGGTTACCCGCCAGCGTGCCCGCGAGGCGCACGGCCACCGAGGCGTGCAGGACAACCAGCGGCAGGTAAGACAACGGGTGATAAGTCAGCCGCAGGCCGAGAATCGCCGGAAAGATGATCGGCGCGTGGCCAAATACCATCGCGAAAAGAAAGCCGAGCAGGATCGCGTGCAGGCCGGCCTCGTAACCGGCCGTGCCGGGTGAGATGCCACCGGCACCGAGCAGGGCGAGCGCCCCGATCGCAAGCCAGGCGTAGCCGGTGAGCAGGCATACGGCGATAAAGCGCGTCAGCCCGCGCTCGCGCACCGTGCGCCGCGCAATGTCCTGGCTCATCAGCCAGAGCGCGAGCGCGAGCAGCCCCGCAGGGAATAACTGCTTTGCCGCGTCCGGCGCCGCCGGCAGCATCGCGATCAACAGCACCGTCACGATGACCGAGAAAACGCGCCGTGCTACGGGGGAGGGCGGCAGAAATCGCGACAATTCCAGCCGCTCGCCGGCGATGGTCAGCACCAGGAAGGCGATCCACAGCGGTATCACGGCCGGGACGTCGAGGCCGGCAAGCCACATCATATTGCCGGCAGTCCAGGCGAGCGCCCCGAGCGCCAGTGTCAGCGTGTGCGTTGCACGCTGGCGCTGCCATACCCGCCATGACGCTGCCAGCAGTCCAAGACTTCCGGCGGCGAGCAACGCGGGGCCGGCGCCGGCGCCAACTCCGCCGAGCAACGCCAGCCCACCGAGCCCGGTGGCCAGCGGTGCCAGATAGGCAAGGCGCGCGCCGAGCGCAACGGCGCGCTCGAGGCTGATAACAGTGCCGAAAAAGGCGCCGATCATGAGCGGCCCATGATCGAGCGCGGTAGCTGCGCCGGGGGAGGGCAAGTTCCAGCCGATGCGGATCAGGCCAGCAAGCGTGCCTCCCACCAGCGACAACATGGCCAGCACCAGCAGCGGTACCCGCCAAAGTCGCGGCAGGTCGGCGCTCATCGCCAGCCGAAATGCTCCCGGGCGTGGTCGCTCATCATCGAGGCGTCCCACGGTGGATCCCACACGAGGTTGACGATGACCTCGGTGCCCGCCGGCACGGCGCCAGCGATCGCGGCGCGCGTCTCCTCGACGATCATCTGGCCCATCGGGCAGGAGGGCGTGGTCATCGTGATGTCCGCCTCGATGCGGCCGGGCGCCACGCGGATGTCATACACCAGGCCGAGATCGACAATGTTCATGCCGACTTCCGGGTCGAGCACTACGGTGAGTGCATCGCGCAACGATTCGGCGTCCGGAAGGTCCGGCATCGGCATGATCTGCAATCCGGGCAGCCGCCCCTTCAGACGGTCATCCCGTCCCAGAGAACGATGAACAGCAGGATGATCACGAGCCCCTGCACGCCGACCTGAATCCACTTGATCGGCTCGCCGAGATCTTTATCGGTAAGGCCGGCCTTGCCGGTGGCCAGCAGATCCATGAAAAGCGTGACGAAGACTCCGCACAAAGCCATGGTGAGCAGGATCGTAGTGACGACGTCCATGATTTCTCCCGAGACGATTGGTTTCATAAAGCGGCACGTAATCCACGGCAAAGTATAGTCGGGGGCCGCTGTCGGCGCATTGACCGACGGCCCCTCGGCTTGTCGGCCGCGCGCCGGCCGCTTAAGGTGGCGGTTGTCGGTTACAACGGGTCGCCCGGATGACAGCTCAGCCTGCGCTCAAGCGCCTGCCGGCCTGGAAGGCCCTCTGCGCCCATTATCGGTCCGTACGGAACATGCACTTGCGTGAGCTGTTCGCCGTGGATGCCGCGCGCGGGGAGCGCCTGGCGCTGGAGGCTGCCGGGGTCTACCTGGACTACTCGAAGAACCGCCTCACCGACGAGACACTGCGACTGCTGGTGCAGCTCGCCGAAGAGGCAGGCCTGCGCCAGCGCATCGATGCGATGTTCGCCGGCGAGAAAATCAACGTCACGGAGGAGCGCGCCGTCCTGCATGTCGCGTTGCGCGCGCCGCGCGATGCCACGATCACGGTCGACGGCTGCAATGTCGTGCCCGATGTGCACGCCGTCCTGCAGCGCATGACCGTTTTCGCGGACCGGATCCGCCGGGGAGCATGGCCCGGCTACACCGGCAAGCTGATCCGCAACATCGTGAATATCGGCATCGGCGGCTCGGACCTCGGGCCGGTGATGGCGTACGAGGCCTTGCGCCACTACAGCGAACGGGCGCTTCGCTTCCGTTTCGTGTCCAACATCGACGGCACCGATCTCGCCGAAGCCGTGCATGATCTCGATCCCGCCGAGACGCTATTCATCGTCTCGTCGAAGACGTTCACCACGCAGGAAACCATGACCAACGCGCGCACCGCGCGCGACTGGCTGGTGCGTGGTCTTGGCGCCGAGGCGGCCGTGGCGCGGCACTTCGTCGCCGTGTCGACCAATGCGAAGGAAGTCGAAGCGTTCGGCATCGGCACCGACAGCATGTTCGGCTTATGGGACTGGGTGGGCGGCCGCTACTCGATGGACTCGGCGATCGGGCTCTCGACCATGGTCTCGATCGGGCCAGAGCACTTCGCCGACATGCTGGCCGGTTTCCGCGAGATGGACGAGCACTTCCGCACCGCGCCCTTCGAGCGCAATTTGCCCGCGCTGATGGCTCTCATCGGCATCTGGAATACGAATTTCCTCGGTGCGCACACGCTGGCAGTGCTGCCCTACGCGCAGTACCTGAAGCGCTTCCCGGCCTACCTGCAGCAGCTCGCCATGGAGAGCAACGGCAAGCGCGTTACGCTCAGCGGGCACAAGGTCGCGTGGGACACCAGCGCGGTCTGGTGGGGCGAGCCCGGCACCAATGGACAGCATTCGTTCTATCAACTGATCCACCAGGGCACGCGCCTGGTGCCGTGCGATTTCATCGTATTTGCCCAGCCGCTGGAGCCGCTCGGCCGGCACCACGACCTGCTGATCGCCAACGCGCTCGCACAGGCCGAGGCCCTCGCCTTCGGCAGGACGGCTGAGGAAGTGCGGGCGGATGGCGCGCCGCGGCGGCTGGTGGCGCATCGCACGTTCGAAGGCAACCGCCCGTCGAACGTGATCCTGATGGATCGGCTGACGCCTGCGGCGCTCGGCAGGCTGGTGGCGCTCTACGAGCACAGCGTATTCACGCAGGGCGCGATATGGCAGATCAATTCATTCGACCAGTGGGGGGTGGAGCTCGGTAAGGCGCTCGCCAACCGCATCGTACCCGAGCTGGAAAGCGCAGCGGAACCCGGGCTCGGCCACGATAGCTCGACCAATTCGCTGATACGTCGATACCGGCAGCGACGCTGGCCAGCGACCCCGACGCACCGAAGATAAGAAGTAACCGCCCGGAGGAGAGCAGGCATGAGTACCACCGCATCCCGATGGCCCTGGATCGCGCCGATTCTCATCTACATCGTCAGCGCGCTCGAGATGATCATCATGGTGTCGCCGTTCGCGGCGTACTTCTACAGCGTGTACACGCCGCTGTTCCACGGGTTGCAGCAAAGCGAACTGACTGCCTGGCTGCCGCAGTTTTTCCTGCCGCACCTCGCGCACACCAGGTGGTTCGTATTCCGCGCGCTGGGCTGGCTGGGGGCGGCGCTGACGCTGATCGGCATCATTGGCTTCTTTGCCTGTGCCATCCAGCTTTACTACGGAAAGTTCGTCAGGAAACAGCTGGTGAGCGGCGGGCTCTACGGCCGAGTGCGCCACCCGCAGTACCTGTGCCTGGCAGTGGCGGGTCTTGGACTGCTGCTGCTCTGGCCGCGGTTTTTCATTCTGGTGACCTATCTGATGATGCTCGGTCTTTACTACGTGCTTGCCCGGCACGAGGAGGAGCTGATCCGGGTGCGCTACGGCAAGGCCACTGACGAGTACCTGGCGCGGGTGCCGATGATCAACCCGTTTGGCGGTCGGCGCGAATCGGGCGCATGGCATCCGCCATCCCGGACGAAGGCGTTCGCGACCTGGGCGGCGATCGTGGTGGTGAGTCTCGGCGCGGCTTTCGGACTGCGCAACCTCGCCATCGGCCAGCTCTACGCCGTGCAAGCGCCCGGGGTGACAACGCTTGCCTTCCGTGCGAAGGACGATGAGCGCCTGCGTGAAATCACCGATGCGGTGCTCGCGACGCAGCCTCTGCAGGCATGGCTGAATGGGGGCGCCACTGCGCCGCTGTTCCTGCAGATCGCCCCGAGCGAGGGCCAGATGAAGCACCTGCTCGTCGATCTTGGCATGAAAGAGGCGCCGCGCAACGCGCTCGATTTGCCTGAATCGGATGAATTGATCATCGTCTCGCATGTCGTTGGCAGCGAGCCGGGCACCTCGCCCGATCCCTTCGCCATCGGCACGCGCATCGAGCCGCTGTTCCTGGCCTACGACAACGCCGGAACGATGTTCGTGCAGGCGCTGGTGCCGGACGACTTCTATCCGGACTTTGCCCGGATCCGCTTTTGAGGAGAACAGGCGCGCAACCCATGAACAAAGGGTTGCATCGTCTGTTCACTTTCCGGCGTAAACCGCGTACTCCAGACCATCGCCGAAGCGGAGTGTGACGGAGTGCCAGCCGTTGGTGCTAC
>CAYOFE010000085.1:0-12936 GCA_964403135.1 uncultured Chromatiaceae bacterium | reverse complement strand
CCACGCAGAACCCGCTCGACCGACCCCAGGTGAAGAGCCTGACCTCGCCATCCTCGCAGCCGCGCACAAAACACAGCCCGCGCTGGCCCTCGTGCAGGGTGCAGAATCGCGGGCACAGATCACACTGCACGCGTCCATTTGCGAGCGCATGCCAGTAGCGGGTGGGCACGACGGAATTCACGGTTCCGGGCATGAATTCAAAATGGAGGCGGGCGGTGGCGATTGCAAGCGACCGGATCGTCCCCATATCCGGGATCAGTGCATGAACACCGCTGGTCGAACCTATCGGATCAGGCCCGCGGCGGTCGCGGGCGTGTTTTATCCCGCCGAGCCGGCCGCATTGCGGCAGGTGGTGGAGCGCTGCCTTGCCGCGGCGCAGACTCCAGGGCCAGTGCCGAAAGCCATCGTGGTGCCCCACGCCGGCTATATCTATTCCGGGCCGGTGGCCGGCAGCGCGTATGTACGGCTTGCTGCAGCGCGAGAGCGCATCCGCCGCGTTGTGCTGCTTGGCCCGAGCCATCAGGTTTGGTTCAAAGGCCTGGCGCTGCCGGAGGCCGACGCGTTCGATACGCCGCTCGGGCGGGTCGTGGTCGACGCCGAGGCGCGCGATCGGGTGGCGATATTGCCCGGCGTGCGGATATCCGATCGGCCGCATCGCTCCGAGCATAGCCTCGAAGTCCAGCTGCCGTTTCTGCAGGTCGTGCTGAGCGACTTTCGGCTGGTGCCGTTCGCCGTAGGCGATGCCGACCCAGCGGAGGTGGCGGCGGTGCTGCGCGAAGCCTGGGGCGGCGCCGAGACGCTCATCGCGGTCAGCACCGACCTCAGTCACTATCACCCGTATGCCGACGCCCAGCGGTTGGATGCCCGCACCTGCCGGCGCATACTCGCACTCGATCCGACACTCGACGGACACAACGCCTGCGGCTGCGCGCCATTGAACGGACTGTTGCAGCTTGCCCGCTCCACGGGCCTCAAGCCCTTGCAACTGGATCTGCGCAACTCCGGCGATACCGCGGGTGACCGCGCGCGGGTTGTCGGTTATGCCGCCTTTGCCTTCCATGAGCCTGACACCGCAATCGCGTAAGCTGCTGATCGGGGTCGCCGAGCGCGCGATTGCCGCCGGCTCCGACGATGCCGTTTCCTTTGCTGCGCCGGGCAGTGACTACCCGGCCGAGGTTTTTGCCGAGCGCGCCTGCTTCGTCACACTGAGCACGGCCAGCGACGGGTTGCGCGGCTGTCGTGGCGCTCTGCGGCCACGGCGCCCGCTGGTAACCGACGTCTGGCACAACGCCCGGGCCAGCGCATTCGCCGATCCGCGGTTTCCGCCCGTGCAGCCTGCGGAGCTTACGGCGCTGCGCATCGAGATCTCCGTGCTCGGACCGCTCGAGCCGCTGATGGCGGGAAGCCAGGCGGAGTTGCGCGGGTTGCTGGTGCCGGGCCGCGACGGCCTGCTGCTCGCGTCTGGCGAGCGCCAGGCTACCTTCCTGCCGAAAGTCTGGCAGATGCTGCCGGATCCGCAGGATTTTCTCGGGCACCTGATGGTGAAGGCCGGCTGGCCGCGCGATTTCTGGTCGCCATCGCTGCGTATCTGGCGCTACCAGACCGAAACATTCGGCACGGCCTGTTGATTGCGCGCCGCCGGACGCTTCGCTCAGGCGCTCGCCAGCCAGCCGAACAGCAGCGCCGCCGCGATCAATATCGCGACGACCAGCAGTGCATTGCGTGTCACGGTGACGTGGCGCATGGTCAGACCATATCGAGCCGCTCGGTGTTGATGGCGTCGCGGGGAATGCCCATCTGCCGCAGCTCGCGCTCCATCGCGGTCGTCATGCCGGGCGGCCCGCATACGAAGTAACCGAGCCCGCGCAGATCGCCGGGCAGGTGCCGGCGCAGCAGTGCCGCGTCAATGAAGCCGCGCTCGCCGTTCCAGCCGTCAGCGGGGATTTCGAACACGTAGACGAGCGTGAGGTTCAGCCGGGAGCGCAGCGCATTCAGTTCCTGCCTGCATATCACGCGGCTCGGGTCACGCGCGGCGTAGAACAGGAACACCGGCCGGCGCTCGCCACGGTCCGCGAGGCTGAGCAACAGCGAGCGCACGGGAGCGATACCGATGCCCCCGGCGATCAGCACCAGTCCCGGCGCGCGGCCGATACGCTCATCCAGCGTGAATGCGCCGAACGGACCATCGACCCACAGCCGATCGCCGGGCCGCAGAGCCGGCACGGTGGTGCCCGACCAGTCACCAAGTGCCTTGATCGCGAATTCGATGTGCCCATCTGCGCGCGGCGCATCGGAGCAGGCGATCGACACCGGGTGCTGCTCGGCCCACAGCGGCGTGCGCCCGGTAATGAGCCAGGCGAATTGCCCGGCTGAGAACGATATCCCCGCGTGCCCGACCGGGCTGACGCGCAGCAGTCTCGTGCTGCCGCCCGCATCGGTGTTTGCAACCACCTGCCAGGGACGCCGGCGCAGCAGCAGCGGGCGGATCAGCCGGTAGCGGATGGCCAGCGCCAGGAACAACGTGGCGCCTAACAGCAGCACGGCGCGCATCGCCGGCTCTGCGGTGTAGCCCGCGACGATCTGCGCGTGGGCGATCGACCCGCCGATGATCGTGATCGCCGCCAGCCGGTGCGTCATCTGCCACGCCTCGTAGCGTACGGGTAACCGCCGTCGCGCGACTGAGCTCGCCACGATGAACGCCAGCGCCCAGAACGCCAGCGAGCCGCTGCGCGTAGTTATCGAGCCCGAGAACGGGCTCCAGGCGGATAGCCGCAGGGCATAGCCCCCGAGCAGCAGCGGATGGGCCAGCGCGAACAGCACTGCGGCAATGCCCATCTGCCGGTGGAACTGCATCAGGGCATCCGTCGGCACGAAACTGCGGCCCGGCTGCAATCGAGACACCAGCGCGAACTGCAGCATCGCCAGGGTGGCCGCGAACAGGCCGAATGCGACGCTCGCGTCGCGAAGCAGCCGGCGCGGCGCCGGGAACGGGTCGACGGCGAGCGCGACCGCCAGCGGCAGCAGGACAAGAGCCACATATCCGGCGATCCATGGCATGCGCCATTACTCGAACATGTAGGTGATATACACGTGGTAACCGAGCAGGATCGGCAGCGCCGTCGCGAGGCTGACGTGCGCGGCGATCCAGGCGGTCCGGTAACCGGGGTTGGGGATGCCGAGGGCCTCGCGGTGGAACACCCCGGAAACGAACAGCGCCAGATACGTCAGGCTCAGCGCCACCTGGTAGGCGTATCCGAGGCTTTGCGAGTGCAGGAAGAACAACACCGGTGCCGCCAGGCCGACCCGCTTGTGGGTGTTGGCCAGCCGGGAGTTGCCCTGCGCGCGGCCTCCTGCACGGGCCAGCGACAGCCGCCACTGACAGGCGATGAAGGCGCAGAGCGCGAATCCGCTGAGCTGCTTGTACAGGTCATTGGCCTGCAGCTCGGCCAGCCACGACCAGCGCAGCCCGCCGGCGAGCTGCACCACCAGCAGCACGAGCAGCGCGAGGCCCGCCGCCGTCAGGCTGTCACTGCGTGCGGTCACCGCGCGACTCGGGAGCGGCCGACCGCTGCCGGTTCGACATGCGGGCCAGAACCGCCAGCGTTTCCGGTGCCGTGCGTCGATAGACCTCCTGCATGAATGCCTCGGTCGAGGGCAGGTAATAGCCCTCGCGCGGCCAGTGCTCGCCGATAGCCGGCGGCTGGGCAAAAGTCTCGACCTTGCGGATATAGGCCGAGTAGGCGTCCTCGAAGCCCTTGTGCAGGGCGGCCACGGCTTGGAGGAATTCCTCCAGAGAAACCGCGTCGGCGGGGTAAACCCAGGTGGTGGCGCCCATCACGTCGTTCAACTGCCAGTCCTTTTTCTCGGACTGCGCGTGATCGTTGTGACAGCGGACGCAGGGCTCAGCGACGGCGACGTCGCTGAACATGCCGGTGTACAGGCGCGTGTCGGGCATGTAGAAAAACTGCGGCTCGCCGGTCTGGCGCAGTATGCGGAAGCGTTCGAGCTGCAGTCCTTCGAAGCGGTTGGAGTCGTTGATCGGGAAATCCGAGCCCAGGAACAGGCTCAACTGCACCGGGTTGCGCTCCAGGCTCTTGGCGGTCTCGCGCAGGAACAGCGCAGGCAGCGGCCCTGCTTCCAGGTCGCGCTCGCGCCAGTGCTCATCGAACTTCAGCCCCACGCTGGCGCCGGCGCCGACGATCTCGCGGGTCCACAGCGCGCGCACGGCGTCGTTTTCCGCTTCCAGAACGGCGAACATTTCAGCCACGGGGATGCTGGCGGCGGCAGGGCGCTGCTCCTCCAGCGGGGGCGGTGCGCTATAGAACAGGTAGATGCCCAGGCAGCCGAGCGTAAGCGCGCCGAGCCAGAACGATCGGTCAGCCATCGTCGACCTCCGCCAGCTCCTTGCGGGGCTGGTGACGACGCTCGCTGCCGAACGGCGATACGCCGCCGTTGAAGTACGCGCGAATCTGCGCCGGAGGAATTGCCTGGCCGACCGCTGTTGCGGTCTGCATCACATGGTTGCCATGAAAGTCGTGGCAGCCAAGGCAGGTTTGCCAGCGGTCGAGCTCGATCAGCCGCTCATGCGGCACATCGATCGGGTCTTTCCTGATGCGCGTGTCCTCGTGGCAATTCTCGCAATAGCCGATTTCCGCGAGCGTGACGCGCTTGCCGGTGTGCTCCTGGTGACAGGACATGCACTGCTGTGGCCGGAGGTTCTCGCGTGCCTTGGCGAAGCGCGGCTCGAGAAAACGGTACACGGGGTGCCGGTCGTCAGGCCGGTCATGGCAATCAATGCACACTTCGTTGCTGACGTCGCTGCGGCCGAGATCAGCCGGCGTATCGCGAAGCCCGATGACATAGCGCAGATTCGCCTGCACCTGCTGGCGGAGCGTGCCGCGGGCATCGCGGTGGCACCATTGGCAACGCAGCGTCTCGTGCCCGACGTTGATGGGCCCGCGCGCGTGCCAGGCCTCGCGGGCGGGCACGGCGAGCACCGCCAGCCCGATCAGGCCGGCCAACAGTCCACCCGCATACGCCAGATTCTGCGGCCTGCGCCGCTGTCCCGTCGGCACCGTCGTCGCCTCGCGAACCGATGCCGGCGACTATGGCGCCCCGGGCGGGGCGATGCGTAGTCGTAGATGCCCTTACGCGTCAGGCCGGTCCGCGGCGTGACAGCAGACTGCGAGGACGCGAATAGCCGAAATAGATCAGGAAGCCGACGGCGAGCCAGCCAATGAAACGGATCCAGGTCGCCAGTGGCAGGAATGCCATCAGCCCCAGGCAGGAAAACGTGCCCAGCACCGGTACCAGCGTTCCGCCCGGAGCGCGGAACGGGCGGTGCAGCTCCGGGTGCGTGCGGCGCAACACGATCACGCCGCCGCACACGGCGACGAACGCCGCCAGCGTGCCGATGTTCACCAGCTCGGCCAGCAGCGTCAGCGGCAGGAAGCCGGCCGCGACGGCGATGAACGTGCCGAGGATCAGGATCGACTTTACCGGTGTGCGTCGGCCTGGGTGCACCTCCGAGAATGCGGCCGGCAGCAGCCCGTCGCGCGACATGGCCAGAAAGATGCGCGTCTGTCCATAGTACTGCACCAGCATTACCGAGGTCAGGCCAGCGATGGCACCGGCGGCCACTACGGCCCCCCCCCAGCGGACGCCGACGTTGAGCAGGGCCTGCGCCACGGGCGACGACACGTTCAGCGTCTGATACGGAGCGATGCCGGTCAGCACCAGCGACACGGTTATATAAATGATGGTGCATACGGCCAGCGAGGCGAGAATGGCGATTGGCATGTCGCGCGCAGGATTGCGCGCTTCCTCGCCGGCGGTGGAAACGGCGTCGAAGCCGATATACGCAAAAAAGATCAGGCTGGCACCGCTGAATACGCCTGACCAGCCGAATGGCGCGAAAGGCTCCCAGTTGGCCGGCTCGATATGCGGAAAAGCCGCGATCAGGAAGATTGCAATTGCGCTCAGCTTGATGAAGGCAATGGCGTTGTTGAAGCGGGCGCTGTCCTTGACGCCGGCGATGAGCAGGACGGCCAGCACCAGGATGACGAGAAAGGCTGGCAGGTTGACGATGCCGCCCTCGTTTGGCGCATGCATCAACGGCTCGGGGATCACCAGGCCCGCCGCGCCGAGCACGTTGCCGACGTATCCGGACCAGGCCACCGCCACCGCCGAGACGGAGACGCCGTACTCGAGCAGCAGGTTCCAGCCGATGATCCAGGCCACCACTTCGCCGAGCCCGGTGTAGGCATAGCTGTAAGCGCTGCCCGAACCGCCGAGCATCGCGGCGAGTTCCGCGTAGGCGAAGGCCGTGAACGCGCAGGCCAGCCCGGCGACCACGAACGACAGCGTCACTGCAGGCCCGGCCTTAGTGGCCGCGGCGATACCGGTGAGAACGAAGATGCCGGCGCCGATGATCGAACCCACCCCGAGCAGGGTCAGGTCGAATGCGCTGAGCGCGCGGTGCAGGCCTGTGTCGCGATGCGGGTCCGGGTCGACCGGCCTGCGCCGGAAAAGTGAATTCACGCGCTCCGTACTCCGTGGTGCAATGCGCGTGCGGCAGTTTGCCGGTGGGACGGGTGTGGCTCAAGGGGCGGCTGCCGGGGAGGGGCCGGCGCCGCTGCGGCTGGCGTTGCGGTTGGCAGGGGAAGCGGCAATGGCGGGGGACATGCCATGCCGTGGGGGAGGATAGTCGCCACACCCGCAACCAGGGCCACAACGGCGCCGGTAACGAGACCTTCTCAACCGGGGTTCAGCCTAGGGGCCGAGCCTTAAGCGAGACTTACTTCGCAGAAAAAAACAGGCCGGGTTTGCGGCCCGGCCTGGTTACCCTTCTATCTGTCAGCTTCGTCTGGAGGACTGCTTTGTTCGCTTCGACCCCGGCTCTGACGCCTCGGAACCCGGGTCAGCGGCACCGCAGTGCCTTGTCCATGATGCGCACGTTACGCGGGCCGGCTTAAGCGACTATTAAGAGCCTGGATGGGCTGTGACGGGTGCCGGAAAACGTACCGTCACCTGCAGCCCTCGCCCGTGCGGGTTATCGTCTAACTCGATGTTCGCCTTGTGAATTTTGACGATGGTCCGGACGATGGCGAGGCCCAGGCCGGTGCCGGGCACGTTACTGCCGCTGCGGCGGAAAAAGCGGTTGAAGACCCGCTCGCGGTCCTCAGCCGGGATGCCCGGCCCGGAATCGGTCACGCGCAGGAACGGCGTGCTGCCGAAGCGACCCACGCTGACGTCGACGCGGCCACCCTCGGGCGAGTAGCGGATCGCGTTGTCGGCCAGGTTGCGCAGCAGCGTGCGCAGTGCATGAACATCGCCGTGCACCCGCACGGGTTCGGCTTCGGCAAGACCAAAGTCCTGCCCCCGAGCCTCGGCGAGCGGTGCGAGGTCGCTCACCACTTCCCGCGCGAGTTGATCGAGCTCGACCGGTTCGGTCCTCGCCAGCTGCGTGGCTTCCTGTCGCGCCAGAGTCAGCATCTGCTCGACCAGGCGTGCTGCGCGGTCGATGCCGCGGCGCAGTTCGGTCAGCGCGTGCGTGCGCTCTTCCGCACTGTCGGCCTGCTCGGCGAGCTGCGCCTGCAGGCGCAGCGCCGTCAGCGGCGTGCGCAACTCGTGCGCCGCGTCTGCGACGAACGCCTGTTGCGCTTCCAGGGCCGCCCGCAGCCGCGCCAGCAGCTCATTCAACGCCACCACCAGCGGCCTGATTTCGTCGGGCAGCCCCGTTTCGGGTAATGGCGTGAGCGCCTCGGGCTGGCGTTGCCGCACGGAGTCGGCGACACGGTCGAGGGGCTTCAGTTGCACGCCGACGATGAGCCAGATCGCCAAGCCGAGCACCGGCAGCATCAGCGCGAACGGCGCCAGCGTCTGCAGCCCGAGGTTGACCGCGCGGCGCTGGCGCACGGCGGTAGGCTGCGCCACCTGGATCACGTAGCCGCGCGCGGGCAGCGCGAACATCCGCCATTCGACGTCCTTGGCCCGTGCCGTCGAAAACCCCGGCGGCCCCAGTCCCGGCAGGCTCGTGTAAATCTGCGAAAAATATACCCGCACGCCGGCGGCGCTCCACACCTGCACCACGACTTCATTGCGCGTCTCGGAAGCCGGCAGCTGCGGCGGCAGCGCAAACTCGAAGGCCTGGTCGCGCAGCGAGTAGGCGGTCTGTTGCAGCTGCTCGTCGAATATCTCGCCGGCCGCGACGAGCGCATTGCTATAAGTGGTGTAGGCGCCCGACAGGCCGGCCGCCGCAACGGCTGACAACAGCCACATCAGCAACCGCGTGCGGATCGTCGTCATGGCTGGGTGCGGACCCGATAGCCGACGCCCCGCACGTTCAAAATGTAGGCCGATCCGAGCTTCTTGCGCAGGTTGTGGATGTGCACCTCGACCGCGTTGCTCTCGACTTCCTCGCCCCAGCCGTAGAGCCGCTCCTCGATCTGGCTGCGCGACAGCACCTGGCCGGGCCGTTCGAGCAGGGCTTCGAGCAGGGCGAATTCGCGTTGCGACAGCGAAACTGGCGCGCCATTCACGGTGACCTCGTGGGCTGCCGGGTCGAGGCGCACGCCGAGATGCTCGATCACCGGTGCCGCGCGGCCCGCCTGGCGGCGCAGCACGGCGCGCACGCGTGCGGCGAGCTCGTTCAGGTCGAACGGCTTGACGAGATAATCGTCGGCTCCGGCATCGAGCCCCTTGATGCGGTCGGTCACCGAGTCGCGTGCCGTGAGGATCAGGATTGGCACGGTCTTGCCGGTGCTGCGGGCGTGTCTGAGCACCTGCAGCCCATCCATGCCCGGCAGGCCGAGGTCGAGCAGCACCAGGTCGAAGGGCTCGGTCGAAAGGGCGGCTTTCGCCGAGACGCCGTCTTTCACCCAGTCCACGGTGAGGCCCTGTTTCTTCAGGCCGAGGCGCACGGCCTCGCCGATCATGCTGTCGTCTTCGACCAGGAGCACGCGCATGGCCGCTATGGTACCGGGGTACCATATGCGCATGCACGCCGCGCGCAACCTGTTTTCATACCCGAAGCCCGCGGGGACGACGGCCGCGGCTGCGCCGTTTCTGCCGATGTCGCGCGCCGAGATGGAGGCGCTCGGCTGGGAGCAGTGCGACGTCATCCTGGTGACCGGAGATGCCTACGTGGACCTGCCGAGCTTCGGCATGGCGATTATCGGCCGGTTCCTCGAGGCGCAGGGTTTTCGCGTCGGCATTATTGCGCAGCCGGACTGGCACGGGCCGGAAGCGTTCCGCGCGCTCGGCGCGCCGCGGCTGTTCTTCGGCGTCAGCGCCGGCAACATGGACTCGATGGTGAACCGCTACACGGCGGACCGGCGCATCCGAAGCGACGACGCCTACACGCCGGGCGGTGTCGGCGGGCGCCGGCCGGATCGTTCGGTGAGCGTCTACGCGCAGCGCGCGCGCGAGGCGTTCCCGGGCGTGCCGATCGTGATCGGTGGCATCGAGGCGTCGCTGCGGCGGATTGCGCACTTCGATTACTGGTCCGAGAAGGTGCGCCGCTCGATCCTCGTCGATGCGAAGGCCGATCTGCTGGTGTTCGGCAATGGCGAGCGGCAGGTGGCCGAGATTGCACACCGGCTGCATGCGGGTCAGGGCATTCGCGAGCTCACCGACATTCGCGGCACGGCTTTCGTGCGGCGCGAAGTCCCGGCCGGCTGGATCGAGATCGATTCGACGACGATCGACGAGCCCGGCGCGCCTGCCGTGCATTCCGATCCATACGCCAATGAATCGCGGCTGGCGCCGCTTCCACAGCAAGTTGCGACGAAGGTCGGCGATCTTGTGGGAGCGACGCCAGTCGCGACAACCACCGATCCTGTGGGAGCGACGCCAGTCGCGACTCCCGGTGTCGAACACCGCATCGTTTTTACGCCCCGCGACGTTGCCAACGCCGACCGCACGCGCAGCGTGGTGCGCCTACCCGATTACCGTGCCGTGCTCGGCGACTCCGTGCTCTACGCGCACGCCTCGCGGATCCTGCACCAGGAATCCAACCCCGGCAACGCGCGCGCGCTGGTGCAGCGCCATGGCGACGTGGATGTGTGGCTGAATCCGCCGCCGATCCCGCTCACCACCACGGAGATGGACGCGCTCTACGAGCTGCCGTTCCAGCGCCAGCCGCACCCGGCCTACGGCAAGGAAAAGATCCCCGCTTACGAGATGATCCGCTTCTCGATCGCCATCCAGCGCGGCTGCTTCGGCGGCTGCACGTTCTGCTCCATCACCGAGCACGAGGGCCGCATCATCCAGAGCCGCTCGGAGAAGTCCGTGCTGCGCGAGATCGAGCGCGTGCGCGATGCCACGCCGGGCTTCACCGGTGTGATCTCCGACCTCGGCGGCCCGACGGCGAACATGTATCGGCTCGCCTGCAAGAGCCGCAGCATCGAGGCGGCGTGCCGGCGGCCGTCCTGCGTGTACCCGAAAATCTGCCCGAACCTGAACACCGATCACGCGCCGCTGATTCGCCTGTACCGCAAGGCGCGCGAGCTGCCGGGCATCCGGAAAGTGCTGATCGCCTCGGGCGTGCGTTACGACCTCGCGGTGGAATCGCCCGAGTACGTGAAGGAGCTGGCACAGCATCACACCGGCGGATACCTGAAGATCGCGCCGGAGGCGATCTCGGAGGGACCGCTGTCGAAAATGATGAAACCGGGCATCGGCAGCTACTACCGCTTCCGCGAGCTGTTCGAGCGCTTTTCGAAGGAGGCCGGCAAGGAGCAGTACCTGATTCCTTATTTCATCGCCGCGCACCCGGGCACCACCGACGAGGACATGCTGGAGCTGGCGCTCTGGCTGAAGCAGAACAATTACCGCGCCGACCAGGTGCAGGCATTCCTGCCGACGCCGATGGCCACCGCCACCGCGATGTACTACTCCGGCAGGAACCCGCTGCGGCGGGTGACGCGCGCGAGCGAGAAGGTGCGCATTCCGAAAGGCCTCAAGGTGCGCCGCCTGCACAAGGCGTTCCTGCGCTATCACGACCCGGAGAACTGGCCGGCGCTGCGCGAGGCACTGCGGCGCATGGGTCGCGCGGATCTCATCGGCAACGGCGCGCATCAGTTGATTCCGGCGTATCAACCGGCAGGCACGGGCCGCATGCCCGAAGGCCGGCGGCGTGCCGGCAAGCCCACGCCGTTTCGCACGCAGCACGTTCGCAGCCGCCGCTCCCATCGGGGACAGACTTAAATCTATCCCCGGCTGCCTCAGGAGCGACGCTTGTGGGAGCGGCGCAAGCCGCGACTCCAGCTCCCTGTATGAGCGGCGCCAGGCGCGATTCAAAGCTTTGTGGGAGCGACGCAAGTCGCGATCTGGCCTGCTTGACCTATCCCCGGGGAGGGGATCAGAATAGCCGCATTACCAGACCGGGAATGCGCCTATGCCTGCCACCGCTCCACGCCTGCGCGCCGCACCGGCCGCTCACGGCCATACGCACGCCACGCACCGCGACATCGTCAACCGCCTGAAGCGCGCCGACGGACACCTGCAGACCATCATCGGCATGATCGAGGGCGGTCGGGATTGCCTCGACATCGCCCAGCAGATGCACGCGGTGATCCGCGCGCTGGAGGGCGCCAAATCGGTGCTGATCCACGACCACGTAGAGCATTGCCTGGAAACGGCGATGGGCCCGACCACGCGCGAGCAGCGCGCCACCATCGAGAAGTTCAAGGAGATCACCCGCTATCTATGAGCGGGGCCGGAGCACGCTACCATGATCCGCGCGGCACTCGACTGGCTGGGATTCGGCGAGCATGGCCATAGCACTCACGGCCACGCTCAGGGGCACCGTCACGATCATAGCGAGGGCGGGCACGGTCACACGCACGGCGTGATGGATCCGACCATCGCCACCACCGAGCGCGGCATCTGGGCGATCAAGTGGTCATTCGTCGGCCTGGCGATCACCGCCGTGGCGCAGATGGTCGTGGTGTGGCTGTCCGGCAGCGTGGCCTTGCTGGCCGATACCATTCACAACGTCGGCGATGCCTCGACGGCGATACCGCTGTGGGTCGCGTTCTGGTTTGCGCGGCGCAAGCCGACGGCCAGGTTCACCTATGGCTACGGGCGCGTGGAAGACCTCGCCGGCGTGATCATTGTCGCACTGATCCTGTTCAGCGCGCTGGTGGCCGGATACCAATCCATTGACCGCTTGATCAATCCGCGGGAGATTTCCTGGCTCGGCGCCGTGGCCGTTGCCGGCATCATCGGTTTCGTCGGCAACGAGCTGGTGGCGGTGTTCCGCATCCGTGTCGGCCGGGAGATTCAGAGCGCGGCGCTGGTCGCCGACGGCTATCACGCGCGCGTGGACGGGCTCACCAGCCTCGCCGTGGTGCTCGGTGCCATCGGCGTTTGGGCAGGATTTGCGCTTGCCGACCCGATCGTGGGCCTGATCATCACCTTCATGATCTTCGGCATCGTCTGGCAATCAACGAAGTCGGTGTTCTCGCGCATGCTCGATGGCGTCGAGCCGGAGATCATCGGGGAACTGCGTCATGCGGCTGAACACGTGCCGGGGGTGCGTGGCCTCGACAACGTGCGCGCCCGCTGGGTAGGCCACCGGCTGCACGCGGAGGCGGACCTCGTCGTGGACGGGACCGCGCCGATCAGCGACGGCCTGAAGCTGGCCGACCAGGTCCGCGAGGCGGCGATGCGCCACCTGCCGGCGCTCGGCGCCCTGCGCCTGTCATTTGCCGACGGAGGGGCTGCGGCGGGGGGGCACGATCATGGCCGCACGCATGCGCATGGCGGCGCATCCCACAGCCACGAGTTTTTCATCTGACCCGGGATGCGACATAACGCTTTCTTGGCGGCCAGTTGACAACGTCGGCGCGGGGGTCGACACTTAACGGGAAAAGTCATCAGCTGATGGCACCGCGGAGGCCTCGCCATGGCCAAGTCATCGTCCCGGCCGGT
>CAYOFE010000084.1:0-13055 GCA_964403135.1 uncultured Chromatiaceae bacterium | reverse complement strand
GTGGCGAGCAGGCGCTTCAGCAGTCTCATGAGACGATTCCTCGCTGGGGATGGTGTCCGAAGCATAATGTGCCGCGCGCCGCTCCGAAACCGCTTGCGGCCGCCTGGCGAATGAATCGAAGGGCTGACTGCAGCCCGAGATCACGGTATGGTCAGGCCCGCCGGCGCGATTGTGGCCCTTCTGCCCATGCCTCAACATGCGCTGACTGCCGCGCGAGGGGAACAGCCGATGAGCGTTGCGCCGACCATCCAGACCGTCGCCGAGGAGCCTTACGGCCTGCGGCTCGGCCCACTGCGCATGCGCATCGGCGTGGCGCGCAAGCACGTCTTTACGCTGTTCTTCGTGTCGTTCTTCAGCATCGCGATGATGAACTCGGTGGGCATCATGCAGGCCTATCTGTTCAACGAGATGTTGAAGATTCCGCCGAACCAGCAGGGCGTGCTCACCGGCACACTGCTGGTGGTCCAGGAACTGGTCGTGATCACACTGGTCGGGATCGCCGGCGCCATATCTGACAGGACCGGCCGGCCACCGGTGTTCGCGACGGGGTTCATCCTGCTGGCTGTCGGGTACTGCCTGTATCCACTCGCCACGGGCGACATCGACGCCGTAACCATCGAGCTCGTGCTGTTCCGCCTGTTCATCGCTTCGGGCGTCGCTTGCATCAATGTCATGCTGTCGACCACCGCCAACGACTATCCGGTGGACGCCACGCGCGCGAAGATGATCGCCGCCGTATTTATCTTCAACGGAGTCGGCATCGCGAGCCTGCCACGCGTGATCGGCGGGCTGCCGCAGCGCTTCATCGACATGGGCTACGACCCGGTCATGGCGGGCCGGTTAGCCTACTGGTGCCTCGCCGGCGTCTGCATGACGCTCGCCTTGGTGCTGCTCTGGGGGCTGAAACCAGGTGTTCCCGGCAAGCCCGCCGAGCGGCGCGAGCCGATGCTGGCCACGCTCAAGGTCGGGCTTGCGGCGGGCCGCAATCCCCGCGTCGCGCTCGGCTACCTGGCGGCCTTCGTGTCGCGTGCCGACCTGGCGGTGGTCAGCCAGTTTCTGACGCTGTGGCTGGTGCGCGAAGGGATGGCGCAGGGCATGACCACTGCGGAGGCGACGATCAAGGCAGTGACTTTCTACGTCGTGATCCAGGCCTTCGCGCTGCCCTGGGCCGTCATCTTCGGGATCGTCCTCGACAAGATCGACCGCCTCAAGGGCCTGGCACTCGGCATGAGTGTCGCGTTCGTCGGCTACGCCTCGCTCGGCTTGCTCGACAACCCGCTCAGCTGGGAGATGTATATCGCTGCCGCTTTCGTCGGCGCGGGCGAGATGGGGGCGAACATTTCGGCGACCTCGCTGATCGGCAAGGAGGCGCCGGACCGCGGCCGCGGCGCCGTACTGGGCCTGTTCAGCCTGTTCGGCGCCGTCGGCATCATGGTGGTCGGCCTGGTGGGGGGCTGGTTGTTCGACAACTGGAAGCCCGTGGGACCGTTCCTGTACATGGCCGGCTCGAATTTCGTGCTGGTCATCGCTGCGCTCGCGATGCTCGCCTGGTACCGCCGCAATCGAGCGCCCGCGGTCGGTTGATAAGCGGGCCCGGTAACCGTCATCATGGCGCGGCGGGCCTGCGCCCGGATCCAGAACAACGCACTTATCGACAGGGGACTTCATATGCAGACGACACGCCGGGACGTCCTGTCCTTCGCCTCCGTGGGCGCGCTGGGCGCCTCCGCGCTCGCGCTGAGCGCCTATGCGCAGCAGGCCGCCGCCATGACCAGCGTCGGTGGCAAAGGGCCGGCGCTCGAGGGGCCGCTGCTCGATCTGCGCACCGGCAAGGGCAACCAGATGGCCTACGCCCGCATCCAGGGCGACACCGACTGGGGCAAGCAGAAGTATTTCTGGTTCAAGGGTTACGTGAATGCGGTGCAGCCCGGCAAGCGCATCGTGGACCTGGTCGGCGCGCAGGGCTTCGGCGCGATCCGCCTGATCCAGCGGCCCGATGGAGCGATCGAGCGGCTGTGCCGGGAGATCATTCTCTATACCGACATTCGCAGCGGCGAGGTGCTCACCGAGTGGAGGAACACGCTCACCGGCGAGGTGGTCAAGCCGGTGCACGTGGACAACGATCCGTTCAATTACCTGATCGAGGAATATTTCCCGCTGCCGCCGTCCTTCGGCGGGCTGAACAAGGAAGGTCCGCCGCCGAAGCGCCCGCCCTTTATCCTGCCCTGGTACCAGCACGGCGACTGGCTCGACATGGAGATTCATATCCATCTCGCCTACCCAAGCGCGCTGCAACCGGACCAGTGGCCGCGCGAATCCGCCGGCCCGACGGCGCAGGTGTCGGAGTACTTCGCCCACTCGATCCGGGCCGAGGACATGCAGAACCCGAAGCTGACGACGGTGAACTACAAGGGCACCTGGAACCGCGTGACGCCCTGGCTGCCGTGGATGCTGATGGGGCAGGCACCGGGCCACTGCCTGTACAACTGTTTCATGGGTACCACCACGGATCTCGGCGAGATCTTCGGCCGGCCGGTGCTCGACTACGCCGAGAAGAATTACGCGAAGTACTTCAATGCGCCTGAGAAGTGGACCGGCGAGCCGAGCCTGTCGAGCCTGGAGCATTACGCGCGCACGCAGAAGCCCGCGCCGCCCAAGCCGGTCACGCCGTAGGCCCGGTGCTGTGGCGGCGGCGCAGTGGTAGCGGCGCAAGCCGCGACGGGTCCCGATGTGGGAGCGGCGCAAGCCGCGATTTCGCTTCGCGACCTGCGCCGCTCCCTCGTTGACGCCGTAGCGCGGACGAACGGCTAGTTTAAACGCCGTGGCGCCCGGTCCTCGCTCAGAATAGGCGCCAGCAAAAAACCGCAGCGGAGAGCTGTCCGTGAGCCTTAAGTTCGGCGACCGCCTGATGTTCATCGGCGGCGAATTCGTGCCCAGCGAAAGTGGGCAGTGGATCGAGTCGGTCAATCCCGCGACCGAGGAGGTGCATGGCCGCGTGCCCCTCGGCAGCGCCGCGGACGTCGAACGCGCCGTGCGGGCTGCCGAGGCTGCCCAGCGCGAATGGGCCGCGCTCTCGGTCTGGGAGCGGCGCGACATTCTGCGCAAGCTGGCTGGCGCGATGCGCGCCCGGGCCAGGGACGTTCTGCCGCTCGAAGCGGCCGACACCGGCAATACCATTGCGAGCCTCGGCCGCGATGTCGAGGTCGCAGCGAACTACCTGGATTTCTTCGCCGGCCTCGGCACCGAGCTGAAGGGCGACAGCGTGCCGGCCTCGGCCAACGGCGTCCATTTCTCCCTGCGCGAGCCCTACGGCGTGGTGGCGCGCATCGTGCCTTTTAATCACCCGTTCCTGTTCGCCGCGGCGCATCTGGCAGCGCCCCTGATGGCCGGAAACGCCGTCATCGTGAAGACGCCGGAGACGAGCCCTCTGTCGGGTACGGTCATGGGCGAGATCTGCCGCGAGATGCTGCCGCCGGGCGTGGTCAGCATTCTGCACGGCACAGGCCTGCCAACCGGCGATGCGCTGGTGCGTCACCCGCGCATCTGGCGCATTGGCTTCACCGGTTCGGTGCAGACCGGCATGGCGATCCAGCGTGCCGCCGCCGAGGTTGCCGTCAAGCACATTTCGCTCGAGCTCGGCGGCAAGAATCCGATGATCGTCTGCGCCGATGCCGACCCGGATGACGTAGCGAAAGCGGCGGTTGGTGGCATGAACTTCGCCTGGGCCGGGCAGTCCTGCGGCTCGAACAGTCGCCTGCTGCTGCACGAGTCACTCTACGACGCGGTGGTGGAGCGCGTGGTGGCGCAGGTCGAGACCATTCGCCTCGGCGATCCGCTCGATCCGGCCTCGCAGATGGGGCCAGTCAACTCGGCTGCCCATTACCGGCGGGTTCTCGCGTTCGTGGAATCCGGCCAAGCGGAGGGTGCGAGGTTGCTCACGGGCGGCAGCCGGCCCCCGGGTGAGGCATTTCGTCGCGGCTACTGGATCAGGCCGACGGTCTATGGCAACGTCGCGCCCGGCATGCGGATTGCCCGCGAGGAGATCTTCGGGCCGGTCCTGTCGATCATGAAGTGGCGCACGGCGGATGAAGCCATCGCCATGGCGAACGCCACGGAGTACGGGCTGGCCTCTGGTGTCTGGACGCACGATCTGAAAATGGCGATCGACATGGCGCGCCGGCTGCAGTCAGGATTCGTCTGGGTTAACACCACCGCCCGGCACTTCATCGGCATGCCCTTCGGCGGGTGGAAGAACAGCGGGCTCGGCGTCGAGGAGTGCCTGGCGGAGCTTCTGAGCTACACTCGCAACAAGGCCGTGCACATTTTCACGTGAGATCATGCCCGACAACGCGGTGACTGAGCCGGAGGCCCGCGGCGGGCATATCGGTCCGATAGAGTTCGCGCCCGGCATCAGCCGGGTCAACGGCCTGACGTTCTTCTACGCGGCATTTACCGCCATCGGCCTGCTGGCATTCGTCAGCGTGGCCACGCCTTACGTTCTCAACGTCTACCTGAAGGTGCCTCTGGAAGAGCAGGGGCGCATCACCGGGGACCTGGCGGCGTGGAACGAGATCACGCTGCTGCTGGTGTTTGGCCCGTGCGGGGTGCTTGCCGACCGTATCGGCCGCCGCGAGGTGTTCGCGGTGGGATTCCTCATGATGGCGCTCGGCTACGTGTTTTATCCCTGGGCGGATTCGGTCGGCGAACTGACGATCTACCGCCTGATCTACGCGGCCGGCATCGGTGCGGCGACGGCCATGATGCAGACGCTGCTCGCCGACTATCCCGCGGAGAAGACCCGTGGTCGCACCGTCGCGGTCGTCGGCATTCTCAACGGTTTCGGGGTGATCATTCTCACGGTCGGGCTCGGCGGCCTGATGAAGACCATTGTCGACCAGGGCCAGGACGCCGCAACCGCCGGCGTGTGGGTGCACACGGGTGTCGCTGTACTCTGCACGGTGTCGGCGCTGGTGGTGTTCCTGGGCCTGAAGAAGGGCACGGTGGTGCGGCGCGAAGATCGCCCGCCGATTGGCGAACTGGTTCGCAGCGGCTTTTCCGAGGCGCGCAATCCGCGCATTGCGCTCGCCTATGCCTGCGCCTTTATCGCCCGCGGCGATTTGGTTGTGGTAGGCACGTTCGTCAACCTGTGGGGCACGACGGCGGGTATCGAAGCGGGCCTCGACCCGGCCGAGGCGACCGCCAAGGGGCGCATGCTGTTCGGTATCGCGAGCGTGGCCGGGTTGCTCTGGCTGCCGGTGATGGGCTTCATGCTCGACCGGGTCAATCGCGTCACCGGCACGGCGATCGCCATGTTGCTCGCGGCTTTGGGATTTCTTTTTACCGACCTGGTGCATGACCCGCTGCAGCCGGAGGCTTACAAGTATTTCGTGCTGCTCGGTATCGGGCAGATGAGCGCCTTCGCCGGCGCAGCGACCCTGATTGGCCAGGAAGCACCGCTCGCCAAGCGCGGCTCAGTGGTGGGAATGTTCAACATCTCCGGCGCGATCGGCATCCTGTTCGGTACCGCCGTGGGCGGCCGGCTCTACGATTCGGTCGGGCCACATGCGCCGTTCGAACTGATTGGCGTGGTTACTCTGGTGACGGTGATCATGGCCATCATCATCCGCTGGAAGTCGCCTGGCCCTTCACTCCGCGGCCGCGGCGGGCTCATGGCGCACTGACCGGCGATTGCGGTTCGCCGCGCCCGACCACGACGGCAGCGGCCAGGTCGCCGGTCACGTTGATCGTGGTCCGGCACATGTCGAGAAAACGGTCCACGCCGAGGATCAGCCCAATGCCTTCGGCCGGCACCCCGACCATCCCCATGATCATCACCACGACCGGTATCGAGCCCGCCGGCACGCCCGCCGTGCCGATGCCGCCGAGCACGCAGATGAACACCACCAGTAACTGCTGTGACAGGGCGAGATCGATACCGTAGAACTGGGCGAGGAACAGCACCGTAACGCCCTCGAACAGCGCCGTGCCGTTCTGGTTGGCCGTGGAGCCGAGCGTCAACACGAACCGGCTCACATGCTGTGGCAATCCCAGGTCGCGATCGGCAACCAGCAGCGTGGTCGGCAGCGTGGCGTTGCTCGATGCGGTCGAGAACGCCGTAAGCATGGCCGGCCGCACGGCGTGGAAGAACTGCAGCGGGCTCATGCCGCCGAGCAGCCGCACTGACAACCCATACACGATGAACTGCTGGATCAGCAGGCCGGCGACCACTACGAGCACATAGGCGCTCAACTGGCGCAGGATGTCGTAGCCCATCCTTGCGGTCAGCGTGAAGATCAGGCAGGCCACGCCGAGCGGTGCGAGTTCGATGACGATGGCGAGCAGGCGCATGATCACCTGGTTGAAGCCCTCGAGCGTCTCTTCGAGCTTTTTCGTCGCCTCGTTGCGCGTGGCGACCAGCCCGACGCCGAGAAACAACGAGAACACCATCACCGCGAGCATGTCGCCGTCGGCCATCGCGCGCACGGCATTCGCCGGGACGAGATTCACCAGGAAGTCCACGCCGGATGGCGCTTCGTTCGATGATGCCGCCGGCGTCACCGCATTGCCAGGCACCTGCCCGGCCAGGTCCCTGCCCACGGCAGCGCCGGGCTGAAACACATTAACCATCCCGACGCCGATCAGTACCGCTATGGCCGAGACGCTGGCCGTGTAGATCAGCGTGCGCACGCCGATACGGCCGAGCCGCTTCAGGTCGCCGAGGCCCGCCACGCCCAGCGCGAGCGCGCAGAAGATCAGCGGGATCACCAGCATGAAGAGCAGCCGCAGGAAAATCTTGCCCGCGGGCTCGGTGATGTAGCGGATGAAGCCGTTGAGAAGCGGGGAGTCGGAGCCGAAAAGGATATGCGCGAGACCACCGAGCGCTGCACCGGCGACCAGGCCGATGAGCATGCGGATGGAAAGGCGGGGCGACACGGGCGCAAGATAGCAAAGACAGGCGGGAAAAACAGGCCCGCCCCCGCCTGGCGCGGTTGGCTACTCGTAATTGCCGATGTAGCTGATCTCCCAGCGTTGCGCCTTCTTCGGCACGCGCAGCTTGCGCGTCCAGTTACCCGACTGCGAATCGCCGA
Source organism: uncultured Chromatiaceae bacterium (assembly GCA_964403135.1). GTDB lineage: Bacteria > Pseudomonadota > Gammaproteobacteria > Steroidobacterales > QUBU01. The sequence continues at coordinate 5,967 of CAYOFE010000084.1, read as the reverse complement.
AGCTGAAGTCCGGCAGGTCGCGGCTGTGCACGAGCTGTCCGGTGGCGTCATAGCCGCGCACTTCGACGCGGAACACCAGCAGCGCGAACACGATCCGGTCGGCAGGCACATGCCGCCAGACCCGCAGGTGCAGGAAATCGCCGTCGGCTCCCGCGTCGAAGAACATGGATGCCTGCGCGGTGCCGCCACCGAACCGGTCGTCATGGATAAATGCGTTGACGTTGCCGCCGTCTGACGGCAGGGTTCCGCCATGGCCGATCACGTATCGCTCCAGAACCGGATCTTCGCTTTGCCCGTGGGCGGTAGCTGGCAGCACCGCCTGCCCGAGGGCCAGCAGCATCAGTCTGAGGAATGCCGCGTTGAAGACGTTGCGAAATTTTGTGTCGCGCACGACTGATCTCCTCGTCCCGCGTTGAAACCCGGCGCCGGGTGGCCGGGCGTACTCCACGACTGATAGACGCCGGACGGTCACGAAAGGTTGCATTTCTCCCGCTTATAAAAAAAACAGCCCGTCGCCACAGTGAACCGGCGGCGGGCTGGTCCTGCGTGTTCTTAGAGGCTAGGCCGCGACCTTGAAGCCGGCTTCGGCGATGGCTTTTTCGAGGTCGGCGCGCTGGATGACGGCCGGATCGAATTCGATGGTGACAAGTCCCGCGTTACGGTCCGCCTTGGCGGCCTGCACACCCTTGCGGGCGGTCAATGCGTTTTGCACGCTGCGTTCGCAGCCGCCGCAGGTCATGCCGGAAACCTTGATGTCGACCTTCTGCATTTTTGGTCCTCCTGATTGAATTGTTTCGCGGCTGGCGCCGCTCCTACAAAAACGCGCATTTGCCGCGGCCAAAGCCGCTCCCGCAAAGCGAATTCGTCGTGGCCAGAGCTGCTTCTACAGGTCTGGCTGCCAGCGCCGCAGCAGCAGCGAGTTGCTGACCACGCTGACGCTGCTCAGCGCCATGGCCGCGCCGGCGATCGCAGGGCTGAGCATGCCAAGTGCCGCAAGCGGTATGCCGATCACATTGTAAATGAAGGCCCAGAACAGGTTCTGGCGGATCTTGCGGAACGTCGCCCGGCTCGCTGCAATGGCCCCGGCCACCAGCCGCGGATCCGGGCGCATCAGCGTAATACCCGCCGTCTCCATGGCGATGTCGGTGCCGGTGCCCATCGCGATGCCGACATCCGCGGCAGCGAGCGCTGGCGCATCGTTGATGCCATCGCCGATCATGCCCACCACGAAACCCTGCGCCGACAGTTCTTCCACGACACGGGCCTTCTCATCCGGGCGCACTTCGCCGCGCGCATCGCTGACGCCCGCCTGCCGGGCGATCTCTTTCGCGACCGGCAGCGCGTCCCCGGACAGCAGCATGGTGCGCACACCCATCGCTTCCAGGGCGCGGATCGCATCCCGGGACTGCGCCCGCAGCGGATCGGTGATCCCCATGATGCCGAGCACGCCCTGATCGTCGGCCACCCAGATCACCGTCCAGGCCTGGGCCTGCCACTCGGCCGCCCTGGCCGATTCCGCCGAGGCATCGACCCGGCGTTCCGCCATGAATGGCGCATTGCCAATGAGGATCTCGCGACCGGCCACCTTCCCTGACACGCCCCTGCCGGTATGGCTCTGGAAATCCTCCACCGGCGCGAGCGCCAGCTGCTGTTCCGCGGCCCGGTCGAGGAGTGCGCGCGCCAGCGGATGCTCACTGCCTTGCTGAACGGAAGCTGCCAGCCGCAGCAGGTCATCTTCGCTGCCGCGGACGGTGTGCACCGATACCAGCCGCGGCCGGCCCTCGGTCAGCGTGCCGGTCTTGTCGAAGATCACCGCGTCAACGCGGTGCGCCCGCTCGAGCGATTCGACGTCCTTGATCAGGATGCCGGAGCGGGCCGCCGCGCCGGTGCCGGTCATGATGGCGGTCGGCGTGGCGAGCCCCAGCGCGCAGGGACAGGCGATCACCAGCACCGACACCGCGGCAATCAGCGCATGCTCGAAGTTGCCGTCGGCGATCATCCAGCCGCCGAAGGCGACCAGCGCAATAACAATCACCACCGGCACGAATACCGCGCTGATCTGGTCCACCAGCCGCTGCACCGGCGCCTTGCCGGCCTGCGCGTTTTCCACCATGCGGATGATGCGCGAGAGCGTCGAGTCCTCGCCGACGGCGGTGGCCTGCACTTCGAGCAGGCCGGTGCCGTTGATGGCACCGCCGGTCACGCCGGCGCCGGCGGTTTTTTCCACCGGCAGGCTCTCGCCCGTGATCAGCGACTCGTCGAGCTCGCTGCGGCCGGCCACGACCTTGCCGTCCACCGGCACGCGCTCGCCCGGCCGCACGATCACCAGGTCACCCGAGCGCACTTCGGCGACGGGCACCTCCGCTTCGCTGCCGTCAGCGCGGCGCACTCGCGCGGTCTGCGGCCGCAGGTCCATGAGCTGGCGGATGGCGGCGGTGGTGCCGCGCTTGGCCCGGGCCTCGAGGTATTTGCCGAGCATTACCAGCGTGATGACCACGGCGGAAGCCTCGAAATACAGCCGGCCGTGAGCGTGCTCGCCCAGGGCGTAGATCAGGTACCAGCTGTAGACATACGCCGCAGTGGTGCCGAGCGTGACCAGTACGTCCATGTTGCCGGACTTTGCCTTGAGCGCCTTGTACGCGCCGCGATAGAAGCGCCACCCGCAGATGAATTGCACCGGGGTGGCGAGCAGCACTTCCATGTAGGGCATCAGGTGCAGATTCAGTCCCGCGGCCATGGCCACCATCTGCGCCACCAGCGGCGTGGTCAGCGCGATTGCGGCGGCGAGCTGCAGAAACTCGCGCCGCAGCTCGGCCTGGTCGCGCGCGCGGTGTTCCTCGTCGGCCTTTTCGCGATCCGCCGCGGCAGAACTGAGCCGCGCCTGGTAGCCCGCGCGGCCCACCGCATCGGCGAGGGCCTGCAAGGTCGTTGCTCCGGGGACGGCCTTGATGTCCGCCCGCTCCAGCGCCAGGTTGACGTTTGCCTCGGTGACGCCGGAAACGGCGCGCAGGGCTTTTTCGACGCGCGTCGAGCAGGCGCTGCAGGTCATGCCGCCGATGCCGAACGAAAAGGTTTCCCGCGGCACCTCGAAGCCGGCCCGCGTGACCGCATCGGCCACGCCGGCAGGCGATGTCTGGGCCGGGTCAAACAGCACATCAGCGCGTTCCAGGGCGAAATTGACCGTGGCGCGTTGCACGCCGGGCGCCTGACCGAGCGCGCTCTCGAGGCGTATTGCACAGGCGCTGCACGTCATGCCGCGCACCGGCAATTCGAGCCGTCCCGCCGGGCGTGAACCGGCTTCGGCGGCCGCGGCGGCCAGCCGGGCGTTAACTGCTGTGGCGCTCAAGGTGTGAATTCCCGTCCGTCAGAGCTGGAGGATGTTAGCCCCCGGCCGGCCGCACGGGCAATGCGGCTATCCGCCGCGGGGGCTGCGTAGCGTTAATTGGGGCCGGCTGAGCCGGAATTCAAGCCGGCTCGCGGTCGGGGAGGTCCGGGTGGCGGGAAGGCAGGGCGATGCGCCGCCGCCGCGTATGGAACATCGCGATGTACCTGCGGAAGACGCTGTCGCCCAGCGCAAGCGAGCGGCCGATGTGCCGGTGCGTTTCGGCGGCAATCGCTGCCGCGTTGAAATTGGGGCCGAGGCATTCGATCTCGCGCATCATTACCGGGGTGTGCAGCCAGCGGGTGATCAGCGGCTCGTCCACCTCGATGTGGAACTGCAAGCCGTAGACGTTCTCGCCGTAACGGAAGGCCTGATGCGCGCACGCTTGGGAACGCGCCAGGTGCACGGCGCCGTGCGGGATTTCGAAGGTATCGCCGTGCCACTGGAAGATCCGCTCGGTGGCGCCGAACAGGCTGAACAACGGGTCATTGCGGCCGGCATCGGTCGGCGTGAGGTCGTACCAGCCGATTTCCTTCTCCGGGTTGCGATGCACGCGTGCCCCGAGCGCTCGCGCGATGAGCTGCGCGCCGAGGCAGATGCCGAGCACCGGCATGCCGCGCTCGATGGCTTTCTGGATCGCTTCGGTCTCGGCGGCGAGGTGCGGGTAGCGGTCGACCTGGTCGCAATTCATCGGCCCGCCCAGCACCACCAGGCCGTGATAGCGCTCCACGTCGGGCCGCTCATCGGGCTGCCGTCCGAAATTTACATAACGGATACGGAAACCGGCCTCGCGCAGCAGCGGGTCGAGGATGCCGAGGATTTCATGGGGGACGTGTTGAAAGACCAGCATGCGGCGCATGGCGGCAAATTGTAGTCGAACCTGCATGCTAGGATCGCGGGCATCATGCGTATCGAAGCTCTGCAGGCGCGGCTGCGGGCAGCCGGCGCACGCCCATGCCACGAGCGCCTTGCGCTGCGCGCCTGGGTGCAGGGGCGGTCCCTCGATGCCTGGGCAGATCGTCCGCATACGGCGTTTCCCGCGCGCCTGCGTGCCGCACTGCCGGCGTTGTCGGCTGAAACCGCAGGGCTCGGCCAGGTCCGCTCCGAGCATGCTGGCGCCGACGGGTCCCTGCGCCTGCTGATCGGCCTGGCTGACGGGCAATGCGTGGAAAGCGTGCTGCTGCCCGAAGACGGGGCGTGCGTCTCCACGCAAGTTGGCTGCGCGGTCGGCTGCGTGTTCTGCATGACGGGACAGGGCGGGCTGCTGCGCCAGCTTGGCAGTGCGGAGATCGTCGCGCAGGTGGCGCTTGCCCGCGCGCGCCGCCCGATCCGCCGCGTGGTGTTCATGGGCATGGGCGAGCCCGCGCATAACCTAGACAACGTGCTGGAAGCGATCGAGCTGCTTGGCACCGAGGGCGGGCTTGCCCACAAGGACCTGGTGTTCTCCACGGTCGGCGACCGGCGCGTGTTCGATCGGTTGCCGCTGGGTCGGGTCAGGCCCGCGCTGGCGTTGTCGCTGCACACGACGCGCGCCGAGCTGCGCGAGAGGCTTCTGCCCCGCGCGCCGCGTATCGCGCCTGAGGAGCTGGTCGAACTCGGCGAGCGCTACGCGCGCGCCACCACTTATCCGATCCAGTACCAGTGGACGCTGATCGAGGGTGTCAACGACGGCGACGGCGAGCTGGAGCGCATCGCGCGCCTGCTCGCCGGCAAGTACGCGGTGATGAATTTCATACCGTACAACATGGTGGAAGGGCTGTCGTACCGCCGCCCGTCAGGGCCGCGCGCCGCCGCGATGGTGCGCTTCCTGCACCGGCGCGGCGTGCTCGCGAAGCTGCGCCGCTCGGCGGGGCAGGACGTGGAAGGCGGTTGCGGGCAGCTCAGGGCGCGGCTCGCGTAGCCTGTGGGAGCGACGCCCGTCGCGAGCTCGGCATCGCGATTCGCGCCGCTCCTACAGGAGCTTGAAAGGGTCCGCGTCACGCCACGCCGGGAATTTCTCGCGGTAACGCGCCAGTGCGGCGCCATCGAGGCGCAGCGTCACGGCGTGTTCGCAGTCACCCAGGTCGGCCAGCACGTTCCCCAGCGGGTCGGCCGCGAGGCTGTCGCCAGCGTAGCGCACGCCGTGGCCGTCCACGCCGATGCGATTGACCCCGGCCACGTAACACTGGTTTTCCACGCCGCGCGCCGGCAGCAGCGCACGCCACGCTACGCGCCGCACCGCCGGCCAGTTGGCGACGTAGATCTGCAGGTCGAATTCGTTCGCGCCGCGGCTCCACACCGGAAAGCGCAGGTCGTAGCAGACGAGGGGACAAACGCGCCACCCGCCGATGCGGAAGATCCGCCGCGCGGTGCCGGCTGTGTAATGGCGGTGCTCGTCGGCCATGCGGAACAGGTGACGCTTGTCGTACCAGCCGGCCTTCCCGTCCGGCGGCATCCAGACCAGACGGTTGTAATATTGCCCGCCCTCGCTGATCACCAGACTGCCGCACAGCGTGGCCCCGCAGGTTCGTGCGGTCGCGCGCAGCCAGGCAACCGTCTCGCCGTCCATGGATTCGGCGTTCGCCTCCGGCGCCATGGTGAAGCCG
>CAYOFE010000083.1:0-13116 GCA_964403135.1 uncultured Chromatiaceae bacterium | reverse complement strand
GCGGGAGATTGCCGGCCACTTCTCGGGCCCGCCCTCTGCCGGAAGCTGGCGCGTCGCATCGATGATCATCTTGCTGGTCACCCAGCGAGTCGGTGCGCTCGGGTCGAGAGGGAAGCCCCTGGTCTGCGGTATCAGCAGCGATCCCGGACTCGGCTGCCAGCGGGTGCCGAGGGCGTGGAAGATCTGATTATTGTCGTGCAGGTCGATGTCCTTGTCGACGACGATGATGGTCTTGGCGAACATGTCGCCAGCGGCAATGTGCTGACCCGCGATCATGCCTTCCCCGGGCATACGCTTGTCGATGCTGGCCAGCACCACGCCGATCGTTTCCACCGGCCGGTAAAGGTCCACGAGGTTTGGTATGAGCTTGCGGTAGTGAACGTAGTTCGCCACCGCCTGCGGCATGCTCGAAGTGATCTTGGTGATGCCGGCAAACGCGTTTACCACCCAGGGCCTGCGCCGATGGGTGATCGCCGTGACGTTCATGAAGAAATTCCACGGCTTTTTCAGGCCCATGTAGCCGTAGACCTCGCCGTAGGGACCTTCTTCCTCGCCGGCATCGGTGGGGATTTCGCCTTCGATGACGATTTCTGCGTGTGCGGGAACCCGCAAGGCGCTGGTTTCACACTTCACGAGTTCGACCGGCTGCCCGAGCAGTCCGCCCGCTATCTGCAACTCGTCTTCGCCCAGTCCGGCGAGCTTCGATGTGCCAATGGAGAAGGTTATCGGATCGACGCCAACGACTACGGCGGCACTCAACGCCGTCTCGCCGCGTTGCTTCGCGCGCTGGATAAAACTCCAGCCGTGCTGACCGATTTCGCAGTTGACGCCGATCTTACGTGGCCCCTTCACCTGGCAGCGATAGGTGGCAACATTGCGCCCGAGCTCGGGGTCCTCCATGAAGACCGTGCCCGCTGTGATGTAGCGGCCCGCGTCTCCGGGGTTGGTATGGACCCACGGAAACCGGTTCAGGTCAGCCGACTCGCCGGGACTGATGACTTCTTTCACCGGCGCCCGGTCACGGGCGAGTGTGACCGGGGCAACGAGCGGCCAGCGCCCGTCAGCGCCGAGCCTGGCGCTCAGGTGGTCACGCACGCGGTGGTAGAGGCGCCGATCGTCTCCGCCGGGCTCCGGTACCCCGTACATGAGCGCCTCGGAGATCCAGCCCGGAAAGACATTGCCAAGCAGCGGACCCTCGAGCCAGTGACCGCCCGTCTTGAGGCGCTCGACCAGGAAGGCGGGCGCTTCGTGGTAGCCCCTTTCCTCGATCAGTCGATAGGCAAATCCGGTGGCCTCGAAACGGTCCAGGTCCATGTCATCGATTCGCAGCAGGCGGCCATGCGCATCGAGGGCTGCGACGTAGTCGCGCAGCGACCGGTAGGGGCCTGTACGTCGGGTTTCCGCCTGTGTCATTGGTGCCGTGCCGTACGGCGCACAGGCTCAGATCACGCCGTTGTCCCGGAACGCGGCGAGTTCCTCGGCTGAGTAGCCGAGCAGACCCTCCAGGACCTCGGCGTTGTGTGCACCAAGCTCCGGGCCGGGCCAATCGGTGCGCCCTGGCGTTGCGCTGAGGAACGGCATCATCGCCGGAATCGTCAGCGGCTGGCCATTGACCTGCACTTCTTCGAACAGACCCCGCGCGCGGAAATGCGGGTCTTTCATCATGTCCACGACGCTGTAAATGGGACCGGACGGAACATCGGCTTTCTCGAGGACTCCCAGTACCTCCTGAGAGGTGAATGAACTGGTCCACGCAGAAATCGCGGCATCGAGTTCCTTCTCGTGCTGGACGCGGCCGGCGTTGTTCGCCATGCGGGGATCGTCGGCAAGGTCCGGCCGGCCCATGGCGTTCATCAGCCTTTTGTAGATCGAGTCGCCGTTGCCGCCGATGATGACGAATTTGCCGTCCTTGCAGCGGTACGTATTGGTCGGGACGATGCCGGTCAGGGTGGAGCCGGACGGTTCGCGTATCACACCGGCACCCGAGTATTCGGGTACCACGCCCTCCATGAGATTGAAGACCGACTCGTACAACGCCGCATCGATGACCTGCCCGCGGTGCTGCGGGTCGTTTGAGCGCTGGATGCAGGCCAGCAGCACGCCGATGACGCAGTGTATGCCGGCGAGCGTATCGCCGATGCTGAGGTTCGGCCGCACGGGAGCCTCACCCGGAAAGCCGTTGACGTAACGAAAGCCGCCAACGCCCTCGCACACCGAAGCGAAGCCCGGGCGCGAAGCGTACGGGCCAGTCTGCCCGTAGCCGGAGATGCGACCATAGATCAGACCGGGATTGTCCTGCCACAGGTCCGCGGGCCCCAGGCCCCACTTTTCCATTGTGCCGGGTCGGAAATTCTCAATAAGGATATCCGCCTTCAGCGCAACGCGCCGGGCAATCTCGCGGCCTTGCGGATTGCGCAGGTCGACGGTCACGGATTTCTTGTTTCGACCGAGGCTGTGCCACCAGAGCGATACGCCGTCCTTCATGACCCGCCAGGTGCGAATCGGGTCACCGTTGCCAGGCGGCTCAAGCTTGATCACCTCGGCGCCGAAATAGCCGAGCATGCTGGCGGCGAAAGGCCCGGCCAGCAATTGGCCCATTTCCAGCACACGGAACCCGTCCAGGGGGCGTGCGGTTTTCTTCTGGTTCATTTATAGCAGTCTAGCGGAACGCAGTGACGGCTCACAGGAGCAATTTAACCGATGTGCGCGCCGTGATGCCCGCCAGCGTGGCCAAACTGTCTGCAGGGCATTCGGCACCCGCCGTCGGTCAATTCCGGCGATCGATGGCTGTGGCGACGAGCTCCAGGAAACTGCTTTCGTCGGTAACCTGCGACAGTTCGCTGGCCTCGACGGTGTAGCCCCAGCGCGCCGCCATGGCCTCATAACGCGGCCGGCGGTGGCGAACCAGTTCAGGGAATATCCACTGCACGAAGCGATCAGGTTCGATCTGCTCGGGCCCCTGTAACCCTTCACGTTGAAGGAATTCAGCGAGCTTGCGATCGAGAAAGTCTTCACGGTAGTACAGCGGCTTCGGATTGGCTATCGCGCGGCGAATCAATTCCTGCTCCATTTCCGGCCCGGCACGCAGATACAGGATCAGGGTATGGGTGGAGAGTACCTCGATCATCTGTGGATCGTCGATCTCGCAGATGCTGCCGCCGGCATCGTTCAGTAAATGGTCGTAGCCGTAGATGTCCTTTGCCTTGTCGATGAAATCGGCAACGTCTTTCATGGCGTTCGCTTCTGCCTCGAGGTGCAGCCGCTGGCGACGCTTGAATTCCGGCAGTGACAGCCCGCCGAGATCTTCACGTCCGAGCTTGCCCAGGAACGTAGAGATCGGCGCGAGGTTCTCTACCGTGATGTTGCTGGAGATGTAGATCGAGTCGCTGCGCAGCAGGTCGCGCAGAAAATCCACCTTCATCGCCTTGCGCTTGATGTTGTCGAGGATGGGCTCCTCGAGGTACTTGGTGCCGATGCGGTAGTCACCGGAGTAATGAAACCAGCTGCTCTTCGGCAGCCGGTTGGCAAGTGTGGTCTTGCCGACGCCCGACATGCCGAGCAGGGTGATGGCCTTGCGCGGCCAGCGCAGGAATTCGCCGCGGGTCATGTGCATGGCGCGGATTGTTGCGTCGCGTGAGATGAGGCGCAAGCCGTTCGATCTGGTTGCAATCTTTACTTAAATAAATCAATAAATTATAAATATATTTTCAGTTTTCAGTGGAACCGGGACCGGGACGGCTGGTTTCGGGGCTCGTTTCGGCAGCCGGCATTTCGCCGGCGATTTACTTGCTGGCGCGCACGCTGCTCCGGTGCAGCGCGCGCCGCTGACTGTGGGCTGGTGCGAAGCGGGTATGATTGCACGTTTTGCGCGGCGGCCTGCCCGAAGGTCGCCGCGTGCGGATGAGCAACATGACCGACAACAGATGGCTGGTTCACAAGTTTGGCGGCACGAGCCTCGCCGATGCGGATTGTTTTCGCCGTGTGGCGGATATCGTGCTGGCCGACAAAGCGCGGCGGCAGGCGGTGGTCGTCTCCGCCATGGCGAAAATGACCGACGCCTTGCTCGGCCTCGTGGCTGGTGCCGAAAAATCCGCGGGCAGTATTGCACCGGGACTCGAAGCGTTGTCGGCGCGATACGAGAAAACCGTACGGGCGCTTTTGCCGGAGACGGCGGCCGAGGACATTCTGCGCACATTCAACGCTGATCTCGGCGATGCCGAGGACGTGTTGCACGCGATTTCTCTGGTGCGGTCGGCGGCGGACCGCAGTCGGGATCTCATCGCCGGGTTTGGCGAACTGTGGTCATCCCGGTTGCTGGCTGCCTACATCGGCGAGCGTTGTCGTGCGATCGGTTCGCCGCGCGCTGTGCGCTGGATTGACGCGCGCCAGGTGATCGTGATCGAGCCTGGCGAACTGGGACCGGCGGTGCAGTGGGAGGAGTCACGCGAGCGGGCGCAGCAGCAGTTCGGCAGCATCGGGGATGGAATCGCCGTGGTGACCGGATTCATCGCCTCGGACCGTAACGGCCTTTACACCACGCTTGGCCGCAACGGCAGCGATTTTTCCGCCTCCATTGTCGGTGCGTTGCTGGATGCATCCGACATCATCATCTGGACAGATGTCGACGGCGTGATGAGCGCTGACCCGAACCGCGTGCCCGATGCAGCGATCATAAGCGAGCTCTCGTATAACGAGGCCATGGAGCTGGCCTATTTCGGTGCCAAGGTCATCCACCCGCAAACCATGGCGCCGGCGGTATTGCGCTCAATTCCGATTTACATCAAGAACACCTTCAATCCGGCTGCTCCGGGTTCGCGAATCGGCCCGGTCACCGGCGCCGACACCGAGCAGATCAAAGGCATAACCTCGGTGGACGACGTGGCACTGGTCAATCTCGAGGGCACCGGCATGATCGGTGTCCCGGGTACTGCAGACCGGCTGTTCGGCGCGCTGCGTGCTGCGGGAATCTCGGTCATCCTGATTTCGCAGGCCAGTTCCGAGCACTCGATCTGTTTCGCGGTGCCCGCGCGCCACGCGGGCCGGGTCCAGCAGGTCGTGCGCCAGGCATTTGCCATGGAACTGCAGCAGGGCCAGATCCAGAGCGTAGATGTGCAGGCCGATTGCAGCATCATCGCGGTGGTTGGCGATGGCATGGCGGGGTTGCCGGGCGTCGCAGCGCGGTTTTTCGGTACGCTCGGCAATGCCGGCATCAACGTCAAGGCGATCGCACAAGGCTCCTCCGAGCGCAATATCTCGGCCGTCATCGAGAAACGCGAGGCGACCCGGGCCCTGCGCGCGGTGCACTCGGGCTTTTATCTCTCGGCGAAGACCGTTTCGCTGGGTCTGGTCGGGCCCGGACACGTCGGCGGGGCGCTGCTCGACCAGATCGCAGCTCGTGCTGCAAGCCTGCGCAATGAATACGGCCTGGATTTTCGCGTGCGCGGCATTGCGACCTCCCGGTACATGCACCTCGCGGACCGTGCGGTCGATCTTGCGAAATGGCGCGAAGTCATAGCCCGGGACCAGCAGCCGCTCGACTGGGCGATGTTTACCCGGCATGTAAATGCAGATCACCTGCCGCATGCCGCAATGGTGGACTGCAGCGCGAGCCAGGATGTGGCAAACCGCTATGCAGACTGGTTGCGCAGTGGTATTCACGTGGTGACTCCAAACAAGAAAGCGCACAGCGGGCCGTTGGCGTACTACGACGAACTGCAGGCCGCATGCCGCCGTCATCACGCGCATTTCCTCTACGAGACAACGGTGGGTGCCGCACTGCCCGTGATCGGCACGCTGCGCGATCTGATTCATACCGGCGACGAAATCGCGAGTATCGAGGGCATCCTGTCAGGGACGCTTGCGTACCTGTTCAATATCTACGATGGACAACGGCCTTTCTCAGCTATCGTCGCGGAAGCCCGTGACAAGGGCTACACCGAGCCCGATCCGCGTGACGACCTGTCGGGCATGGACTTCGCGCGCAAGCTGATCATTCTCGGCCGGGAAATGGGCCTGAGGCTGGACCTGAAAGACCTGAAGGTCGAGAGTCTGGTGCCGCCGGGATTGCAATCGCTGGACATCGATGGTTTTCTCAAGGGGCTTGCGCGGTACGACGAGGAGATGCGTTTCCGCTGGCAGCAGGCCCGCGATCAGGGCAAGGTGCTGCGCTATGTCGGCCGCCTGAGTCGTGGTGCGGCCACGGTGCAGCTCGAGGCACTGCCGCTCGATCACCCATTCGCGCACATGAACCTGACCGATAACATCGTGCGCTACGAGTCCCGCCGCTACAGCGCCAACCCGCTGGTCGTGCAGGGACCCGGGGCCGGTACCGTCGTGACTGCGGCCGGAGTGTTCGCCGATCTGCTGCGCCTCGCCTCGTATCTCGGCGTGGCCCGTTAGCGCCGTGGAATTTCGCAGCACCCGCGGCGGCGCTCTCGTCTGCATGGAGCAGGCGATCATGAGCGGCACTGCGCCAGACGGCGGGCTATACGTGCCTGTGGCCCTGCCGCAATTGCCGCTCGAGGCATTCGCTGGTGTATCGGAGTTTCCTGCTATCGCGGAGCGGTTGCTGCGGCCGTTTGCGGCCGGGTCGTCGCTCGATAAACCGCTTGCCGCTATCTGCGGCGATGCACTGAACTTTCCGGTTCCGCTGCACCGGATCGAACCCGGGCTTTCGGTGCTCGAAATGTTTCATGGGCCAACGGCCGCGTTCAAGGATGTTGGCGCGCGGTTTCTTGCGGCCTGCATGTCACGCATTATCGCCGACGGCAGGTACGCGCGACCGCCGGTGACCATCCTGGTCGCGACCTCGGGCGACACCGGCGGGGCCGTGGCAGCCGCTTTCCATCGCCGGCCGGGACTGCGGGTGGTCGTGCTGTTTCCGCAGGGCCGGGTGTCACCGCGCCAGCAGCATCAGCTCACCTGCTGGGGCGAGAACGTGATTTCGCTCGCGGTACGTGGCGAATTCGACGATTGCCAGCGGCTTGCCAAGGAAGCCTTCGCCGACGCCGCACTTCGCCAGGCGCACAACCTGTGCTCGGCGAACAGCATCAACGTCGGTCGGCTCTTGCCGCAGGCGGCCTATTACGCCAAGGCGAGCCTCGAGCATTTCCGGGCGACGGGCATGCATGCCAGTTTCATCATTCCAACCGGTAACCTCGGCAACGGTTTCGCCTGCATCTGGGCCCGGCATCTGGGCTTGCCCATTGACCGAATTGTGTTGGCTACGAATGCCAACACGACGATTCCCGATTATCTGGCGACGGGACAGTGGTTGCCGAGACCGTCAGTGCCGACCCTGGCCTCGGCAATGGATGTCGGTAACCCGAGCAACATGGAGCGGTTGCGCGCTCTGTGCGGCGACGTCGAGGGCATTCGTGGCGAGATCAGCGCGAGCCCGGTTACCGACGACCAGATCCGCAACACCATCCGTGACGAGTACCGGCGGCATGGGCTGCCGTGGTGCCCGCATACGGCGACTGGCCTGCATGTTTACCGGCAGCTGCCGGCAACCGAGCGCTCTGGCCGGCACTGGATCGTGGTCGCGACTGCACACCCGGCCAAGTTCGATACCATCGTAGAGACATTACTCGGCCGCAGCATCGAGCCGCCCGCGGAACTGGCGCGCCTGCTGAGCTGGCCTGCGCAATTCGATACTGTCGAGCCGCGCTTGGGCGAAATTGTTACTCGCCTGTAGCCACGGATGCCTGGCGTATGGCGGCACACTCAGGCGCGGTAGTCGGCGATGGAATCCCCGTTTGGTTTGCTGCTGCGGCAGCCGGGGCAGTTGTTGCGCTTCTTGTTGGTATCGTGATCGTCGTCCGGCGGCGCTGGCGCGCGCGGCGGGATGCACGCCATGTGGCGACAAGGCTGCGTCAGGTTTGCGATGACTTGCTGAGCGGCGTGCTGCTGCCCGACCCCGAGCTCGGGCAGATTCACCTTGGATTCGTCTTGTTCTGCCGCCATGGCGTAATCGTCGTAGACGTCCGGGAAGCCCGTGGCCACGTATTCGGCAGCGAATCGATGCAGGAATGGACCGTGCTCGGCGCCGCCCGGCGCTATACGTTCGGCAACCCGTTACCGGCCCTTTTCGATCGCGTCGCGGCGATTCGCCGCCTGTTACCGGAGATGCCCGTGACCGGGTACGTCGCGTTTCTGCCCGGGGCCATATTCAGCAAGGGCCGGCCGCAGCATGTCGTGATGCTGGACGAACTGGTAGCGGATATTGCGCGTCGGACGGCGGCCACGGAGGAAATGGGGACCCGCCAGCTGCTGTACCCCTTGTGGGAGCGCCTCAAGCGCGAGGTCAGGCAGGCCAGCGGCGCCTGAGCGGTTGCGTACCGCCACTCACGCCGGCGGCAGTCCGAAGAGCCGCTCGGTGTTGCGCGTTGCCGCCTCGGCGAGAGCAGCCGGTTCGCAGTTCATGTTTTCGGCGAGGGTTGCCAGCACGGCTGGAAGGAACGCGGGTTCATTGCGGCGGCCGGTCACCGTCTGCGAGAGGGTGCGTGGCAGCAGATATGGCGCATCCGTTTCCAGCAGCACACGATCCTTCGGCAGGTGCCTGACGGCCTCGCGGAGTTCTCCGCCTCGTCGTTCGTCGCAGATCCAGCCGGTGATGCCGATATACAGTCCAAGCTCGAGATAGGTCTCCAGCTGCGCGCGGTCCCCGGTGAAGCAGTGGGCGACGCCACCGCAGACCTCGCTGATTTGCTCGCGCAGGATCGCAAGGAAGTCTTCGTGCGCGTCGCGCTGGTGAAGAAATACGGGCTTGTTGATCGTCGCTGCCAGGCCGAGTTGCCGTACGAAGGCACGGCGCTGTACCGGGCGAGGCGAGAGGTCGCGAAAATAATCCAACCCGCATTCACCGACGGCAACTACTGCAGGGTCGGCGGCAATCTCGACCAGCAAGTCAGCGGTCGCCGCGTCGAACTCGCCGGCATGATGCGGATGCACACCGGCCGTGGCGAACAATCGGCCCGGATAGCGTACCGCCAGTTGCTGAGCTTGCTGGCTCGATTTGGCTGTGCTGCCCGTGACGATCAGTCTCGTGACGCCCGCCCGGGCGGCGCGGTCGATAACCTGCGCCCGGTCCTGATCGAAGCTGTCATGGGCGAGGTTGACGCCGATGTCGACCAGGGACAGCACGGCAGGGCAGACGGCACGGCCGCTCAGGCGGACGTTGTCCCGGCCAGTTGCCTCAACACGTACTGCAGAATGCCACCGTGCGTGAAATATTCGCGCTCTTTGGGCGTATCGATGCGCACGCGTGCCTTGAATTCGAGCTGCTTGCCATCGCCGCGGCGAGCCACGATGGACACGGTGCTGGCAGCACCACCCTGCAGACCGTTGATCGCCATGGTTTCGTGCCCCGTGATGCCCAGTGTCTGCGGGTTTTCTCCATCGAGGAACTGCAGCGGCAGGACGCCCATACCGACCAGGTTCGAGCGATGGATGCGTTCATAGCTTTCGGCGATCACCGCGCGCACGCCGAGCAGCATGGTGCCTTTCGCGGCCCAGTCGCGCGATGACCCGCTGCCATATTCCTTGCCCGCGAGGATGACGAGGGGCGTGCCCTCCTGCTGGTAGCGCATCGCGGCGTCGTAGATGCTCATCTGCTGGCCGCTGGGCACATGAACCGTTACGCCGCCTTCGACTCCGGGAACAAGCTGGTTGCGCAGGCGGATATTGGCGAACGTGCCACGCATCATCACTTCGTGGTTGCCGCGGCGGGCGCCATAGGAGTTGAAGTCCTTCGGCGCCACGCCATGCTCGATCAGGTAGCGGCCGGCAGGGCTGTCCTGCGCGATCGACCCGGCCGGAGAGATATGGTCGGTTGTCACGGAATCGCCCAGCATCGCCAGTACCCGCGCGCCCTGAATTTCCCTGACGGGTGCGGGCCTGCGCGGCATGCCGATAAAGTAGGGCGGACTGCGTACGTAGGTGGAGGCACTATCCCAGGCATAGCGCTCGCCCGACGGCGTTGGCACGCGCTGCCAGTTCGCATCGCCCGTGAACACCCCGGCGTAGCTTTCCTGAAACATCCGCGAGGTCACGGCGTTGGTTATTACGGCCTGGATTTCGGCCTGCGACGGCCAGATGTCCCTGAGGTATACAGGCTTGCCGCCGGTACCGGTGCCGAGCGGCTCGCTCGCCAGGTCGATGGCCATCGAGCCGGCGAGCGCGTAGGCGACGACCAGGGGGGGCGAGGCGAGATAATTCATGCGCACCAGAGGATGGATGCGGCCCTCGAAGTTGCGATTGCCCGACAGCACGGCGCAACCGACCAGCTTGTGATTCTTCACCGCAGCGGCAATCGGTTCGTTGATCGGGCCGGAGTTGCCGATACACGTGGTGCACCCGTAGCCCACCACGTTGAAGCCCAAGGATTCCAGGTCCGGCAGCAGGCCGGATTTTTCCAGGTAACTGGTCACCACGCGTGAACCCGGTGCGAGGCTGGTTTTCACCCAGGGTTTGACGCTGAGGCCCTGGGCGCGGGCGTTCCGCGCCAGCAGGCCGGCACCGACCATGACCGATGGGTTCGAAGTGTTCGTGCAACTTGTAATGGCGGCGATCAACACCGCTCCATCTGCGACTTCGAACGACTTACCGCCATCGGCGACTGTGACGGCGGATGGACCGTCGCGACCGGCCGTTGCCTCGGCTACCTGCCGGCGATAGGTACTCGCTACCGCACCGAGCGGCAGCCGGTCATGAGGCCGGCGCGGGCCGGCCAGTGTCGGTTCGATGCTGCCAAGATCGAGGTCGAGGACATCGGTGTACAGCGGCTGGGCCTGGCCATCCTCGCGCCACAATCCCTGTGTCCTGGCGTAGCTTTCCACCAGAGCGATCTGCGCCGCGGGCCGACCCGTCAGTTCGAGATAACGAATGGTTTCGCGATCGATCGGGAATATGGCGCAGGTGCTACCGAACTCCGGCGCCATGTTCGCCAGCGTCGAACGGTCGGCCAGCGGCAGGTTCGATAATCCATCGCCGAAAAATTCCACGAACTTGTTGACCACGCCCTTCTTGCGCAGCAGCTCCGTCAGCGTCAGCACGAGGTCAGTGGCAGTCGTGCCTTCGCGCAGACTGCCGCGCAGGCGTACGCCGATGACCTGAGGGATGAGCATGGTCACGGGCTGTCCGAGCATTGCCGCCTCGGCCTCGATGCCGCCCACGCCCCAGCCGAGCACGCCCAGGCCATTGACCATCGTCGTGTGGGAATCGGTGCCCACGACCGTGTCCGGATAGGCCACGCGGGTGGTGCCACGTTCCGCACCAAAGACCACCCGGGCGAGATGCTCGATATTGACCTGGTGGACGATGCCCGTATTGGGTGGCACTACCTTGAAATTGCGGAAAGCGGTCTGGCCCCAGCGCAGAAACGAGTAGCGTTCCATATTGCGCTCGAACTCGATGCGGGTATTTTCCTGCAGTGCTGTGGCGCTGCCATAGCGATCGACCTGCACCGAGTGATCGATGACCAGTTCGGCCGGTGACAGCGGATTGATGGCATCGGCCTTGCCGCCGAGCTGGGTCACCGCGTCGCGCATCGCGGCAAGATCGACCACCGCCGGTACGCCTGTGAAGTCCTGCAGAATCACCCGCGCCGGCGTGAACGAGATTTCGTGATCAGGCTCGGCCTGGGGATCCCAGTTTGCGAGTGCAGGGATGTCATCGGGCCGGGTGTCGCCGGCATCGGCGTGACGCAGCAGATTTTCGAGGAGAATCTTCAGGGAGAACGGCAGGCGGGCCACGCGCCCATCGCGAACGGCGTCAAGGCGGAAGATTTCGTAGGTTGTGCCGCCGGCAGAGAGTGACGACTTCGCATCAATGGCGCGGGCCATGGGATATCTCCGTATTGAATTTCAACGACAGGTTCGCGCGGCGCTGACGGTCTTGCCGGGGACGCGCCGCCGGGGCATCGCAGGGCGGCGCGAGATTATAGCGGATCAGATCCGCCTACGCAGGCAAGGCAGCCGGGATGGGCGCGGTGCCGGTGTGGCGGCGTGAAGCTGATGCGATGATCCCGCCGCCCAGGCACTCGGCTTCCTGGTAGAACACGACGTACTGGCCGGGCGTAACGGCCCACTGCGGCTGTTCGAAGCGCACTTCCCAGGTGTCGTCGTCGAGCCGGACCAGCAGACACGGCGCCTCCGGGTGCCGGTGGCGTATGCGGGCACGGCACGCCAGTTCGGTGCCGCTTGCCAGCGCCTGCGGAATCCCGCGTATCCAGTGAACGCCCGATGCCTGCAGCCTGTCACTCCAGAGCAGCGGGTGATTGCGCCCTTGCACCACGACGAGCACATTGCGCTCGACTTCCTTGCACACGACATACCAGGGTTCTCCGGAAGTACGCCGCCCGCCGATGCCGAGACCACAGCGCTGGCCGATCGTGTAGAAGGCAACACCGCGATGTGAGCCTACAGCTTCGCCCTGGTCGGTCAGCATGGGTCCCGGAAGCGCTTCGATATACCGGCCGAGAAACTCGCGAAACGGTCGCTCGCCGATGAAACAGATGCCCGTGCTGTCGGCGCGGGCATGGTTTGGCAGGCCTTCGGCGTGGGCGATGCGCCGAACCTCGGCCTTGGTCAGGTCGCCGAGCGGAAATCGCGTGACTGCCAGCGCTGCGGCATCCACATTGTGCAGAAAATAGGTCTGGTCCTTTGCCGCATCGGCGGCCTTCAGCAGGCCGGCGGGCTCACCGGTCATTATCCGAGCGTAGTGCCCGGTGGCTATGCAGTCGGCACCCAGTCGGCGCGCGTGCGCGAGAAAGCTGCCGAACTTGATCAGCCGGTTGCAGAGCACGTCGGGGTTGGGGGTACGACCGGCGCGATACTCGCGAAGAAAATCCGCGAAAACCAGTTCGCGGTATTCAGCGGCAAACTGCACGCGGTGCAACGGGATGCCGAGTTGCTCGCAGACCCGCCGCGCCTGTCGATAATCGTCCGCGGCGGTGCAGTAACCGTCATCGTCCTGCCAGTTGGTCATGTGCAGGCCGTGGATCTCGTGCCCCTGGCGAAGCAAGAGCAGGGCGGCGACGGCCGAATCCACGCCCCCAGAAATGCCGACCATGATTTTCTGCCGCACCGTCATTGGCGCATTGTAGCGGCCCGGGCG
>CAYOFE010000082.1:11799-13324 GCA_964403135.1 uncultured Chromatiaceae bacterium | reverse complement strand
TCCTCGGTGACGATGTTGCCGCTTGCGCCGGGCGCGTAGGGGCAGCCGCCGAGCCCGCCGAGCGAGCTGTCGAGCGTGGTGATGCCTTCCTCGAGCGCGGCGAGTGCATTGGCGAGCCCGAGTCCGCGTGTGTTGTGCAGGTGCACGCCGGAGAGCTTGTCGGCGCCGATCTGGGCGCGCACCAGCCGTATCAGCCGGCGCAGTTGCTTCGGGTTGGCGTAACCGGTGGTATCGGACAGCCCCACCTCGTCGCAGCCGGCGGCCATCAGCGCGGCGGCCAGTTCCACGACTTTCGACTCGGGCACGGCGCCTTCCAGCGTACAGCCGAACGCGGTGGACACGTTGCCCTCGAATCCGGGCCGTTGATCCGCGGGCAGCGAGCGCAACAGCTCGGCAATCCTGCGCACCTCCTCCAGCACTTCCGTATGCGACTTGCGCAGGTTCGCTTTGCTGTGCGTTTCGCTGGCCGACAGGGGCAGGGCGATCTTGTGCGCGCCGGCGCGGATTGCGTTCTCGGCACCCCTGAGGTTCGGCACCAGTGCGAGTACGGTCAGGTTCGGGATCGTGCGCGCGAAGGCCACCACCTCGGCGGCATCCGCCATCTGCGGCAGCAGCTTTGCTGGAACGAACGAACAGACCTCGATTTCGCGTACGCCGGCCGCGGCTTCCGCCGCGATCCAGGCCTTCTTGGCCTCCGTTGGCATGATGGTCTTGATGCTCTGCAGGCCGTCACGCGGGCCGACTTCGCTCACCAGGACGTCGATGTCGTTCGTCGTGCTGCTCATTACGATCCGTCTCCAGCCCGCTCGTATTCTATCCGCCCGCAGCGTAAGGGATAATGCGAGGTCCGTGCCGCCGCACGGCAGCCCGCCGCGGGGCGGGCGATCATAACGGAAAAAGGGCATCCGGATGACAGACAAGCAGGCATTGCCCCTGGCCGGCGTCAGGGTGGTGGAGTTCACGCACATGGTAATGGGGCCGGCGGCGGGCCTGATCCTGGCCGACCTCGGCGCCGATATCGTCAAGATCGAGCCGGCCGAAGGCGATGCCACCCGCAGATTGCCGGGCTCCGGCGCTGGTTACTTCCCGATGTACAACCGCAACAAGCGCAGCCTGTGCGTGGACCTGAAGTCCGAAGCGGGGCGCGCGGCGGTGCTGCGCCTGATCGACAAGACCGACGTGGTCATCGAGAACTTCCGTTCCGGCACCATGGACCGGCTCGGCTTCGGCTACGAAGTGCTGGCGAAGCGCAATCCGCGCCTGATCTATTGCTCGGAGAAAGGCTTTCTGAGCGGCCCGTACGAGGAGCGCACCGCGCTCGACGAAGTCGCGCAGATGATGGGGGGGCTTGCCTACATGACCGGCCCGCCGGGCCAGCCGCTGCGCGCCGGCACTTCGGTAATCGACGTGCAGGGTGGCATGTTCGGTTCGGTCGGTGTGCTCGCGGCGCTCATCCAGCGCCAGGCGACCGGCAAGGGTCAGCACGTGGTCGCCTCCCTCTACGAGAGCACGGTCTTTCTCGTCG
>CAYOFE010000082.1:0-11789 GCA_964403135.1 uncultured Chromatiaceae bacterium | reverse complement strand
CGATCGGCATCCTCGCCGCTCTCATACGGCGCCGCGAAACGGGCGAGGGAAGCTGCGTCAAGAGCGGGCTGTTCGAGAACAACGTCTTCCTGATGGGCCAGCACATGGCGCAGTTCGCCGTCACCGGCAAGGCCGCCGCGCCGATGCCGGTGCGCGTTTCCGCGTGGGCTATCTACCAGGTGTTCGAGACCGGCGACAACCAGCAGGTATTCGTCGGCGTGGTCAGC
The DNA here is from genome assembly GCA_964403135.1 of uncultured Chromatiaceae bacterium. Lineage (GTDB taxonomy): Bacteria > Pseudomonadota > Gammaproteobacteria > Steroidobacterales > QUBU01. The sequence continues at coordinate 11,562 of CAYOFE010000082.1, read as the reverse complement.
GACAAGCAGTGGAAGGTGCTGTGCGATGCGTTTGATCTGAAGGAGTTCGCGGCCGATAAGAGCCTCGACACCAACAACGACCGCGTTACGCACAAGGAGCGCATCCTGCCGGTGATCAAGGCGACGTTTCGCAAGTACACCAAGCAGGAGCTGATGGCGAAACTGGAAAAGACCGGGCTGCCATTTGCACCGATCGCCAGGCCCGAGGAACTGTTCGACGACCCGCACCTGAAAGCCAGCAACGGCCTGCTGCCGATTACCGTCACCGACGGGCCGCGCAAGGGAGAGAAGACCCGTCTGCCGGCGCTGCCGCTCGAAATGGCCGGGCGCCGTTTCGGCATTCACCACGACGTGCCGAGGGCTGGCGAGCACTCGCGCGAAGTACTGCAGGAAGCGGGCTACACGCCGGCCGAGATCGAGGAGCTGATCCGCAAAGGTGTGGTTGGGGTCTCGTAGGCCATGGCCGCGGTCCCGTGGGAGCGACGCAAGTCGCGGTTCGAGGCCGTCACGCCGTGGGAGCGACGCAAGTCGCGACCGGCGAATCGCATGTGGGAGCGACGCAAGTCGCGATTCACGATCGGGTTCATGGTCTTTGGCCTGCTGTTCCTTCAGCCGGCATGGCCCGACGAGGCGCGTTATCTCAGAGCTGAGCAGGTTGATCTCACCCGGTTGCTGGCGCCGCCGCCGGCGCCGGGGTCCGCCGAGGATCGCCGCGATCTGGAAGCGGTGCTGGCGGCACAGCGGGCCCGTACGCCGGACAGCGCGAAAGCTGCACAGGCCGATGCCGAGGTGTCGGTATTCCGCTTCGCCGATGTCATCGGCCCAGCCTTCACGGCCGAACGGCTGCCGCGCACCGCAGCGCTGTTCAGGCAGGCATCACGCGAGGCGAGCGCCGTAATCCAGATCGCCAAGCGGCACTGGGGCCGGCCGCGGCCATTCGATGTCAGTGACGACGTGAAACCCGTTGCGGAACTGGCGCGCAACGGCGCTTATCCTTCGGGCCACGCGGCTTTTGGCCAGCTCGCCGCGATCCTGTTGGCCGAAATGGTGCCGGAAAAGCGTGCCGAACTGTTCGCGCGGGGTCGCGCGTACGGTGAAAACCGCGTTGTTGCCGGTCTGCATTACCCTACCGACGTGGAAGCGGGTCGCCTCGCTGCCACCGCGATCGCTGCGGCGCTGTTACGGGATGCGGAGTTCTCGCGGGACTTCGCCGCTTCCCGGGCCGAGGTGCGCGCTGCGCTCGGCCTCGATTGAGCTGCGCAATAACTGCCGGCGAAATCGGCGGCAGGGTTCAGTTCTCTGCTTTCGCGGGGCTACGATATACGGACCTGCGTGGAGGAGGCCGATCATGATCGTGAACTCCGTGGCCTATCGAGGCGGCCGTCGTGTCGGCGACGTGCGACTCGAAGATATCAGCGAGGTCCTCAAAGAGAAGGGCACCTGGGTGTGGCTTGGCCTGTATGAGCCAGATATCGCGCTGCTGCGCCAGGTCCAGCAGGAGTTCAGCCTGCACGAGCTGGCCGTGGAGGATGCGCTGCATGCGCATCAGCGGCCGAAACTGGAGTCGTACGGTGACTCGCTTTTCGTGGTGCTCGATACTGCGCAGCTCGTCGAAGGGGAGGTGCGCTTCGGCGAGACGCACATATTCGCCGGCGCTAACTACATCGTCACCGTGCGCCACGGTTTCTCAACGAGCTATGCGCCGGTGCGGCAGAAATGCGAGGCCGCCGCGCAGCGGCTGGCGCTCGGGCCCGCGTTTGCCCTGTATGCCGTCATCGACTTCGTCGTCGACAACTACCAGCCGGTGGCCACGCTGCTGCAGCAGATGTTCCAGCAACTCGAGTCCACGATATTCCGGGACCAGCTCGATCGCGAGGCTATTGCGCAGCTGTACCGCCTGAAGGGCGAGCTGATGAAGCTGCGTGACGCCGTGGTCCCGGTACAGGATATCTGTGGCCAGCTGATCCGCTTCCACGACGACATCGTCCGCAAGGAACTGCGTGCCTATTTCCGCGACATCGAGGACCACGTGACCCGCATCGTGAAGGCGGTCGATGCGATCCGCGAGCTGCTCACCACGGCGATTCAGGTGAATCTCGCGATGGTGACGGTCGGGCAGAACGAGGTCGTCAAGCGCCTGGCAGGCTGGGGCGCCATCTTGGCCATTCCGACCGTCGTCTTCAGCATGTACGGCATGAACTTCGAGGTCATGCCGGAACTGCGCGCGGCCTGGGGATATCCCGCGATCGTCGCCGGTACCGTGCTCGCCTGCGCAGGGCTCTACGTTCGCCTGCGCCGCGCCGGGTGGCTCTGAATCCAGGCGGCCGGCGCTGCTAGAAATAGATCCACGGCCTGCGCAGCCGGTCGCGCGCCTGGAAGGCGAGGATCTCGTCGTCGCGCTTCATGGTCCGGGCGATGGCATCGAGCCCTTCGAGCAGCATCTCGCGGTCGGCTGGGGCTATCTTGAAGCGCTGCTCGCTGCCGTCCGGCGCGGTGACCCGGCAGGCCTGGAGATCCACAGTCAGTTGATTTTTCGCGGGGTCCACTTCGACCAGCGCGGCGAGGCGCTCGACGGCGTCATGAGCCAGCACCACGGGCAGGATGCCGTTGCGCACGCAGTTGCCGTAGAAAATCGCACCGAAGCTCGGCGCGATGATCGCGCGGATGCCCCACTCGTGCAGCGCCCACACCGCGTGCTCGCGCGAGGAGCCACAACCAAAGTTGGCGCCGGAGAGCAGAATCTTCGCCTGCCGGTACGGCGCGCGATTCAGCACGAACTCCGGGTTTTCCTCGCGGCTGCCCGGTGCCTTGTAGCGCCAGCCGGCGAACAGGCCCTCGGACAGCCCGACCTTCGACACTTTCTTCATCTCGCGGCTCGGGATGATGGCGTCGGTGTCTATGTTGATGCGCAGGAGCGGCGCGGCGATTGCGGTGAGGCGCGTGAATTTTTCCATGGCCGCGCTCCTACACCAGTTCGCGCGCATCAGCGAGGCGCCCGGCGATTGCCGATGCGGCCACCGTCACGGGGCTGGCCAGGTGCGATCGGGTGCGCGGGCCCTGGCGGTTCTCGAAATTGCGGTTGGTGCTGGTGACGACGCGCTGCTCGTGGCCGAAGCTCTCACCGCCGGCGTAGAAGCACATCGAGCAGCCGGACTCGCGCCACTCGAAGCCGGCTTCGCGGAATATCCGGTCCAGGCCTTCGCGCTCGGCGGCGAGCTTGACCTGCGTGGACCCCGGCACGCAGATGGCCTTCACCCCGGAGGCGACCTTGCGGCCCTTGAGGATCGCCGCGGCCGCGCGCAGGTCGGAAATGCGGCTGTTGGTGCAGGAGCCTATGAATGCCGCATCGATGTGGATGTCACGCATCGAGGTGCCCGGGGCGAGCCCCATGTACTGCAGCGCGCGCTCCATGGCCTGGCGGCGCTGCGGGTCGGTCTCGCGCGCGGGGTCCGGTACTGCGCCATCGATACCGCTCTCGTGCTGTGGGCTCGTGCCCCACGTAACTTGCGGTGCGAGATCGGTGCAATCGATGTGGATTTCGCGGTCGAACGTCGCTTCCGGGTCGCTCGCGAGAGCGCGCCAGTGGCGCAGCGCCTGTTCAAGTGCCGGACCTTTTGGTGCGAACGGCCGGCCCTGCACGTATTCGAGCACTTTCTCGTCGGGCGCAATCAGCCCGGTCCAGGCGGCGAATTCCACGGCCATGTTGCACACCGTGAAGCGCGCTTCGACCGACAGCGCCTCGATCACCGGTCCGGCAAACTCGATCGCGTAACCTACGCCGCCCGAGGCCGTGTGCGCGCCAATCAGGCGCAGGATGAGGTCCTTGGCCGTCACACCCTTCGCCAGCACGCCAGTGAATCGCACGCGCATGTTCTGCGGTTTTTTCACCACAAGCGTCTTGGTGGCGAGCGCGTGCTCGGCCTCGGTCGAGCCGATACCCCAGGCGAGCGCGCCGATGCCGCCGAGCGTACAGGTGTGGCTGTCCGGGCAGACCAGCGTCACGCCGGGCAATGCGATGCCCTGTTCGGGCGAGACCACGTGCACGATGCCCTGCCGGTCGTCGCCGAGATCGAACAGGTTGATTTTCGCGGCGCGCGCCGCCTCGCGCGTCTGCGTGATGAACTCGATGCCGCCCGGCATCCGGGTGTTGTCGGTGCGCCCGGGAAAAGTGTCCACGATGTGGTCCATCGTGCAGAATACCTGCTCGGGGTTGCGCACGCGGCGGCCTGCCGCCGCCAGTTCCTTCAGCGCCACGCTGCCTGTGCGCTCGTGCAGGAAAATCCGGTCGATGTACAGCAGGGAGGTGCCATCGCCGAGGTCGGCGACGAGGTGTTCGTCCCAAAGCTTGTCGAAGAGGGTGCGCGGCATGGCGGGTTTGTCATACGATCATAGCAGGGAAGCAATGCGCCCTGCTGGGTGCCGCCCGCAATTCGCATGAACGATGCACGCCATGAAATGGCCGGGGTCATTGCGGCCGGCTGGGCCATCCTCGGCTGGTCGGCGGTGCTGCTGTTCGTCATTATTCGACTCGGCGCGATCGCGCTGCAGGGGCTCGCCACAAAGTGGACTGCATGGCACTGGCTGCTGTTCGTTGCCAATGCGCTGTTCATGGCCTATGCGGAGGGTTACCGCGGCTTCGAGCTGAAATTCTCGCCACGCGCCGCGGCGCGCGTGCTGTGGCTGAGGCGGCACGCGGACTGGCGCCTGGCTGCGCTCGCGCCGCTGTTTCTGATCGGCTACTTCGCCGCCGCGCCGCGCATCGTGCGCCTGATCTGGTTGGGCACCGCCGTGATCATCGGGCTCGTCGTCGTTTTCCAGCAATTGCCGCAACCCTGGCGCGGCATCCTAGACGCCGGCGTGGTCATCGGGCTGAGCTGGGGATTGGTTTCGTTCTGGCGGCTGACCTGGCAAGCCTTGCGCAGTGGCCGGTACCCGGTTGCGCCCGAAACTCCCGGCGCAGCGGCCTGAGCCCGGTGTAGCGCGGGCTATAATCGCGTCGATCCAGCCACGACGGCGATACCCATGCTTTCCCATGTCGACGACAACAACCAGCCCACCATGGTGGACGTGAGTGGCAAGCCCGTGACGCAACGCGCCGCGCACGCCTGCGCCCGCGTCTGGCTCCCGGATGCGGTGCGCGCGGCGCTCAGCGAGGGCGAGATTCGCACGCCAAAGGGCCCGGTATTCCAGACGGCGATCATCGCCGGGACGATGGGCGCGAAGCGCACCCACGAGCTGATTCCCTTTTGCCACCCGATCGGCCTCGACAGCTGCCGGATTACCGTGACGATGGAAGCCTCCGGCCATGCACGCGTGGATTGCATCACGAAGGTGCAGCACCGGACCGGAGTGGAAATGGAGGCCCTCACCGGCGCCAGCGTGGCGGCGCTCACCATCTATGACATGTGCAAGGCCCTCTCGCACGACATGGTGATCTCCGAGGTGCGGCTGCTCGCCAAGACCGGCGGCAAGAGCGACTACCAGGCCGGGCCGGGCGCGGCGGCGTAGCGTGGCTGAGCGACTCCCGCCGCTGCGGGGCCTGGTTCTCGCCGGCGGTCGCAGCCTGCGTTTCGGCAGCGACAAGGCCAGCGCCCGCTACGCCGGCGAGTCGCTGTTGTCGCGCGCGGTTGCCGCCGTCGGCGCCGTGGTGGCCGATGTGCGGGTCGCTGCCCGTCCGGAACAGATGCAGGACGACGAACGGCGCGCGTTCCGGCTGATCGCCGATCGGTTACACGATATCGGGCCCGCGGCCGGCATTCTCGCTGCGCACGAAACCGAGCCGGAGTCGGCGTGGCTGGTGGTGGCGTGCGACATGCCCCGGCTCGATGCTGCCACGCTTGCACGCCTCGTTGCGGCCCGCGACCCGGCACGCGAGGCGACCGCGTTTTGCGCTCCGCGCGATGGCCGGCCCGAGCCGTTGTGTGCCATCTACGAACCGGCTACCCTTGCGCGGTTTCGCCGCCAGGTGGAGCAGGGTGGCAATCCGAGCGCCCGCGCGTGGCTCGCCGCTGCGGATACGCGGCTGGTGGAACCGCCGGATGCGAGCGCGCTGGCGAACGCCAATACACCCGAAGAACTGGAGCGCCTAAGGTCGTAAACCATGTCGAAGAATACACCGCCCCGGAAACGTCCGACGCGCGCCGAAGCGGAGGCCGCCGTTCGTGTGCTGCTGGGCTGGCTCGGTGACGACCCGGCCCGGCCCGGGCTGCGCAAGACGCCGGCACGCGTCGCCGGTGCTTTCGAGGACTGGTTTTCCGGGTACGCGGTCGATCCCTACGGACTGCTCGGCAGTTCATTCCAGGAAGTCAACCATTACGATCGCATCGTTGCGCTGCGCGACATCGACTTCGAGTCGCACTGCGAGCACCACCTGGCGCCCATCCTCGGGCGGGTGCACCTGGCGTACGTACCGAACCGCCGGCTCGCCGGCATCAGCAAGCTGGTGCGCGTGGTGGAGGCCTACACAAGAAGGCTGCAGGTGCAGGAGCGGCTCACCAGCGAGATCGCCGGCTGCATCAACGACGTGCTGAGGCCCCGCGGCGTGGCAGTGATCGTCGAAGCCCAGCACCAGTGCCTGACCACGCGCGGGGTGCATCGTTCCAACGTGAAAATGGTGACCAGCGAAATGCTGGGGGCGTTCAAGGACGACGACCGCATCCGCGGCGAGTTTCTCGCAGCGGTCCGCAGCTCAGGCTGAGCGCACCGGCCCGCGGTGCGCGATCATGTGCGATACCACCGGCGGCTTATCGTCGCGGTGGTAGGCGAGCGCCGCGTCCATCACGCGACGGTCCTCGCGCGTGATGCGGTACATCTGCCGCAGGTGCGCATGCCATGACTCGTCCATGAACATTTCGACGAAGCGGCGGCTATCGACCGTGTCCTGAAAGATGCCCCATGCCGCTGAGCCATTGCGCAGGCGCAGCTTGCGAACCGGTTGCATCGCCGCCAGGAAGCTCTCTACGTCCTCGTCGGCGATCAGGTAGGTGACGTTCACCAGCACCGGGCCTTCTTCGCCCGCGAGCGGATTGGCGAGCGTGGGCTCCATGGCGGGTTCGGCCAGTGACTGGTCGCCGGTTGCGAACTTCGACAGCCTCAGGGGCCAAGTGAGCAGTATTCCGGCAGCCCCTGCAGCGGCGGCAATGGTAAGCGCCGTCTCGATGGAGGTTGCGTGCGCAACCTGGCCCCAGCCCGCTGCGCCGAGCGCCATGGTGCCCATGAAGCTCGCGATGAACATGGAAAGCCCGCGCGCCCGCACCCACGCCGGCAAGCTGAGCTGCGCGGCCACCTGCAGCGTCGATTGCGCGGTGATCCAGGATGCTCCCAGCGCCGCCATACCGAGGCTGAGCCAGCCGATGTCGCGCACGTACCCGAGCACCAGGCTCGCGGCGGCAACACCGGCGCTGCCGACGGCAATTACGCGGTCCGCCGAGACGCGGCGGCGCAGCCGCGGCAGCAGCAGCCCCGCAGTCACGGCGCCGGCACCGACGCAGCCGAGCAGAATCCCATAGACCTCGGGTCCTGCGTTCAGTTCGGTCTTCACGACCAGGGGCAGGAATGCCATCGGCGCGCTCATACACATGAACACGGCCACTCCCCGCGCCAGGATCACGTGCAGGGAGGTAGCCTGGCGCGCATAGCGCAGGCCACCACGGATCGAGGCAAGAAAACGTTCGCCCGGCAGGTTGCTCGGCAAGCGTGTGTAGCGCCAGCGCCAGATTACCCACATTACGGCGGTGAAGCTGACCGCGTTCAGCACGAACACCACACCGGGCCCGAGCATGGCCACGACGCCTCCGGCAATCGCCGGGCCGACGGCGCGCGTCACGTTGAAGGCGATCGAATTCAGCGTCACCGCGGCGGTGAGCTCGGAGGTCGGCACCAGGTCCGGGATCATTGCGGCGAACGCCGGCATGAGCATGGCCGTACCACACCCCATCGCGAAGGTCAGGGCGAGCAGCGCACCTTCGGTGGTCTGGCCCGACAGCGTGAGGATGCCGAGCAGGCCGGCTACGCACATCAGCCAGGTCTGGGCGGTCAGCACGTAGCGGCGCCGGTCGAGGATGTCGGCAAACGCCCCGGCCGGCAGCGTCAGCAGGAACACCGGCGCGAGTGCCGCCGCCTGCACCAGCGAGACCATGATCGGATTCGGCGCCAGGGTAGCCATGAGCCAGGCGGCCCCGACATCGTGCATGAACGACCCGAGACTCGATACAATCAGCGCCAGCCACAAAGCCCGGAACACGGGCCGTTGCAGCGGCGCGAGTGCGGAGCTCGAACCGGGAAGCTTGTCATCCTTGCTGGTCATAGTGCGCGAGGCCGGGACGCGATGGCCGTGCGCTATGATACGGGCGCAATCAGGCCCACGCATGGCGGATTTCAGGCAAGTCCATTCCGGCGGAGCGCCGCAGCTTTCCGCCGCGGGCGAGCGCAGGTCAAAAGCAGGGTGATCGTCAGCATGAAGCGAGTCGTCAGGACCATCGAGGACGCAAAGGCGCTGATCGGCCAGGAAATCGGCGTTTCCGACTGGGTGCTGGTGGACCAGCCGCGGATCAACCAGTTCGCCGAGGCCACTGACGATCACCAGTGGATTCACGTCGATGTGGAGCGCGCGAAGCGCGAAATGCCGAACGGAGCCACGATTGCGCACGGCTATCTGCTGCTGTCGCTGATGCCGGCGTTGATGGATACGCTGGTCGAGATGCCTACACTGCAGCGCGCAATCAACTACGGCCTCAACAAGGTGCGCTTCAAGAACCCGGTGCCGGTGGGCAGCCGCGTGCGCCTGCACAGCGTGCTGTTGCAGGCGCAAAAGCGGGCCGGCGCGCTGCAGGTGATTCTCGAGAACACGCTCGAGATCGAGGGCCAGGCTAAGGCCGCCTGCGTTGCCGAAGTCATCGCATTGTACTTTCTGGCCGAAAGCTAGACGGCGGGCCGCGGACAGGCCGTCGTGTTTCCCACCGCCAGTCGACTGATCGGCGATCTGCGCATCGGGCGCATCAGCAGCGAAGCGCTGGTCGCGCAGTGCCTGGAGCGCATCGCCCGCCACAATCCGGCTCTCAACGCGGTGATCGCGCTTGATGCCGATCACGCACTCGAACGGGCGCGCCAGGCCGATCGGGCGCTGCGCGCCGGCAAAACCGCGGGTCCGCTGCACGGCCTGCCGATGACCTTCAAGGACGTTTTCGAAGTCGCAGGATTTCCCGCGGTGAACGGCGCACCGGCGCAGCGCGATTACCGGCCGACCGTCAGTGCGCTGGCCGTGCAGCGTCTGCTCGATGCCGGGGCAATTCCGCTCGGCAAGACCAATGTGCCGCTGTATTCACTGGACCTGCAGACCTTTAACGAGGTCTTCGGCGTTACGCGTAACCCGTGGAATCCCGAGCGCACGCCAGGCGGATCGAGCGGCGGTGCGGCCGTGGCGCTCGCGACCGGCATGACGCACGCGGAGATCGGCACGGATCTCGCCGGTTCGCTGCGCGTGCCGGCGCACGCCTGCGGCGTGTGCGCGCTGAAGCCAAGTTATGGCGTCGTTCCGGTGGCAGGAGTGATGTCGGTGCCGCCCGGGCAGCTGCGCGTGCACGATCTCAGCGTCGTGGGCCCGATGGCGCGAGCGATAGCTGACGTCCGGCTGCTGTTCGGCGTCATCGCCGGGCGGCCTGACCTGGCGCATCCTGCCCGCCCGGCACACGCAATGCGCGTTGCCGCGTGGGCTGACGATGGCGAATGCCCGGTCGACGAGGGTGTGGCCGCAGCGCTGTCTCGCGTGGTAGAGCAGTTGCGTGGCGCCGGCATTGCGGTAGCGGGCGAGGCCCGCCCGCGATTCCGGCCACGGGCGTATTTCCGCGATTTCCTGTGGATGATGTACGGTGAAATGAGTGCGAATTTTCCCGAGCCGATGTATCGCACATTCGCTGTGGCTGCCCGGCGCGGTGAGCCGGGCGAGGACTGGACGCCGCTCACGCTGATGCCGGCGGCCGTGACGCAGAGCCATCGCGACTGGCTGGCGGCCGTGGAGCGGCGCGAACACTACCGGCGGGCGTGGGCGGATTTTTTCACGAGGTTCGATGTGCTGGTGACGCCGGTGTCGCCGACCGCGGCCATGCCGCACGACCATCGGCCGTTCGAGCAACGCATCGTCCGGCTGCGTGGCCGCGAGTACGCGTACATGCAGCAGTCGTTCTGGTGCGGCTTGGCGACGGCGAGCTACTTGCCGGCGGCGGTGGTGCCGGCCGGCCGCGACGCACAGGGCATGCCCGTCGGTGTGCAGATCATCGGCCCGTATCTCGGCGATTACACCGTGCTCGCGTTCGCCGAGTTGATCGAGCAGCTTACCGGCGGCTTCCGCCCGCCGCCCGGCTTGTGACGAAAAGGCACGCACGGCTGTGGGAGCGACGCGAGTCGCGACCTGCGTTGCTCCCATAATCCTTGGGCCGATCAGGCCTGGAAGCGCGCCAGGCGCTCCATGATCTCCGCGTGCGTGGTCGGATCGGTCGCGACCAGCAAATCCACGGTGTCCTGCGGATCGAAATCCGCGAAGATGCCGAGCGGGGCACCGTCGAGGCGCGATGCCTTGCCACCGGCGGCCACCGCGATAAACGCCGCTGCGCCCCAGTCCAGGCACTCGCCTTTTCTGCAGGCAAACGCCGCGAGCTTGCCGCTGAAGAACTCGTTCAGATTGTCGAGCCCACGCGCCGGATCGTCGTCGGCGACGATGTCGTAGCAGGCGAAGTCGGGCCGCAGCCGCTGGTTCACTTCCGGCGCCTGGTAGGTGAGGCAATTGCGGCTTCCGGGCCGGGTGCGCAGCGGCCAGAAATCCTGCAGCCGCGGCCGGCGGCGATCGCCAGTGAGGGCCCCGCGCCCCTCGATGGCGAGATAGAAACGCCCGCTCGAGGGCAGGTAGCTCACGGCAGCGACCAGGCGGCGCTGGTGTGCGATGCTGACAAGGATGTCCCAGCCCGGGCGCTGGTTCTTGTAAAGAAAGGTGCCGTTAATCGGGTCGAGGTGCACGGAAATTTCGGCGCCGGCGGGAAAGTAGCGCTGGTTGAACGAACTGGCGTGCTCCTCGCCGAAGAAGCGGATTTGCGGATAGCGCGCGAGAAGCGCCACCTCGAAAAAATTCTGCACTGAAAGATCCGCGTGCGTGAGAGCGCTGACCCAGGCGTTGTGGCCGTTTTTCTGGGTCGGCCCCGCCACCTGCGGCTGGATGGCAAGCGCGTAATCTCCGGCGGTGATCAGCAGGCCGAGGAAGTCCTCGACCATCGGGCTGATCACGTCATCCGGCATCGCGCCCGCTCACTTCACGCTGGTCAGCCGTTCGCGGAATTCGCGAATGCGGCTCGCATTCATGCCGGCATCGCCGCGGCCGACCCGCGACTTCGACCGGATATCCACCAGCGACTGGTTCGGTTCGCCGGCCGCAACGCGGATTACCACATCGTCCTTGAAGCCGATCCACCCGGTGGTGGCGACGGCCTCGATGCGGCCGGCGCGCGGAACGGCCGCGACGATTTCCCAGCCCATCTCGCGCGCGGTTTTGACTTCGTGGGCAGGGAATTCGCGCCT
>CAYOFE010000081.1:0-13635 GCA_964403135.1 uncultured Chromatiaceae bacterium | reverse complement strand
TTGCCCGGCAGCGTATAAGTAATCACGGATTTCACCGTGTCGGTGCCCTCGCCGGGCGCTTCGATGACAAGATCGCCGCTGTTGTCGACGACATACGTATCGTTGCCGGCGAGCCCGATCATGGTGTCGGCGCCGGCCAGACCGTTGAGCAGGTCGTTGCCGCTCGTGCCGGTAATCGTATCGTCACCTGGACCCGGACCTCCGCCGCCACCACCACCGCTGCCGATCGTCAGCGACGACGAGCTGAGAGTTGCCGGCTCGGTCACGAGCAACGCCTTGGTGGCATTGGCGAGAAGACTCGTGCCGAAGGTCACGAGGTAAATGTTGATAGGGTCTGATGCGGCGCCCGTATTGCTCACTGAGCCTTGCCATACGTCGTGGCCGCCACCCACGTAGTTCGGCGAGGGCCCGGCGGCGATCGGACCGTAGCCGTTGTTGGTGCCGCCCGGCGAGGCATCGCCGGCATTGATGTTCAGGATCAACTCGTTGATCGAGTTGGTCCAGGTTCCGCGCAGGGCATTGCCGACCGCCGCAGCGAGAAAATTCGGGTCAGCAGAACTGGTCACGAACTGCCTGGCATTAACATCGGCGGCGATGATCGCGAAGCGGATGTTACCGATGCCCGCGCCGTTGATGAACGCGCTGGCGCCTCCGTCGAGCGGGAACACGTCGCCGTTGTTCACGTCCGCCAGCTTGACGCCGAGATCCAGCGTATAGCTGGAACTGTCCACCGTGTTGACCAGGTTCAGCAGCACCTCGGAGCCACCGGCCTGGTCGGTCGTGATGATGGAGGCCTGCACGGCGCCGATGCCGAACAAGACAAGAGTACCGATGAGCGATTGAAGCGTGCGGGTTTTCAAGCCATTTTCTCCATTCTGTCCGCGTATTGCGCCGGGTGGCGGGGACTTCGGGTGTGCGCCAGTATGGAGACGCTGTGTTACCGGCTGGCGTCAGATATATGACGAATTTGTCGCATTTCGTGCCGGCACGAGGTGATCGAGGAACTGTTGCGTGGCGCGGGTCCATGAGTATCGCAGCGCGGTCTCCCGGCAGCGCCGTCCGTCGAGCGCCAGTGCGGCGAGCGCCGCCGCCCCGAGGTCCGGGCGCAGCGCCCCGGTGACCCCTTCTTCGACCACGTCGAGCGGGCCATTCACCGGATATGCGGCAATCGGCAGCCCGCAGGCCATGGCCTCGAGCATGACAATGCCGAAGGTGTCGGTGCGGCTCGGGAACACGAATACGTCAGCAGCGCCGAGCAGGGCCGCCAGGTCGGCCCCGAATCGGTAGCCGGTGAAGCGTGTTGCGCTGTAGCGCCGCTCCAGTTCGGTGCGTGCCGGCCCGTCGCCAACCACGTATTTCGTGCCGGGCAGGTCCAGGGTGAGGAAGTCCTCGATGGACTTTTCGACCGCAACGCGCCCGGCGTAGATCCAGATCGGCCGCGAGTCACTTAAAAGGCTGCGGTCGCCCGGCCTGAACAGGTCGGTGTCCACGCCGCGCCCCCAGGCGGCGAGATTGCGGAAACCGCGCCGCTCCAGTTCCAGCCGCTGGCTGCGCGTGGAGACCAGCGTGCGCCGCGCCCCAGCGTGGAACCAACGCAGGAACGCATAGGTCACCGCAAGCGGAATCGGCGCGCGCGCCCGCACGTACTGCGGGAACTGCGTGTGGTACGAGGTGGTGAACTGCAGGCCCCGATCCTGGCAGTACGCGCGGGCAGCCAGGCCGAGCGGGCCCTCGGTCGCGATGTGGATGCGTTCGGCGTCGAATGCATCGAGGCGCCGCGCCAGCTTGCGCCGCGGACGCCAGGCGAGTCGGATCTCGGGGTAGGTGGGGCAGGGGAATGTCGGCACGCCGTCGGGTCCGACCACCAGCACCTCGTGCCCGCTATTGGCGAGCGTTTCGGCGGTGCGGCTAAGTGTGGTCACGACGCCGTTCACCTGCGGCTTCCAGGCGTCCGTGACGATCGCGATGCGCATGCGGCCAGGGTGGCGCATGCATGTGAAATGGCCGTTTCCCCCGTGTTGCAATCGTGTGACAGGGGCCCTGTCACGAAAGTTTCAAGGAACCATCAAGCCTTTGTCATCAGGCAGGGCGATGATGGCGTGCGAACAGTGGTCAAGGAGGATCATCGTGGAACGCGCGCGTGAAATCACCGTTGCTGCGCCCTTTGCGCGGCTCGATGTGTGGGAAGCCGGGGTCTGCCGGCGATGCAATGCGGTGGCTGCGAACCCGATGATTCGCGCGTACTTCATGGCGGTGAGCCGGCTGGGCGATGGTCCGCTGTGGTACGCGATGCTGGCGCTGCTGCCGCTGGTCCTCGGGCCGAAGGCCCTGCTGCCGAGCCTGCACATGGGCCTCACCGCGCTGCTCGGTGTGCTGATCTATCGCGCTGCGAAGAACTTGCTCACCCGTGAGCGCCCTTTCGCCGCCCAGCGCGGTGTCACCGCTATCACGAAGCCGCTGGACCGCTACAGTTTTCCGTCGGGCCACACCCTGCATGCTGTCGCCTTTAGTGTAATGCTGGCGCACTACCTGCCCGGACTGCTGGTGGTTACCCTGCCATTTACGCTGAGCGTGGCGGCATCGAGGGTGGTGCTCGGTCTGCACTATCCGACCGATGTGCTGGCCGGCGCCCTCGTGGGTAGCGTTCTGGCACTGGCGAGCCTTGCAGTTGCGGGCCCGTCGCTGCTCTGATTCCCGTCCGAGTCAGATGGCAGCGATGCGCTGCCAGGCGATCAGCGCCCAGGTGCCGCCGGCGAGCAGCAGGCTGAGCAACACGGCGGCCGAACCCATGTCCTTCGCCTGGGCGGAAAGCTCGTGGTGATCGTGGCCGATGCGATCGACGACGGCCTCGATGCCGGAGTTCAGCAGTTCCACGATCAGTACCAGCAGGCACGAACCGGCCAGCAGAATGCGCTCGGGCGCATCGCGGCCGAGCCAGAAGGCAGCCGGCACCAGCACCAGCGCAAGTACCGCCTCCTGGCGGAATGCCTCCTCATGCCGCAGCGCGGCCTGTAACCCTGCGATCGAGAATCCTGCGGCGGCCGCAATCCGCGCCAGCCCGCGCTTGTCGCTCTTCGGCATTTGGCCAGTCTCTCCGCTCTGCTGCCCGGCGCAGGATCATACCAAGTCGCGTGGGCAACTCCCGGCTGGCGCACGTAACAGCGCGGAAATGCCGGCGTAACGTGGCTGTAACGGCTCGCTTCCTATGGTAGGCGGTAATCAGTGTGCCTGAGGCCGGTTCGTGGCCCGAGTATTGTTAGTAGACGGCAGTGCGGAAGACTGCTGCTGGATCAGTCGCCAGTTGCGCGAGTCTGGTCACGAGACGGTCTGCGCCGGCAATTTCGCCGAGGCACTTCGCCTGGCCGAGCACTCGGCCTTCGATGCGGTGATCACCGAGTGGGTACTGACCGACGCCAACGGGCTCGACGTGGCTGAATTCCTGCGGGGCAATCCGCGCACCGCAGGGGCGCGGATCCTGATAGTGTCGCACCGTGACGAGCCGCGCGATATTGCTGCGGCGCTGGACCTCGGGGTAGATGACTACCTGGTCAAGCCCGTGAAGGCTGAGGAGTTCATCGCGCGCCTGAACGCGGTGCTGCGCCGGCCTAACTCGGTGCCGCTGCGCGAGGTCCTGCAGATCGGACCGCTCAGGCTGGACCGCATCAGCCACCGTGTCACGGTAGATGCCGCGGAAATCGAGCTTGCTCCCGTCGAGTTCCGCCTGCTCTCGTTCCTGATGGAAAACCGTGGCCGCGTCATTGGCCGCAAGCAGCTGCTCACCCGGGTCTGGAACCGACGCAAGGGCATCGGCGAGCGTACCGTCGACGTGCACGTGCGCCGGTTGCGGGCGGCGCTTACGCCGCATGGTTGCGCCGATCTGCTGCAGACGGTGCGCGGCTTCGGTTACCGCCTGGACTGAGACGCGCCTGCGGCAGGTCTCGACGCATCTGCGCGCAGGCCTTTGTGTGCGGACGATATTTTTGCCGGCCGCTGTTGAAGCCGTAACGGCTTTGTAATAAAAGCCTGTTGTAATCGCTCTGTGTCCCTGCAGGCTGCTCCGATGGGTGTTCGCAAAGTTCTGATCGTCGAAGACGAGGCGGCTATCCGGCAAATGATTGCGTTTAACCTCACGCGCGCCGGTTTCGAGGTCGATGAGGCGGGCGACTATTCGACTGCGCGGGTGCGCATCGCGGACTCCCGGCCGGACCTGGTGCTGGTGGACTGGATGTTGCCCGATGCCAGTGGCCTGGAGCTGACTCGGGCGCTGCGCCGTGACGAGGCTAATCGGGACCTCCCCGTGATCATGCTGACCGCGCGTGCCCAGGAATCCGACAAGGTGCTTGGGCTCGAGGGTGGCGCCGACGACTACATCACCAAGCCGTTCTCGCCCCGCGAACTGCTCGCCCGCATCAACGCCGTGCTGCGCCGGGCCGGGCCCGATGACGAAACGGTGATCGAGGCGGGCAGCCTGCGCCTCGATCCGGCCAGCCACCGCGTCTGGGTCGGCACCTCGGAAGTAAGCCTCGGGCCGACCGAGTACCGGCTGCTGAAATTCCTGCTGCAGAATCCCGAGCGCGTGTACAGCCGCGGACAGTTGCTCGACAAAGTCTGGGGCCAGAACGTGTACGTGGAAGAGCGCACCGTGGACGTGCATGTACGCCGCCTGAGGCAGGCGCTCGAGCCGTACGGCGTGGACGGTTACGTGCATACCGTCAGGGGCGCGGGCTACCGGCTTTCGGCGGGTTGAGATGCCCCGGCCGTGGATCGCGATGTTGCTGCGCCACCTCGGTCTGGTGGTGGCTGGTGGTCTCGTCGGCTGGCTCTACGACGAGGTTCTGGTCGGCGCGCTCGCTATGGCGCTCGCACTGCTGGCCTGGCAGCAATTCAATCTCTGGCGGCTGGACGAGTGGCTGCGGACTGGCCGGATTGACGCCATGCCGGATGGCCGCGGCGTGTGGCCACAGGTATTCGCTCGCATCGACTTCATCCAGGAACGCTCGCGGCGGCGCCGGCGGCGCTGGCGCCAACTGGTCAGGGAGTTGCGGGCATCGGCGCAGGCTTTTCCCGACGGTGGCGTCGTGCTCAATGCGCGCCACGAAATCGTCACCTACAACGCCGCCGCACGCCGGCTTCTTGGGTTAAAGAAGCGCCGCGACCGCGGGCAGCGCATCGAAAACCTGATTCGTCATCCGAATTTCGTCGCCTATATGGAAAAAGGCGAGTATCACCAGAGCGTCGAGATTCCGGCCCCTGCAGGCGGGGACCAGCATATCTCCTGTCTGCTCATTCCCTATGGCCCGGAGCAGCGCCTGCTGCTGGTACGCGACATTACCGCAGCGGTGCGCACCGAGCGCATTCGTCGCGACTTCGTCGCCAACGCTTCACACGAGCTGCGTACGCCGTTGACGGTCATCGCGGGATACCTTGATTCGTTGAGCGAGGACGAATCCGCGCCTGCGGTGTGGCGCCAACCCGTACAGGAAATGCGCGTGCAGGCCGAGCGCATGCGCCAGCTGCTCGACGATCTGCTCGAGCTGTCGCGGCTCGAAGTGGCCGCGCCATCGTCCCTCGATCACGCTGTGGATATGGCGGCCGTTCTCGAAATGGCGCGCAAGGAGGCGCTGGCCGTGCCGGGTCACCCCGAGCGCGTGGAGGTCCGCCTGGAGAGCACTGCCCGGTTGCTTGGGGAGGCCAGCGAAATCCAGTCGGTCGTGTCGAACCTCGTGTCGAATGCCGTGCGCTATACGCCGCGTGAAGGCTCGGTGGTGATTAGCTGGAGCACCGACGAGGAAGGCGGACATCTTGCCGTGGCGGACACCGGAATCGGCATCGCGGCCGACGAAATACCCCGCATCACGGAGCGCTTCTACCGTACGGACAGTGGGCGCGCCCGGCAGAAAGGCGGTACTGGCCTGGGGCTCGCGATCGTCAAGCACGCGCTGCGGCGCCATGAGGCGGAGCTCGAGGTCGCCAGCCAGATTGGTGCCGGCAGCACCTTCACCTGTCATTTCCCGCGCCGCCGGATTGCACTATCCTGACGGCAGGCACGACATCAGGTCGTGCCTGGCCAAGCGAGGCATTCATGGAAAACTCCGAGAGTTTCAGCCACCACATCTCCCGTCGTTTCAACGAGGAGCTCGATGCGCTGCGCAGTGAGGTGTTGCGCATGGGCGGCATGGTGGAGCAGCACCTCGATACCGCGATCGGCGCGATTGTCTCGGGTGACAGCGAGATGGCACTGCGGGTAGCCGCCGAGGACTACAAGATCAACCGCATGGAAGTTGCGATAGACGAGCAGTGCCAGCAGATTCTCGCCACGCGCGGGCCGACGGCCGGCGACCTGCGGCTGATCATCGCGGTGATCAAGGCTATCACCGACCTGGAGCGCATCGGCGACGAGGCGCGCAAGATCGCCCTGCTGGCCGCGCACCTGGCGACCGAGACCCGGTCCCGCGAGCATTTTCACGAGCTGCGGATGCTGGCCGAGCACGTGCAGGAAATGCTTCACGACGCCCTGGACGCTTTCTCCCGGCTCGATGCCAACGATGCTTTGGCGGTGGTCGAGGAGGACAAGCTCGTCGACGAGCAGTACGACATGATCAGCCGGCAGTGCATCAGCCTGATGATGGAGGATCCACGCACGATCCGGCGGTTTCTCGACGTGGCATGGACGGCGCGCGCTCTGGAGCGCATCGGCGATCATGCCAAGAACGTCGCCGAATACGTGGTCTACCTGGTGCACGGCCGGGACATCCGCCATCTCGGCGGTGCCGCCGCGGTAAGGCAGGAAATCAAGTCCGATTGAAGGCTCGCACGGCTGGTCTGAAATAAATCCTTAACATACTGGCCATACACTGCGCCTGCGTGTCAACACCGATCGAAGCGGAGACTACCGTGTACAGGAAAGAGATGAAGACCGTGCTTGGCGCGGGTCTGGCGGCGACTGTGCTGTATGTTTCGCTGGCGTACAGCCAGGCGGCTCGTGATTACATCAGCATCGTGGGTTCCTCCACGGTGTATCCATTTGCAACGGTCGTTGCCGAGCAGTTCGGCAAGACCTCGAAGTTCAAGACGCCGAAGATCGAGTCGACGGGGTCTGGCGGCGGCATCAAGCTGTTCTGCGCCGGCGTTGGCGTGCAGCATCCGGATGTAGCCAACAGTTCCCGCCGCATCAAGGCGACGGAAGTCGCCGATTGCGCGAAAAACGGCGTCACGGACATCGTCGAGGTCAAAATCGGTTTCGACGGCATCGTGTTCGCCAACGCCACCGGCGCTCCGCGCATCAGCCTGACCCGCAAGGATATCTACCTGGCGCTGGCCAAGCAGGTTCCGGACCCGAAGGGCAGCGAGACCCTGGTGCCCAATCCCTACCAGAAGTGGAGCGAGGTCAATCCGGCGCTGCCCGCGAGGACCATCGAAGTGCTCGGGCCGCCACCGACCTCCGGTACCCGCGATGCGTTTGTCGAGCTCGCCATGGAAGGTGGTTGCAAGGCTTTCAAGTGGATCGCGGCCATCAAAGATCACGACGAATCAAAGTTCAAGGCGATCTGCCACACGCTGCGAGAAGACGGTCGCTTCATCGAAGCTGGCGAGAACGACAATCTCATCGTGCAGAAGCTGAAGTCCAATCCGAGCGCGTTCGGCGTGTTCGGCTATAGCTTCCTCGATCAGAATGCCGAGTCGGTGCAGGGAAGCATCGTGGACGGGTATGAGCCGACCTTCGAGTCCATCGCCGGGGGCAAGTACCCGGTATCGCGTCCGTTGTATTTCTACGTGAAGAAGGCCCACGTGGCGGCGATCCCCGGCATCCGCGAGTACCTGGCGGAATTCACCAGCAGCAGGGCGATGGGCGAGAACGGCTACCTGGCCGATAAGGGTCTCATCCCGCTGCCGGCGAACGAGCTGGCCGCCGTGCAGAAGGCCGCCGCGGGTCTTGAGCCGCTGGGCGCCCTGTAGGCGCCGGTTCGTGAGCCAATTTTTCCGGCTGGCACACCAGCCGGCTGAATGAGGCAGACGGCGGCCCGCAGGGGCCGCCGTGTGTCGTTACGGGAACTGAACGACTCAATGCGACTGCCAACGCTGCTGTTGATTCTCGCCGGAGTGGTGCTCGCCAGCTACGCCATCGGCCGTGCCCGCGCGATCGGCGCTGCGGGTGGTCATCGCGCCATTCGCAGTCTGCATTCGCTGCCGAGTTACTACGGATACTACGCGGCGATCTGGGCCGCATTGCCGGCTATTGTGATCTTGGCGTTATGGCTCGCTTTCAGCGATGCGCTCGTGATGGAGCGGGTGGCCGGCGCGCTGCCGGAGCGGTACAAGGCGCTTCCCCCGGCCGAGCTCGGCCTGGTGCTGAACGACGTCAAAAACCTGGCCGGGGGTCAGTTCATCGATCCCGCAC
The DNA here is from genome assembly GCA_964403135.1 of uncultured Chromatiaceae bacterium. GTDB lineage: Bacteria > Pseudomonadota > Gammaproteobacteria > Steroidobacterales > QUBU01. Next base: position 5,237 of record CAYOFE010000081.1, on the reverse strand, counting down.
GGCAGGCGGAGTTGCGGCCCGCCGCGGCAATATTCCTCTCGTCGCGAGAGAGCTCGCGTTCGTTGATGGCCGCCATCGTGCTGGCGGTTGCGCTGGCGGGCGGCGCCCTCGCCTGGACGCGTATCCGGCCGCAGCTGCGCGCCCGCAATCATGTCGAGGGCGTCCTGCGGCTGGGGCTCGTCGGCGCCTCAATGGTGGCGATACTGACCACCGTGGGCATCGTGCTGTCCGTGGTGTTCGAAGCCGGGCGATTTTTCAGCCAGGTCGGTATCACGGAATTCCTGTTCGGCCTCGAGTGGAGCCCGCAGACGGCGATCCGCTCGGACCAGGTGGGATCCTCAGGGGCGTTCGGCGCGGTGCCGCTGTTTACCGGTACGCTGTTGATCTCCGGCATCGCGATACTGGTTGCCGCCCCCGTTGGCCTGATGATCGCGATCTACCTGTCGGAGTATGCACCCCGGCGGATGCGCTCCGTGGTCAAGCCGGCCCTGGAATTGCTCGCAGGCGTGCCGACCGTGGTCTACGGCTATTTCGCCGCGCTGACGGTTGCGCCGTTGTTGCGCGAGGGGGGAGCGACGCTCGGCCTCGACGTGGCATCCGAGAGTGCCCTCGGGGCCGGCTTCGTCATGGGCGTGATGATCATCCCGTTCGTGTCGTCGCTCTCCGACGACGTGATCAATGCGGTACCCCAGGCGATGCGTGACGGGTCGCTGGCGCTTGGCGCGACGCGTTCCGAGACCATTCGCCGGGTTGTGCTGCCCGCCGCGCTGCCTGGCATCGTCGGCGGGTTGCTGCTGGCAGTGTCGCGCGCGATCGGCGAGACCATGATCGTGGTTATGGCCGCCGGGCTTGCGGCAAACCTCACCGCCAATCCGCTGCAGTCCGTGACGACGGTGACGGTGCAGATCGTGACATTACTCGTCGGCGACCAGGAATTCGACAGCGCCAAGACCCTGGCGGCCTTCGCGCTCGGGCTCGTGCTGTTCGTTGTGACGCTGACGCTCAATGTGGTCGCGCTGCACGTCGTGCGTAGATATCGGGAGCAGTACGAGTGAGCGTCGCCGACCAGGCAAAGACACCGCAAGGCAGCGAGATCACGCGCCGGCGCATCCAGGCGAGTCTCGGCAGGCGTTATCGCAGCGAGCGGCTGTTCCGTGCCTGTGGCATCGCGGCCGTGGTTTTCGCTGTAAGCTTTCTCGGCTTTCTGTTGTTTACGATCGTCCACACCGGAGTGACCGGGTTCCGGCAGACCGAGATTCGGCTCGATATCTTTTTCGATGCGGCCCTCATCGATCCTGAAGGACGGCGCGACCCCGAGGTCATTGCCGCCGCCGATTACCAGCAGCTGATCCGCGTGGCGCTCGGGCGGACGTTTCCGGACGTCACCGAGCGCCGGGAGCGTCGGGCGCTCAATGCGCTGGTGAGTTCCGGGGGCGAATTTGTGCTGCGCGACATGGTGCTTGCCGATCCGGGCCTGATTGGCACCGAGCGTGCCGTGTGGATTGCGGCGGATGACGAGGTGGACATGCTGGTCAAGGGCCAGATCGATCGCGCCTTGCCGGAGGACTCGCGCCGCCTGAAGGACCGGGAGATCGGCTGGGTGGATCGGCTGGCGGCCGAGGGCCGCATCGAGCAGAAATTCAACACCACGTTTTTCAAGGCAGGCGACTCACGCGAGCCCGAGCAGGCCGGCATCTGGGGTGCGACCAAGGGGTCCTTTTTCATGCTGCTCGTGACGTTGCTGCTGTCGTTTCCGCTGGGCGTGGCGGCCGCGATCTACCTCGAGGAATTTGCACCCCGTAATCGCTGGGTGGACTTCGTCGAAGTCAACATCAACAACCTGGCGGCAGTGCCCTCGATCGTCTTTGGCCTGCTGGGCCTGGCGGTGTTCATCAACTTTTTTCAGTTGCCGCGCTCCGCTCCGCTGGTTGGCGGGCTGGTGCTGACGCTGATGACGTTGCCGGTCGTCATCATCGCCTCGCGTGCAGCGATCAAATCGGTGCCGCCGTCGGTGCGCGAAGCCGCACTGGGCGTTGGCGCCTCGCCGATGCAGGCGGTGTTTCACCACGTGTTGCCGATCGCGATGCCAGGCATGCTGACCGGGGCCATCATCGGCATGGCCCGTGCGCTCGGCGAATCGGCGCCCTTGCTGATGGTGGGCATGGTGGCATTCATCGTGGAAGTGCCAGGCACGCCGCTCGACCCGGCCACGGCGCTGCCGGTGCAGGTGTACCTGTGGGCCGAAAGCCCGGAACGGGCATTCGTCGAGCGGACCTCGGCGGCGATCATCGTGCTGCTGGTGTTCCTGCTGCTGATGAACGCGTTAGCCGTTTGGCTGCGCAACCGCTTCGAGCGCCGCTGGTAGGCAAGAAGGCACCCGGGGACCGGAGGCTCCACGTTATGATAATCGCACAACGGAAACAGGACCTTGAAAGGCCCGGCGGGTCGATGGCAGAGCAGCCGAAAATTCTCCATGCGCGCGAAGCGGCGGTACGCGCCAACGAGCCCGCCGCATCGGAGCAGCACCGGACGATCGGCACCATCACGGCGGCCAAGCCGATTATTACCGCGCGAGACTGCAACGTTTATTACGGCGAGACCCATGCGCTGAAAGACGTGAGTCTCGATATCGGCCGAAACGAGGTCATTGCGCTGATCGGTCCCTCCGGTTGTGGCAAGTCGACGTTCATCCGCTGCCTGAACCGCATGAACGACACGATCGAGTCGGCCCGAGTGAGCGGCGATCTGCGGCTCGACGGACGGGATATCTATGCGAAAGACACCGATGTAGTGCTGCTGCGGGCGCGCGTCGGCATGGTGTTCCAGAAGCCGAACCCGTTCCCGAAGTCGATCTACGAGAACGTCGCATACGGGCCACGCATCCACGGTCTGGCGACGAGCCGCGCCGAGCTCGACGATATCGTCTACCAGAGCCTGGAGCGCGCAGGCCTGCTGAACGAGGTGAAGGACCGCCTGGACGAGCCAGGCACCGGCCTTTCGGGTGGCCAGCAGCAGCGGCTGTGCATCGCGCGCACCATCGCGGTGAACCCGGAAGTGATCCTCATGGACGAGCCCTGTTCGGCGCTCGATCCGATTGCCACTGCCCGCATAGAGGACCTGATCGACGAACTGTCGCAGAACTTTGCAATCGTCATCGTCACGCACTCCATGCAGCAGGCCGCGCGCGTTTCGAAGCGTACCGCCTATTTCCATCTCGGCCGCCTGATCGAGGTGGACGCGACGAACAAGATCTTTACCAACCCCGGGCACAAGCTGACCGAGGACTACGTCACCGGCCGGTTTGGCTGAGCGCTGGGCGGATATCATCCCGTACCATGGCGGCTTTCGCCGCCCGCATCCGGGCCTGATCCTGCCACCGCGGCGCCCCGTCCAGCCGGTTTCATCTCGTGGGAGCGACGCCAGTCGCGACCCTGGCATCGCGGCTTTGCCGGTTCCCGCATCCGGGCCTGATCCTGCCACCGCGGCGCCCCGTCCAGCCGGTTTCGTCTCGTGGGAGCGGCGCCAGTCGCGACCCTGAGTGACCATTACAGCCGATTACGTTTATGTCATATAGCCGTAACATTTCTGAATCACGATGTTCATGTCTTTTTAACCCTCACAAGCAACCGAGGAAACAGGCGATGAAGTCCAAGTTACCCGTCGTGACCGCCACTCTGGCGCTAACGAGCCCAGCCGCATTCGCGGCGGTCAGCGATGCTGAATTCCAGGCGCTCAAGCAGCAGTTGGCGACGCTGACGCAGCGCCTCGCCGAGCTCGAGCAGGCTAACCGGCAGACCCAGCAGGCCGCGACGCAAAGCCAGCAGGCCGCGCAGGCGGCCAGCCAGCAGGCCGCCAAGGCCGCAGAGCAGGTTGCGACGGTGAGCGCCGCCGCGCCGAAGGCCACCTGGCCAGATAAACTTTCCTGGCAGGGCGACTTCCGGCTGCGCTACGAGAATATTGACCAGCAGAACAAGGACGAGGACCGCAACCGCGACCGCATCCGGGCCCGTGCCGGGCTCGTGGCGAAGCCGCAGGACGGTATCGAGGCGGGGCTTGGGATCGCCACCGCGCAGGACGGCGACCCCGTGTCCACCAATCAGACTCTCGGTGGTGGCGGATCGCGCAAGGATATCTATCTCGACCTCGCCTACGTCAATTGGACTGCGGCCGAAGGCCTGAACCTGGTTGGCGGCAAGTTCAAGAACAACGTTTACCGGCCCGGCAAGCATGCCTTGCTCTGGGACGGTGATCTCAATCCGGAAGGCGCCGGCATCAACTATGTGAATGGCATGTTCTTCGCCAACGCGCTTGGCACCTGGCTCGAGAGCGATAGCGACAGCACGGAAGCGCGGGGCGTGGGCGGACAGGCCGGCGTAAACCTCGCGGTGGCAGATGGCCTGAAGCTCACCGCGGGCGCCGGATATTTCAGCTTCAACACCGCGGGCAAAGGTGCGTTTTACGTCGTTTCCGGCAAGTCACCCAAGTTCTTCGGAAATACGGTTGATGCCAGCAACCGCTACGTCTACGACTATGATGAGATCGAGGGCTTCGCGGAACTTGCGTTCAGCCTGCTTGGCCGGCCCGCGAGCGTGTTCGTAGACTACGTGAAGAACTCTGACGCCGACGAGTTCGATACCGGCTGGGCAGCGGGTTTTCAGCTCGGCCAGGCGAAGGCCAGGGGGACCTGGGACTTGAGCTACGCCTACCAGGATCTCGAGAAGGACGCGGTGTTTGGTCTGTGGACCGACTCGGATTTCGGCGGCGGCGGTACGGACACCACCGGGCACGTGCTCCGCGGCACCTACGCGCTCACCGATCGCACCGGGCTGGCGCTGGCGTATTTCCTCAATGAAATCGGCGAGAACGCTGGCAATGAGACGGACTACGACCGCCTGCAGCTCGATCTGAACTTCAAGTACTGAACCCCAGGAAGCCGCGGTCCCTCCCCAGCTTGCTCTACGGCCGCGGCGAAACGGCACGGGGACAGGCTTAAGCCTGTCCCCGTGGTCTTTTTCCGATGCCCCAGCCGCCGGGCGCATAGCCCTTCGGCAGACCCGCATCCGGCGTGAATCCGTAGACCTCTTCGCCGGGAAGCGCATCGGCGAGGATGTTGCGCACCGCGAGCAGTTTTTCCAGATCAATGCCGGTGCGCAGCCCCATCGCGTCGAGCATGAACACCAGGTCCTCGGTGACGATGTTGCCGCTTGCGCCGGGCGCGTAGGGGCAGCCGCCGAGCC
>CAYOFE010000080.1:0-13636 GCA_964403135.1 uncultured Chromatiaceae bacterium | reverse complement strand
ACCAGCAGATTTACAGTCTGCCCCCGTTGGCCGCTTGGGTACCCCTCCGCGGACGAAAGCGCGATATTGTCCGATCCGCACCACGCAGTGTCAACACGGAACAGTCTCGTTCGATGGTGCCGGCTGAGGGACTCGAACCCCCGACCAGCGGTTTACAAAACCGCTGCTCTACCAACTGAGCTAAGCCGGCATGAATGCACGAGGACAGGCCCGAAAAGCCACGCGGTGGGTGGCGAAATTCTAGTCAACGGCGGTCACCCCGCCAATGCCCGCCGGGGCGCACGGCACCGGTTCGCTGCGCAGAATCTGGCCGGAGTCCCCTGCCACATCTGGCAACGCGGCAGGCCGACCGGACGGAACCGTCGCCAGCAGCCAGTACTGGACGCCGGGGCGATGCCGATCAGATATCAGCGGCTGAAGACCCAGGCGCCGCGCATCGGCGGCAACCTTTTCGGCGCGCTGGCGGTCACGAAACACTCCAAGCGAGATCGAGATCGTGCCAGCCGTGTCCAGAATATAGGCATCCGGCAGCCCGCCGGCGGTGAGTCGGCTGACGGTGGCCTCCGCCTGCTGGCGAGTCCCGGCATTGGGTATCTGAACCCAATGGCCAACCCAGATCTGGCCCTCCGCCGAGTTCTGGGAAACGGTGATTCCTTCCCGCTGCAAACGCCGTCGCACGGCATCCGCAACGCCGGCATCGGCCAGCGGTCCGATCCGGTAACACCGGCCACCCCCCGCGCCCTGATCGCGACCTGGTGCCTTGGCGACCCGGGCGGGCTGATTGCCCACGGCGGGCAATGCCAGCACCAGTTCGGCATCCTTGCCACCGGCCTCGAGCACCGTCGCCGCAACTTCGTCCGGCACGATCCACAGCTGCCAGCCGGCGACCAGCAGATTAGCCAGCAACAGCCCCAGAAACAGGTTCCTCAACGACGAACCCTCTTGCGGATCGGAATCGACATCGTCCGCCGCGCCGCCTCAATCAGCGCCATGCCGAAGCGCCAACCCCTCGAGCACCAGCAGCGGCCGATGGTCAGGGCGCAAGTCCGCCAGAGAAGGTATCAGCCGCCGCGCATCACCACCCGTGATCACAAGCGCTGCCGGCGTTCCCGCGCTGCGCGCCGCGCTTAAACCATGCCGTATCAGGCCGCTGACGGCCAGCAAAGCGCCATTACGCACGCAGGCAGTCGTGTTTTGCCCGGGCGCCGGGACCGCCTCCCCCGGTGCGGTAACCCAGCGGGCCGCCTGTTCGATGCCACCGGTCTGGCGGTGCAACGTCTCCTCCATCAGCCGCAGACCGGGCACGATGAAGCCTCCCTGGTGCCGCCCCTCCGCGTGCACGAGATCCACCGTGACAGCGGTGCCGGCATCAACCACGCAAGCAGCGCCCCGATGCAGGTGATGCGCGGCCAACAGCGCAAGCCAGCGGTCGACACCCAGCTGACGCGGTTCCGAGTAACCATTCTCGACGCCACAGGCACTGCGCTCCGCCACGGCAAATGCCAGGTCGAGGCCCCATTGCCGGCGAAATGCCCCGGCGAATGCTGCATTTACCTCCGGCGCCGCCACGCTCGCAGCCACTATTGCATCGGGCCTTGGCCCGGCCAGCGGCAGGGCAGCCGCGACGTCGCGGAAATCCCGGTCGCGATGATAGGTCTCGCCGGTGCCCTGCAACGAACCGCCGTCGAACCAGGCCCACTTGGCTCGCGTGTTGCCGACGTCGAGCAGTAGTTTCATGCGACCGGCCGCACCGTCACTTCGCCACTGAGCACCGCGGCAACTTCCGTGCCGCACCGGACCAGAAGTGCCCCGACGGGTGAGATCCCGGCTGCGACGCCGCAGAACTGCTCGGCGCCCGAAGTAACCGTTACCGCACGGCCGGCCAGGCCGTCATAGCGGCGCCAGTCTTTCAGGAATGGCTCAAAGCCGGAACTGGAAAAACTGACCAGGGCTTCATACAGGGCATCGAGCAGCCCCGCCGCCAGCATATGCCGGCTCGGCACGGCACCGCTGACTGCCCGGTCGAGCCCCACCGGTGCCAGGCTGCCGTCGCTACCGACCTGCGCTAACAGTGCCGCAGGCACGGTCATATTGATGCCGACGCCGATCACGGCCATCAGCGGCCCGGCCGATTCTCCTGAAACGTCGACGAGCACGCCCGCGAGCTTTCTACCCTCGTGTACGACATCGTTCGGCCATTTGAGCATCAGCCCGGATGCTCCGGCCGCGACGAGCGCCCGTTGTACCGCCACACCGGCGGCCAGCGACAGCGCGGGCAGGTCGCGCGGCGAGTGGTCGAAGCACCAGCTCACCGACAAGCAGATGCCGGAGCCGTAAGGCGACAGCCAGCGGCGCCCACGACGGCCGCGCCCTCGGGTCTGGAATTCGGCGAAGCAGACACGCAACGCGCCCGGAGCCGGCGCGGGCGTCGCAAGCAGTTGCGCGCTGGTGGAATCAATGACGCTGGCCAGCTCCAATGACTCGATGGCAGCCAGCGTGCGCGCGTGGAGCCGGGCAATGAACCGGTCGCGTTCGAGCAATTCAAGCGGTTGATTCAGGCGATAGCCGAGCCCCGCCACCGCCTGCACCGCGAGGCCGAATTCGCCTAGCTGGCGTACGTGCTTCCAGACGGCGCTGCGCGAGATTCCGAGGCCAGCGGCAATTTCGGCGCCCGAATGCACCTCGCCATCGGCAAGCCGCCGGATGACCTGCTCGCGCAGCCCGCTGGCGGCGCTCATCGCGAACGGCGCAGCAGCATCGCGCCGGACATACGGTTTTCCTCCCGCCGCAACATCCGCCGCACGTTTGCGCGATGAGTAAAGATGATGAAGCCCGCAAGCAACGCCAGGAAAATCGCCAGCTCCGCCTGATCGGGTAGTCCCTTCAAAGCGACGAACAGCGGCAGAACCGTCGCGGCAATTATGGTGGCAAGACCGACGAAACCCGTGGTGGTGAGTACCAGACCCCAGACCACCGTCCCCAGCAGCAGAAGCTGCGGGCCGAGGGTCATCAACACGCCAACCGCGGTGGCCGCGCCTTTGCCGCCGGCAAAGCCGAACCAGACCGGATAACAATGGCCAACCACCACCGCACCTGCCGCGGCCAATGTCAGCCAGGTGCGGGATACCGCCGGGTCTGAGGCGAAACCTGCGATTTCCAGTCCCGGCAGAAACGAAGTCGCAAGAAACCCTTTGCCGATATCGATCACCATGACCCAAAGCGCGAACCACTTGCCCCGCACCCGCAATGCGTTGGTGCCGCCGGGATTGCCGCTGCCGGCGCTGCGCACGTCGGGGCCGCCGAGCAACCTGCCCAGCACGAGGCTGCCGTTCAGCGAGCCGATCAGGTAGCTGGTGAGTACGGTCAGGCCGAGTTCAAGCATGTCGAACGCAAGCGATCAATAGACGGTTATTTTAGCCTCTGGCGGGCCCCAGCCAGGCGCGTCGGCGGGCCAGAGCGCTATCGGCGGCGTTCTCGTCGATTGCCAGATAACAGGTATCCCGGGGCGCCTCGGCAACCTGCAATACCGCCTGCACCAGCGAGTCGTCGCGAAACAGGTGCAGCTCGATTCGATCGCCCACAGCCTGACGATCCAGCCATTGCGGAAAACTCTCGGCATCGACGCGCCAGCCATTCAGGGCCAGCACCTCGTCTTCGGCGTGCAGGCCAGCCCGTTGCGCCGGACCACCCTCGATCACATGCGTGACGCGCAGGCGGCCTTCCACCGCGCGGGTACGGATGCCGAGCCAGGGCCGTGGACGATTCTCGCGCTGGCCGGGCACACCGCCGGCATCGGCTTCCGATTCGGCGGGACGAAACTGCAACCGAACGCCGAATTGCGCCAGCAGGATGCCCACCGGCGGGTCGACGGTGCTACGCACGTTCTGTCGGAAAAAATCCCCGAGGTCGAGCCCGGACACTTCGCCGGCCAGCTCCTCGAAAGCGCCTTCCGGCAGCGGCTGCCCGCCATCGCGCCCGTGCGTCTGCCACAGCACCCGCATGACATCGTCGAGCGAGCGCTTGCCCTCGGTGCGCAGTCGAATCTCGAGATCGAGCGCCAGCGCCACCATTGCGCCCTTGGCGTAGTAGCTGACGTGGGCATTCGGCGTATTCTCGTCCGGGCGATAGAACTTGATCCAGGCGTCGAAGCTCGCTTCTTCGAGCGTCTGCCGTCGCCGCCCGGCGGTGCGATAAACCTGCGTCAGGGTGCGGCCGAGCAGTTCCAGGTACTCCGGCACCGTGATGAGCCCGCTGCGCAGCAATGCCAGGTCATCGTAATAGGACGTGATGCCTTCGAAGATCCACAGCTGCCGGGTGTAAACCTCCCGTTCGAGACTGCAGGCGTCGAGCTCGGCCGGGCGTATGCGCTTGACATTCCACAGATGGAAATACTCATGGCTGGCAAGCCCGAGGAAACGCCGGTAGTCACGCCCGGCTGCCGCTTTGCCCACCGCCACCAGGTCGCGCGGACGACAGACAAGCGCGGAAGATGCCCGATGCTCCAGACCGCCGAACCCGGACGCCGCCAGCCGCAGCAGGAACAGATAACGCGTCACCGGCGCCGGCCGGCCGAAAAAATCGATGTGCCAGGTGCACAGCGCTGCCAGGTCCCGCGTGATGGACTCGAGGTCGGCGACATGGCGGCCGGCAATGGCGAGGGCGTGCGGAACATCGGCAGCGGTGAATTCGGCGATTGCGATCTCACCCATCAGCACCGGGTGATCGATCAGCTCGTCATAATCGTTGGCCTCGAAGGCGCCGAAATCCCAGGTGTCGCCGGTCAGCCGCCGGAGTGTCGTCGCCACCCGCCACGCGGCCATCGACGGATCATCGTTCGGGCTGATGTGCACCACGCAGCGTTCCCGTTCGTGCCCGTGCGCGCGCAGAAACACCGCGCTGCCATTGAAAAACGCCTGCCGCGCGTCGAGACAGGCACCCCGCGCCGATGGATCGGCGGCATAAACTTCGGCTCGGACGATGAGCTCGCCGTCAACCGGCGCGGCTCGCCAGGTGGTCTTGTCGAGCTTGCGAACCCCGACGGACGCCCCCTGGCAGCTCGCTGACATGGCAACGAAGTGCCGGGCGAAATCGCGGATCATGTAGCTGCCCGGGATCCACGCTGGCAATGACAGCACCTGCCCCTCCGGATCGGGCCGGCGAACCTGGCAGATCACTTCGAGGAGCCGCGCACCGGCATCGAGTGGCCGGATGTGATAGCACACGCCCGCATCGACCAGGGCCAGATTCATGTCACTCATGCCGGCACTCTAGCGCAAGGCTCCTGGCAGGAACACCTCGGCCAGCATGCAGCGCGTGCTGCCGCCACCCACCGACTCGATGGTCGACAGCGGTACCGCAACCAACTCGGCGAAACCAGCCAGCAGCCCGAGTTGTTCCGGCGTGAACGCGTCGCGCGCGGCCGCCGACATGGCGATGACCGGCTGCCCGGCAGCGGTGTTCAGCTGCAGGATGTTGCCGGCGAACGCCTCCATCTGGGCGAAGCTGATCGGGATCACGCGGCGGCCGCCTTGCTGCAAACTCTCCAGCGCGCGGCGGCGCTGCTGCCGATCCGAAAACACTTCTGTGCAAATAACTGCGAAGCGCTCGCCGATGCTCATCACGACATTGGTGTGATAGACGGGGCGGCCCGATGCGTCGGCCGTCGCAAAGGCCACGACCTCGTAGTTCAGATGTGACGCAAACGCACGGAGCGCCTCGGCGGTGGTCCGGGACGAGAGCGCCGCGTAGGCGATGCGGTTCGGCCGGTCGAGCACCACACTGCCCGTGCCTTCGAGAAACTCGTTCCGCGCCTCGAGTGGCGACAGGTCGAGCACGCGTTCGATGCGAAAGCCATGCTGCGCGCCCAGCGCCTCGATGACGTCGCGGCGCCGCTCCGGCCGGCGATTCGCAGCGGCCAGCGGGTAAAGCACCACCGTGCCGTCGTCGTGAAAAGTCACCCAGTTGTTGGGAAACACCGCATCGGGCTTCCGCGGAGCGGCCGTGTCGTCGAAGACGTGTGTGCGCACACCGGCCCTATCGAGCGCGGCGACGAGGTCATTGAACTCCCGCAGCGCACCCGCCTGGATTGCGTCATCGCCGCTGGCCGGTGGCTGCTGAAACGCGTTCGAGCCGGCGGTCTGCACATTGGGCCCGAAGCCTTTCGGCCGGATGAGCAGAACATCGGCCGTGGATTGTCGCTGCGGATTCGCCATCGGCGGAAAGGTGAAGTGGGCTCATGCTACGCTTGCCCGATCATGACCATCAAGGCGCTGATCGTCAGCAACTACGCCAGCCCGATGCACAATGTGCGGCCAGAAGCCGAGATTTTCATCGGCCTGAAAAAGCGCGGCGTGGACGTCGAAGTCATGACGCCGCGCAACTGCTGGTACGCCGAGCGCATGGCCGGCTGCGGCATCGCGGTTCACGACTTTCTGCCACGCCGGAAACTCTCGTGGCAGGCGATCCGCACCATGCGTCGCGTGCTTCGCGAGGGTGGCCACCAGGTGCTGCACCTTTTCAACAACAAGGCTATTGCCAATGGCGTCTGGGCGGCGTCCGGACTGCCGGTGAAAGTCGTCACCTACCGCGGCCAGACCGGCAACATCTCGCGGTTCGACCCGACGTGTTACCTCACGCACCTGCACCCGCGGGTGGACAAGATCGTGTGCGTGTCGAACGCGGTGCGCGATGACCTGCGGATGCAACTCGCCGATCCGGCGAAGGCAATCACGATCTACAAGGGTCACGACATTCGCTGGTACGAAGGCACGAAAGCGAAGCCGCGTGCCGGGCTGAACGTGCCGGACGATGCGTTCCTGGTCTGCTGCGTCGCCAACAACCGCCCGCGCAAGGGCGTGCCGGTGCTGATCGAGGCCGCCCGGCGGCTGCCGCCCGAACTGCCTGTTTATTTCCTGCTGGTGGGCCGCGGCATGGAAGATATTCCGCTGGCGGAACTGTTCGCCGGCCACGCGGTGCGCGAACGCTGCCGCCTGCTCGGCCATCGCGAGGATGCGCTCGAGTTCGTCGCCGCATGCGATGCCACGGTGCTGCCGGCGATCAAGCGCGAAGGCCTGCCGAAGACCGTCATCGAGTCCATGGCACTTGGCGTGACGCCCATCGTCACGCGCACCGGTGGCAGCCCGGAACTCATTGTGGACGGCGAGTCCGGACTGGTCGTGCCGCCCGGCGAACCGCAGCCGCTTGCCGATGCAATCGCGCGACTTTGCCACGACCGCACACGCAATCGCACCATGGGCGCGGCGGCCCGCCAGCGACTGGCCAGCGAGTTCACGCTGGAGAAGTCGGTCGAACAGCACTACGCCTTGTACCGGGATCTCTGCGCCGATTGATGTAGCGCCGCCGCGGCGGATCGTAGAACTCGCCTTCGACCACCCGGCAACGCACGCCGGCGCGGTTCGACTTCAGCTCCTTCTGGTAACGGATTTCCGCCCAGAGCGTCCCGCCGGGAGGTTCTAGCCCGATTCTGCGGATACTTTCACTAAGTCACTTCATTCAGCACAGCCGCATCCATCTGGTCTTCCCGCCGCAGCCCCTGCTTGGACTTGAGAAGCCCGGCGAGATCGAGCAGGCGGAGGTGACGCCATCCAGGTCCATCGTCGCGGCGTAGAACTTGTCGGTGGCAAAGACGTCCGGCTCCGCCGCGAGTTCTGCCGCCGCATGGTCGGGCAGTTTCGACCGGGCGGCAATCCAGCGGCGGGCGGCTTTGGCCACCACAGCTTCGATGGTCAGCTCGGGCGATCGGCTTCCATCTCCGCCTGGGAGCGGTACCTGAAAACGCCATATGGCACCCTGGTGACGTACTGCGCCATGCGGGCCATCGCCTCGCGATCCGCAGCGGTAAGCGGCTGGCCCTCGCGCGCCTGGCGGCGGCCGACGGTGTGGGCAACCGGCTGCTGGTGGATGAGGCTGCTCATGCCATCTGCATTATTTAAGCCAAATTCCCGGACTGGGCATCGGACTTGTGGTAGCGGCTGAATCCCGCGACGACTTTCTCGAAGTGCAGCGCCACAGCCAGCGCCTGCTTATAGATCGGCACGTGCTCGTAGCGCGCCATAACGACAGGGGGGACAGGCGTAAGCCTGTCCCCGCTCAGAACCCGCCGGGCGGACACCCCGGCACCCCCCAAAGGACCTAACGGCCGAAGCCCCTACGCCCCGGTCCCGGTCGCGATCTTCCGCCGCAGCAGCCCCAGCTCACTCAGTGCCGAACCCGGCATCCACACCGCTGCCGGTACCGGAACCGCGTCAATATCACCGGAGTGCACCGCCCAGGCGTAAAAGCCATTGCCCTTGGCGTCAGCCCAGCGTGGGCTAGAACAGGTGCGCCGGAATCCTCCCGATGATCTGCGGATCCCCAATGCTGGCGAGGATCCGGACCTTTCCCCCGCCGCGCTCGGACGGTTCGATGTCGATGCGGAATAGCTGAGACGGGTTCGGTCTTACTCGATCTCGAAGATAACCACGGAGCCGCTGATCTCGTTGGCGACGATCAGGAGCGGCTTGCCGGTCGGACTGGCGGCGGCCGGCACGAACTCCAGGCCTTCCGGCCCGAGGTCGCCGGCGGTGCCGGCTTGCGTATCGCCGCTGAAATCGCGCGTGTTGACGTACTGCTGGAACACGGGCGCAGCCGGCACGCTGATGTCATAAGCGATTACGCCGCCGATGCGCTCGAGGCCGATGAACGCGTAGGTCTTCCCGTCGATGACGCCGAGCGCGAGACCCTCCGGCTCCGGGCCCTTGTTGTCGCTGCGCGTGTCGAACGAGGCATTAGACTGGTTGTCGCTGTTGAACCCGGCGGGATTCGCGGCTGCCGTGATCCGCTCAAAATCATCGCCGCTGTCGAACACTCGCGTCAGACCGCTGTTGACCTGCCAGATCGAGAACGACCGGCCACCGAGCGCGTAGATCTCATCGAAATCCCCGTCGCCGTCGGTGTCACCGCGGGTGACGGTGACGTTGAGCCGGCCGAGATTTGCGTTGTTGCGCAGGGTCGAGGCGTTCGGGAAGGCGGTCGGATCGAGCACCAGGTCGCGCACGCGCACCTCTTCGGCAAAGGTGTCATAGTCCCGGGCGTCACCCTCGTTGGCCGTGACGAGATACGTGCTGCCGGCCGACTGGTAGGCGGCGAGGCCGTCGGGCTCGTACATGCCGAAGACCGGCCAGGCCCGGATATTGATGGCACCGTCCCGATCGCTGGCATCGAGCGCCGACTGCGACCAGTCCTTGTAGCCGAGCGGAAGCACTTGCAGCGCCTTGGCCCGGGCGATGTCGATCGTCACCACGGCGTTGTTCTCCTGGCAGGACACGTAGGCGGTCTGCCCGTCGGGCGATATGGCGATGTATTCGGGCTCGAGATCCTGCGCGACGGTCGCACCGGGGCCGTAGATCCGCACGCCGGCCGCGCGCAGGCTGGCGAGCTGATTGTTGAATTTGCTGAAGGTAATCTGCTGCGTGGCGCTGGCCGCGAGCGTGCCCGAGGCCCGCAACGCGGTCACATCCACCAGCGTAACCGATCCCTGCGGATCAACGCTGTAGTCGGCGTTCGGCTCACCCTCATTGGCGGCGAGCACGCGCCGGCCATCCGGGGTGAAAGTGACCATATCCGGCAGCGCGCCGGCGACGGCCGTCGCCAGCAGCTGCCCGCTGGTGTCGAAGAACCCGATACGGCCCTCTTTCTGCTCGCCCTTCTTATTAACGCGCTCCACGGCCACCGCGACCAGCCCGCTGTGAATCGCCACGCTGTTCGGTGAAGCGGTGAAATTGGCATCGCCGAACAGGGCCTGGATGTCGAGCTCTCTCACCAGCGCCGGCGTGCCAGGATCGGCAAGGTCGAGGATGGTGACGCTGCGGCTGTCGGCGTTGACGAAGAACAGCCGCTTGCTCCCAGCATCGAAGGCGCTGATCTCGGCCGCGCCTGCGGCAAATACGCCCGTCTCGTAGCGGCCGATCGGGGTAAGTTCAATAGCGTGGACGGCGGGGGTCGCAAACAGGGCGCAGGCAATGGCCAGGCGGCGGAACTTGGACATGATCTCTCACTCCTCTTGTCGGCGATCAAGCCGGACCGAGCCGGGACCTTACCGGTCGCGCATGACTGATCGGTGATGGCGACGTTAGAAAAACGTCACAAATCGTCGGACAGCACAGCTCCCGCGCCGCAACACGGCGCGGCAACACTCCAACGGTGAATCCACCGCGCTGTCGCCGCGGGCGGGGGCGCCACGGCAGCGCCACGACCCGCCGACGTCATCTCATCCCGCAGCGCGATGTGCAGCGCGAACACCCCGTGAAAGCGCATCTGAAATAATGGTCGCGACTGGCACCGCTCCCACCCGGCGAACCGAACCCGCTGACCGCCAGCTCGCGCTGCGCCTAAAAATCCCCCGCTGGCGTCTGCCGCCGCCGCGGCGGATCGAAGAAGGCGCCCTCGACCACCCGGCAACGCACATTGGCACGGCTCCACTTCAGTTCCTTCTGGTAATAGATCTCCGCCCAGAGCTCGTCGCCGGGCTTCCCCCAGGGCATCTCGACCGAGGCGAGCGCGATGTTCGACTTGCAGGCCGGCGACCACATCGCCGAGGTAACATGGCCGATAATCTTGCGGCCGGCGTCGCCGCGATCGTAGATATAAGCGTCCTTCGCCGGCTGCTTGCCTTCCACGTCGAGCTTCACCAGCCGATAGCGCGAACCGCGCCGCCGCTCCTCGATCAGCGCGCGCCGGCCGGTGAAATTCGGTTTCGTGAGATCCACCAGCCAGCCGAGATCGAGCTCGAACGGCGAGCGCGTGCGCCCGGGCCGCACGGCGCGATCGGACGGCAGAAAGTCTATGCCCGCCTGCAGAAACCCCGCCTCGATTCGGCTCATCTCGAGCGCGAAGGTGCCCATCGGACGAATGCCGAAGTCGCGGCCGGCTTCGAACAACTGGTCCCACAGCGTCAGCGCCTGCGCCGGCGCGATCCACAATTCGTAGCCGAGATCTCCCGTGAAGCCGGTGCGCGAGACCATCAGCTCGGTGTCGGCAAACGGCCAGTGGCGCAGGCCGAAGGGCTTGAGGGTCTCTACGCCCGCGAGACCCATGCGTTTCAGCACCGCGCAGCTCGTCGGGCCCTGGAAAGCAAGCGCCGCCACGTCATGCGTCTCTTCCATGATCGAGACATCGAAGCCGAGCGCCGAGGTCAGCAGCCAGTCAAGCTGGCGCTCCTGCGAACAGAGCCGGTACACGCCCTCGCGCAGGTGAAATATCGTGCCGTCATCGATGACCTGACCCTCATCGTCGCACCACACGCAATAGCCGACGCGCCCGGGCCCGATCTTCGCCACGTCGCGCGTGACGAGCCGGTTCAGAAACGCGAGCGCATCGGGCCCCGTGACCCGGTGCTTGGTCATCGGCGAGAGATCGAACACCGCGCAGGAATTACGGATCGCCGTGTACTCCAGCGACACGTCGAAATACGCATCCGCGACGGTGTAATCCTTCCAGCGATGCCAGGCATTGAGCTGGTTCAGCGCGGAAGTGCGCGGGTGGAACGGCGTGTGGTACACCGCGTGGCGGTAATGTTCGCGGTTTCTCATGCAGGCTTGACTCCGCCGAGGATCGCACGCGCGGCATTGCGCCCGGGGTGGCCCATGACGCCGCCGCCCGGGTGGCAGCCCGCCCCACAGAGGTACAGCCCCGGCACTGGCATCGCGTAATTTGCCGCGCCTTGCACTGGCCGCAGCATCAGGAACTGGTCGAGTGCGAACTCGCCGTGATGCCAGTGACCGCCGGCGATGCGGAATTGTTGCTCTATGTCGGCGGGCGTGAGCAGCTCCGCGGCCGTAACAAGGCCGCGCAGCCCGGGCGCATAGCGATCGAGGCATGCGAGCACGGTTTCCTGGAACTTCGCGCGGCCCGCTTCCCAGCCACCGTCGAGCTCGACCGGCGCGTACTGCACGATCGCCGAGAGCACGTGCCGGCCGGCCGGAGCCAGCGTGGGATCGTGGATCGTCGGGATGATGATCTCCATCACCGGCTGCGGCGACCAGCCGCGATACTTGACCGGGTTGAACGCGCGTTCCACATAGTCCGGATCCGGCGCGATCACCAGGCGCTCGCCGAGGTGCTCGACCGGCACGCCGCGAAACGCGGGCAGCCCCGAGAGCGCGAGATGCAGCTTGGCGGCGGTGCCTTTCATGCGCACGTTATGCAGACGCCGCGCAAAGCCCGCTTCCAGATGCCGTGCGCCGAGCAGCTTCAGCAGGGTCGTCTTCGGGTCGGCGTTAGAGACTACCGTGTCACCACGTATCTGCTCTCCGCTCTCGAGGCGGACGCCGGCGGCCTTGTCACCATTGAGGAGGATGGATGCCACCGGGCTCGACAGGCGAATCTCGGCTCCGGCAGCCCGCGCGGCGGCGGCGAGTGCCGCGGTCACCGCGCCCATGCCGCCTTTCGGCAGCGCCAGCGCGCCTGGCCGGCCGTTCATCGCCCCGCTGAGGCGGTGAAGCAGCGTGAGCACGGTGTTGCCCGAGCGCGGGCCGGCGTGCGTGCCGAGCACGGCATCGAGCGCCAGCGCTCCCTTGAGCTGCGGGCTCTCGAAGGTGTCGTCGAGAACGTCGGCAATATTCGCCGTGACGATGCGCAGGAACTCGCGCATGTCCTCGGCACCGAGCCGGCGGATATCGAGCGCGAGCCGCGCCGCCGGCCAGGCCTCGCTCCACGTTTCCCATGCCAGCCGCGGCGGCGGCCGATCGTGCTGGCGCGCGAGCAACGCGGCGAATCGGTGCAGTCGTTGCATGAATGGCCGGAGCGCCGCGCGATCTGCGGCCGGCAACTCGCCGGATACGACGTTCGCAGCATCGAATGCCAGCGGCGTGCCCCGCTCGGCGAGCGAAATGGTCTTGAGTCCCGTGGGCGCCATCGCCAGCCCATGCTGCGTGAGCCCGAGATCCCCACTGATCCCGTCATCGAGCAGGTGCAGCAGGTGCGCCACGGCCGAGACGCGGAACCCCGGCGCGAACTCGCGAGTGACGGCGGCGCCGCCGATCTCGCTCCCCGCCTCCAGCACCAGCACCCTGCGGCCGGCCTTGGCGAGATAAGCGGCGCACACCAGGCCGTTGTGCCCGGCCCCGATGACGATGGTGAGCGCCGCGTCAGTCATCGCGCCAGGCCTGCGGCACGACCGCGGGCCGCTTCAGGTCGAGCAGCACTTCCCGCGCGGCATTGGCGCCCGGTGCCGCCATCACGCCGCCGCCCGGGTGGGTGGCCGAGCCGCACATGTAGAGCCCGCGCAGCGGCCCCCGATACTGCGCGTAACCGGGCAGCGGCCGGTTGAAGAACATCTGGCTGATCGCGAGCTCGCCCTGGAAGATGTTGCCCTCGGTCAGGCCGACTTCGTTCTCCAGCTCGCGCGGCGTGCGCACCTCGGCGTGCAGGACGAGGCTTCTGAAGTTCGGGCTGTAGCGCGAGATCTGCTCGAACACCGTCTCGCGGAACGCATCGCGATCGGCGTCGGTCCACTCGCGCCCCTGCACTTCGGGCGGCACGTATTGCACGAACACCGACATCATGTGTTTGCCCGGTGGCGCCATGGTGGGATCGGTGAGCGACGGGATCAGCAGGTCGAGGTACGGGTCCTTCGACC
>CAYOFE010000079.1:0-13640 GCA_964403135.1 uncultured Chromatiaceae bacterium | reverse complement strand
GCGTCGCACCATTTTCGACCTGCGCAAGACCCGCGAGCGGGCACATATATTGGAAGGCCAGGCCGTGGCGCTGGCCAATATCGATCCGGTAATCGCAGTGATCAAGGCGTCCGCCTCGCCGGCCGAGGCACGCGAGGCTCTCGTGGCGCGTCGCTGGGCACCCGGTTCGGTCACTGACATGCTGGCTCGTGCCGGTGAGGTCAGCACGCGGCCACCGGACATCGGCGGCGAGTTTGGCCTCGGCCCGGACGGTTATCGGTTGTCGCCCGTACAGGCTCAGGCGATTCTCGATCTGCGCCTGCACCGGCTGACCGCGCTCGAGCAGGACAAGATCATTGCCGAGTATCGCGAGTTGCTCGACGACATCCGCCGCTTCACTGAGATCCTGCAAGACCCCGAGAAACTTCTGGGCGTGATCCGCGCGGAACTCGTCGAAATCCGGGAGCGCTACGCCGATGGGCGGCGCACCGAAATCGTCGAAACCCACGAGAGCCTGACGATGGAAGACCTCGTTCCCGAAGAGGACGTGGTCGTCACGCTGTCCCATGGCGGCTATGCAAAGGCACAAAGCCTGGATACCTATCAGGTGCAGCGTCGCGGCGGTCGCGGCCGCGCGGCGGCCAGCGTCAAGGACGAGGACTTCATCGATAAGTTGTTCGTCGCCAATACGCACGACAACCTGTTGTGCTTCACAAGTCTCGGCCGGCTGTTCTGGCTTAAGGTCTATCAGGTGCCCCGCGCAAGCCGCGAGTCGCGCGGGCGGCCGATCGTCAATCTGCTGCCGTTGCAAGACGGCGAGCGTGTCAACGCCGTTCTGCCGATCCGCGAATTCCAGTCAGACAAGTACGTCTTCATGGCGACCAGCCGGGGCACTGTAAAGAAGACCAGCCTCGAGGCGTTTTCGCGGCCGCGGGCGACCGGCATCATTGCGATCGATCTGCACGACAACGACCGGCTTGTCGATGTGGCGATAACGGATGGCAACTGCGACATCATGCTTTGCGCCAGTTCCGGTAAGGCCATTCGCTTCCACGAGTCCGACGTGCGGCCCATGGGGCGCAACGCGGCTGGCGTGCGCGGTATCAGGCTTGGTGACGACCATGAGGTCATTGCACTGATAATCATCGGCTCCGGCGAGATCCTGACCGCTACCGAGAATGGTTATGGCAAGCGCACCGCGGTCAGCGATTTTCCGGTGCAGGGCCGCTCGGGCCAGGGCGTGATTGCAATACAGACTAGCGAGCGCAATGGTCGGATGGTCGGTGCGATTCAGGTCGAGCCTGGCGATGAGGTCATGCTGATCAGTTCGGGTGGCACCTTGGTGCGTACACCGGTTGACGAGATCTCGCAGCAGGGCCGCAACACCCAGGGCGTGCGCCTGATCCGGGTCGACGAGGGCGAGCGGCTCGTCGGCCTCGATCGCATCATTCCCCTCGCCGACGACGACGAGGGATAGCGACGGAAGACCATGGCGCCTGGCGGGTCGCCGCCCGCTGCCAGGCATTCACAATTTGAGGTGATGAGGACAATGGCTCGTATTTTCAATTTCAGCGCAGGGCCGGCAACGCTGCCCCTCGAGGTCCTGGAGCAGGCGCGCGCCGATCTGCCGGAGTGGAATGGCCGTGGCGTATCGATCATGGAGATCAGTCACCGCAGCAAGGCGTTCATCAAGGTGGCTGAGCAGGCCGAGGCGGACTTGCGCGAGTTGCTCGATGTGCCGGAGGAATACGCAGTGCTTTTCCTGCAGGGCGGGGCAACGCTGCAGTTCGCGTTGCTGCCGATGAACCTGTGCGCACCGGATCAGTCCGCGGACTACCTGGTGACCGGGCAATGGTCGAAGAAGGCAGCGCAGGAAGCGAAGTGCGTGCGGCCGGTGAATGTCGCGGCCGACGGCGCTGCCGGCAACTACACCGATGTGCCGTCGCGAGGGGGATGGAAGCTGACTCCGGGCGCAGCTTATTTTCACTATTGCCCGAACGAGACCATCGGCGGCGTGGAGATCACCGACGTCCCGGAGGTGGGCTCGACACCGGTGGTGGCGGATATGTCCTCGACGCTGCTGTCGCGACCGATCGACGTGCGCAAGTTCGGCGTGATTTACGCCGGCGCGCAGAAAAACATTGGCCCGGCCGGCCTGGTGGTAATGATCGCGCGCCGCGATTTACTGGAGCGCGCACCTGCCTCGCTGCCAAACATACTGAAATACTCCTCGCAGGCGAAGGAAGGCTCGATGCTGAATACACCGGCCACGTACAGCTGGTACATCGCTGGGCTGGTGTTCGCCTGGCTCAAGCGCAAGGGTGGACTGGCGAAGATGGCGGAGATCAATCGCCGCAAGGCCACCAAGCTGTATCAGGCCATCGACAGCTCAGGTTTCTACAAGAACCCGGTCGCGCCGGCACATCGTTCGTGGATGAATGTCCCGTTCACTCTGCCACGGCCGGAACTCGATGCTGAATTCCTCGCCGGAGCCGAGAAGGCTGGCCTGACCGAACTGAAGGGCCACCGGTCGGTCGGTGGCATGCGCGCCAGCATCTACAACGCCATGCCTGAAGAGGGCGTGGACACGCTTATTTCCTTCATGGCTGATTTCGCGCGCCGGCACGGGTGATGTGCGCGTCGCCAGTCAGCAGGAAAAACCAAACATGTACAAGATACTGACATTGAATAACATCTCGGTCGAAGGGCTGGCGCGCCTGCCGCGCGATCGATACGAAGTGGCATCGGAGATGCTGCACCCGGATGCGATTATGGTGCGCTCCTACAAGATGCACGACATGGAGATTCCGAAAACGGTGCTTGCCGTGGGTCGCGCCGGCGCCGGGGTCAACAACGTGCCCGTGGACAAGCTTTCCAAGCGCGGCATTCCCGTGTTCAATGCTCCGGGGGCCAATGCCAATGCGGTGAAGGAGCTGGTGCTGGCGGGTATGTTGCTCGCGGCACGCAATCTGTGCCCGGCCTGGCAGTTCGTGCGCGAGCTTCCCGGCGAGGGTGCGGAACTCGACAAGGCGGTGGAGGCGGGTAAGAAGAAATTCGTCGGTTTCGAATTGCCAAGCCGCACGCTGGGCGTTGTCGGGCTCGGGGCAATCGGCGTGCAGGTGGCCAACGCGGCTCTTGCTCTTGGCATGCGCGTAGTCGGCTTCGACCCGCAGATCACAGTGGATCGCGCCTGGCAGCTGTCGTCGGGCGTGGAGAAGGCGCGCAGCCTGGACGAACTGTTCAGTCGCGCCGATGTCATCACGCTGCATGTCCCGCTTGCAGCCGGGACTCGCGGTCTGGTGAACGAATCGCGGCTGCGCCTCATGCCGCAACGGAGCGTATTGCTGAATTTCGCGCGCGGCGAGATCGTTGACGAGCCCGCCGTGCTGCAGGCGCTGTCGTCCGGCCGACTGGCCACCTATGTGTGCGATTTCCCGAGCCGCCGCCTTGTCGACCATCCACAGGTGCTGGCGTTACCACACCTCGGGGCATCGACGCAGGAGGCTGAAGTCAACTGCGCCGTGATGGTGGCTGATACTCTGCGCGCCTATCTCGAGAACGGGTTGATCCGCCATTCGGTTAATTTTCCTGATGCGGATCTGCCACGGATGGACGCGTATCGCATCACCATCGCCAATGCGAACGTGCCGAACATGGTCGGTCAGATTTCCAGCTGCATCGGTGATGCCGGACTGAATATCGCTGATCTGCTCAACAAGTCCCGCGGCGATCTCGCCTACACCGTCGTCGACCTCGACGGTCCGCTGCCGCCGAAGGTGGCGGAGCAGATCCGGGCCATCGACGGTGTGCTTTGCGTACGTAATCTGGGTCGCCCTGACGGCGCCTGAGGAAGGATCAGCCGGCATGCCTAAACGCAGCAAGAGCCGCCGCGCAACGTCTACCGACCTGGCAGCGATCCGACGCCGCATCGACGCGATTGATGCGCAGATTGCCGGGCTGATCAGCGAGCGCGCGCGTTGGGCACAGCAAGTCGGCCTCCGCAAGGGTGAGGCTGCAGCGGCGGTGGATTACTACCGGCCGGAGCGCGAAGCGCAGGTGCTGCGCGGTGTGATCGAGCGCAACGACGGGCCGCTCACAGACGAGGAGATGGTGCGGCTGTTCCGCGAGATCATGTCGGCCTGCCTCGCGCAGCAGGAACCGCTGAAGGTCGGTTTTCTCGGTCCGGAGGGAACGTTCAGTCAGGCGGCCGTTTTCAAGCACTTCGGGCACTCGGTTCGTGCGCTGCCGCTCGCAACCATCGATGAGGTTTTCCATGCGGTGGAGTCGGGCGATGCCGATTTCGGTGTGGTGCCGATCGAGAACTCGACCGAGGGCACGGTAAATCACACCCTGGACATGTTTCTCACTTCACCGCTGAAGATCTGTGGCGAGGTGGAGATGCGCATCCGCCAGCACCTGCTCGGCACCATGGAATCGCTGGAAAAGGTCGTGCGCGTGTGCGCGCATCCGCAGGCGCTGGCTCAGTGTCGCGCCTGGCTGAAGGAATACCTGCCGAGCGTGCCGCTGGTGGAGGTCAGCAGCAACGCGGAAGGCGCACGGCGTGCGCGTGACGAGGTCGGCACAGCGGCGATCGCCGGAGACGCTGCTGCCGAAGTCTACGGGCTCGAGAAGCTCGTGACGGATATCGAGGACCGCCAGGACAACACGACGCGCTTCCTGGTCATCGGGCGCAAGCTGTTTCCGGCCAGCGGCGATGACCGAACAACGCTGCTGCTGTCGACCAGCCAGACCGACGATGCTGGCGCGCTGTACCGGCTGCTCGCACCGCTGGCCGAGCACAACGTCAGTATGACGCGTATCGAGTCGCGGCCGTCGCGGCAGCGCAAGTGGCACTACGTATTCTTTCTTGATCTCGATGGTCACGCGGAGGACCGTCATGTCGCGCGAGCTCTCGACGGGCTGAAGAAGCGCGCACAGCTCTTCCGCATCCTTGGTTCGTATCCGAAGGCCGTTCTCTGAGTTCGAGTATGACCGCGGCGCGGCGCATCATCCGGCTCGCGGCAAGGGGCGTGCGGGAACTGGAGCCCTACATTCCCGGCAAGCCGCTCGAGGAACTGGAGCGGGAATATGGCGTGCGCGATGCCATCAAGCTGGCATCCAACGAGAATCCACTCGGGCCGCCGCCGGGTGCTGTGGCTGCGATCAGGCGTGCCGTCGACCAGATTCACTGTTATCCGGACGGTGGCGGTTTTCGGCTGCGAAACGCCTTGGCGCGGCGGCTTGGCGTTGCGCCCGAGCAGATCGTCCTCGGCAACGGCTCGAACGACGTACTGGTCTTGATCGCCGAGGCATTCCTCTCGCCGCGCACCGAAGCGATTTACTCGGAGTACGCGTTCCTGGTTTACAAGCTGGCAGTGCAGGCGACCGGCGCCACAGCGCGGGTAGCGCCGGCCAATGCCCCGGATCAGCCGCAGCCGCTGGGCCATGACCTCGCCGCGATGCGCGCACTGGTAAGCCCCCGGACCCGACTGATCTTTATCGCCAACCCGAACAATCCGACCGGCACATGGATCGAGCCCGAGACTCTGCGCCGCTTCATGCAGGACGTTCCGCCGCGGGTGCTGGTAGTGCTCGATGAGGCCTACGCGGAGTACACCGCCAATGATCGTGCTTCGCTTGCCTGGCTCGCCGAGTTTCCGAATCTGGTCATTACCCGCACGTTTTCCAAGATCTATGCATTGGCGGGATTGCGTGTCGGCTATGCACTGGCGTCGGCTCCAGTGGCCGAGGTGCTGAATCGCGTGCGTCAGCCGTTCAACGTCAGCAGTATCGGGCAGGCAGCGGCGCTGGCGGCGCTTGACGACGCTGATCACGTCAGGCGGTCACAGGACCTGAATTCCGACGGGCTCGTGCAATTGCTGGATGGATTGGCGAGGCTCGGCATCGCAACGGCACCTTCCGCCGGCAACTTCGTGCTTGCAGATCTGGGTCGCCCGGCCGCTTCCTGTTACCAGGCACTGCTTCGCGCGGGAGTCATTGTGCGCCCCGTCGCCAACTACGGCTTGCCGAATCACTTGCGAATCACGGTTGGTCTGCCAGAGCAGAACGAGCGATTTCTCGGCGCCATGCGTGCTGCGATGGCGGGCAGTGGCTGATGAAGTCCTGGCTCGCACATCCCGTGCCAAGGGTCGAGGGTGCGGTTCGTGTGCCCGGCGACAAGTCCATCTCGCACCGCGCCGTCATGCTGGGCGCGATCGCCGAAGGTCGCACCGATGTCAGCGGCTTCCTGCCGGGTGAGGACTGTCTTGCCACGCTGGCCGCGGCCGAGGCTATGGGTGTGCGGGTTACGCGTCATGAGGCTACGCAGCTCAGCATTCACGGCGCGGGTCTGCATGGGCTGCGCGCTCCGGCGGGTGCGCTGGACATGGGCAACTCCGGCACCGCCATGCGGCTTTTTGCCGGGTTACTTTGCGGGCAGGCGTTCGACAGCACGTTGATCGGCGACGAATCGCTGTCGCGCCGGCCCATGGAACGGGTGGCGGTGCCGTTACGGCAGATGGGTGCGGAAATCGTAACCACCGGCGGCTGCGCGCCATTGCGCATCAGCGGCGGGCGGCAGCTGCACGGCATTGACTACTGCATGCCGGTGGCCAGCGCCCAGGTGAAATCGGCGTTGTTGCTTGCCGCGCTCTACGCGCAGGGCGAAACGGCGGTCACGGAACCTGCCGTTACGCGCGACCATACCGAGCGCATGCTCGCGATGTTCGGGCGGCCCCTGCAGCGGCAGGGACGGCGGGTTTGCCTCGCCAGCGGGCCGGGGTTGAACGGGCGAGCGATTGCGGTCCCGGGCGATCTGTCATCGGCGGCCTTTTTGCTGCTCGCCGCCTGTGTGGCCGCGAGCGGTGAAGTGGTCATCGACGAGGTGGGCCTTAATCCGACGCGGACCGGCATACTCGACATCATGCGGTTGATGGGTGCCGAAATCGACGTGCAGCCCAGAGCCGGCACGGGGGAGGGCGAGCCGGTCGGCCGCATTGTCGCGCGACCGTCCCGGCTGCATGGGGTGGCGATTCCGGCCTCCCTGGTGCCGCTGGCCATTGACGAGTTTCCGGTGGTGTTCGTCGCCGCCGCGCTCGCGCGCGGCGAGACGCTGATTACCGGAGCCGCGGAATTGCGCCACAAGGAGAGCGACCGGATTGCAGTGATGATCGAGGGGCTGCGCTCGCTTGGTGTCGCCGTGCGGGAACTGCCAGACGGGGCGCGTATCACGGGTGGAGGCCTGTCGGGTGGCGCAATCGATAGCGGCGGCGACCATCGCGTGGCCATGGCGTTTGCAGCCGGAGCTGTGGCCGCCAGGGCGCCGGTGAACATTCGCGACACGGCGAATGTCGCTACCTCATTTCCCGGGTTCGTGAGGCTCGGCGGCAAGCTGGGACTTTCGATCGAGGAGCGCGATGGAGGCTGAGCCCCTGCCGCCCGTCATCGCCATTGACGGCCCGGGCGGGGCCGGCAAGGGCACCATCGCTCGCGAGGTCGCTGCGGCATTGGGTTGGCACTTGCTCGACAGCGGTGCGCTATACCGCCTGGTGGGGTTGGCCAGCATGGATGCCGGTATCGACCTTGCGGATGAGGTACGGGTGGCACAGATCGCCCGCAACCTGGACGTGCATTTCGAACCGGGTGCACAGCGGGTTTGCCTGGCGAACGCCGAGGTTACCGAGCGGCTCCGCTCCGAGGCTGCCGGTCAGGCGGCCTCCCGGGTTGCCAGCCTGCCCGCCGTACGGCAGGTGCTGATTGAGCGCCAGCGCGGATTTCGCCGCGCGCCGGGGCTGGTCGCCGACGGTCGCGACATGGGGTCGGTCATCTTTCCGGATGCCGGGCTGAAGGTTTTTCTGACCGCGAGTGTGGCGGAGCGAGCCCGTCGGCGACATAACCAGTTGAAGGAAAAGGGGATTGATGTTAGCCTTCCGGCCCTTTCCAAGGACATGGCGGAACGCGATCGCCGCGATGCGGAGCGTTCCGTGGCGCCGCTTCGAGCCTGCCCGGACGCGCGCACGCTGGATTCCACTGGGATGAGCATCCCCGATGTGGTTTCCAGGGTGTTGCAGTGGGCAGGCGAAGCATATCCGGGTGTCGCGCTCCGGAAACGGACCGATAGCCAGTGACGGCATATCGGAGTTGTAGCCATACCGCCAGGGACGGGATGTCACTGCGGTTAGGCCCGCCATGTAACGGCGGGCGGATGTGAGTAAATGACCGAGAGTTTCGCTGAACTATTTGAACAAAGCCTCGCCAGCAACCGGATCCGGCCCGGAACCATCCTGACCGGACGGGTCGTCGAGGTGTCCAACGAGGTCGTCGTCGTCAGCGCCGGCCTCAAGTCCGAGGCCGTCATTCCTGCCAGCCAGTTCCGCAACGAGCGTGGCGAACTGGAAGTGCAGCCGGGCGACGACGTGGAAGTTGCCCTCGAGTGGGTGGAGGATGGCCAGGGCGAGACGCGGCTATCCCGCGAACGCGCCAAGCGCGCCCGAACCTGGGAAAACCTGGAAGACGCATTCCAGAACAACAAGATCGTTACCGGCTTGATCAGCGGCCGTGTCAAGGGTGGCTTCACTGTAGACATCGACTACGTGCGCGCTTTCCTGCCCGGTTCGCTGGTTGATGTACGACCGGTGCGCGATCCGTCATATCTCGAAGGCAAGATGCTGGAGTTCAAAGTCATCAAGCTCGACCGGCGGCGCAATAACGTTGTCGTGTCGCGTCGCGCGGTGGTGGAGCAGGAGTACAGCTCAGAACGTGAGGCGATGCTGTCCAATCTGCAGGAAGGCACCGTCGTCAGGGGTACCGTCAAGAACCTCACCGACTACGGCGCTTTTGTCGACCTCGGCGGCATCGACGGCTTACTGCACATCACGGATATGGCCTGGCGCCGCGTGAAGCACCCGTCCGAGGTGGTGACCGTCGGCGATGAAATCGACGTCAAGATCCTGCGCTTCGATCGCGAGAAAAACCGCGTGTCGCTCGGCATTAAGCAGCTCGGCTCCGATCCCTGGGACGCCATCTCCCGCCGCTATCCGCCGAATACGCGCCTCTTCGGCAAGGTCACCAACATCGCTGATTACGGCTGTTTCGTCGAAATCGAGGAGGGCGTTGAAGGCCTGGTTCATGTGTCTGAGATGGACTGGACCAACAAAAACGTCAATCCCTCGAAAATCGTGCAGGTTGGCGACGAAGTCGAGGTCATGGTGCTCGACATCGATGAAGAGCGTCGCCGCATTTCACTGGGCCTTAAGCAGTGCAAGCCGAACCCGTGGTCGGAGTTTGCAGCGAGCTTCAACAAGGGTGACCGCGTCAGTGGCAAGATCAAGTCGATCACCGATTTCGGTATCTTCATTGGTCTTTCCGGCGGGATCGACGGTTTGGTGCATCTGTCGGACATTTCCTGGGATATTCCCGGCGAGGAGGCGGTGCGCAAGTACAAGAAGGGCGAAGAGGTCGAGGCAGTCGTGCTCACGATCGACCCCGAGCGCGAGCGTATCTCGCTTGGCATCAAGCAGCTCGATCACGACCCGTTGTCCACCTTCATGGCCAATCATCCGAAGGGCAGTATCGTCAAAGGAACCGTCACGGAAGTCGATGCCCGCGGGGCGCAGGTTGAGATGGAGGGCGGGGTCATCGGGCAGCTGCGCGCCAGCGAGCTGTCTCGCGACCGCGTCGAAGATGCCCGCACCGTATTGAAGGTCGGTGACGTGGTAGAAGCGAAGTTCACCGGTCTTGATCGTAAGAACCGGGTGATTTCCCTGTCCATCAAGGCCAAGGAGGCTCACGAGGAAGCCGAGGCGATGGAGAGCTATCGCTCGTCGGACGCAGCGACCGGCACGACGCTCGGCGAATTGCTCAAAGAACGCATTTCGGGCGGCGGGGAAGCCTGACGCGAAACGCGTAAGAGTGAGTAGATAGTGGGCCGGCGGGAGCACCGCCGGGTCGCTAACAGGGGAGCGCAGTAGGGGGGAAACGCCTGTGGCCATGACGAAATCCGAGCTGATTGAGCTTATCGCCAGGAAACAGAAGCACCTCCCGGCGAAGGATGTCGAGCTCGCGGTAAAGCACATGCTCGAGCTGATGAGCAATGCGCTTTCCTCCGGGCAGCGAATCGAGATCCGCGGGTTCGGCAGCTTCTCGCTGCACTTCCGCCCGCCGCGAATGGGGCGCAATCCAAAGACCGGTGATGCGGTTGCATTGGCAGGCAAGCACGTGCCGCATTTCAAGCCAGGCAAGGATCTGCGCGACCGCGTCAACGAGAATAAACACCTGCCGATCAAGGAGTGAGCGCCGTCCATCCTGCTGGCTGACGGCGTCATGCGTGCGCAATTTACTACTGCCGCTGCTACTCTTCGCGGCATTGCTGCTCGCCGTGGTGTTTGCGGCGTTGAACCCCGGGGCCATCGACCTCGACCTGGGGTTCGTCAGGCTCAGTCTGCAGAAATCGCTTGCTCTCACGCTGGCATTCGCCACGGGATGGGTGTTCGGCATGCTGTCGCTCGGGGTTGTCGTCCTGCGTCTGTGGCAGGAGCGGCGGCGCTTGCGCCGCAACCTGAGGCTCGCCGAGGCCGAAGTGCGCACCCTGCGGAGCCTGCCGGTCGAGCATGCCGACTGAATCGGCATTTTTTCTGGCCGGGCTGCTGTTCGTGGCGGCCGGCCTCGGTTATGTTTTCGCGCGATTCCGTGACGATGAATACGAACGGGATCAGGCGCAATACCTGCGCGGCGTGCGGTTTCTGCTGCAGGAGCAACCCGACCGGGCCGTCGAGGCGTTCACGCGGGCGGGTGACCTTGACGAGGAGACGCTCGAAACCCACTTCGCTCTCGGGCAGTTGTTCCGCAAGCGCGGTGAGGTTGAGCGTGCGATCCGCGTGCACCGCGATCTCATGGAACGGCGTAACCTCTCGCCCGCGCAGCGCGACCAGGCTCGGTTTGCACTGGCGGGTGACTATCTCAGCGCGGGTCTTTTCGATCGGGCCGAGGCGCTACTCGGGGAACTGCAGAGTTCGCCGCGCCATCGGGCAGAGGCACTGCGTCAACTAATTCGGCTGAGTGAGCTGACGAGGGAGTGGGATCGCGCCATCGAGTTGCGCGGCGAACTGGAAAAGACCGACCGTAGCGCGGCGCAGCCCGGCATAATCGCACACTACTGCTGCGAGCTCGCCGAACAGGCGCTGCGCGAGCGTAATACGGCTCGTGCCGCAGAGTTGTTGCAGGCGGCCGAACGGACCGGGCAGGAAATCGCCCGGGTCTGGCTTGTGCGCGGCTCGCTGGCGGAGGGCAGTGGCGACCCTCGCGCTGCGATCCGATGCTACCGGCGTGTCGCGGATCGCGAACCGGCGTTGCTTGTAGAAGTGCTGCCGCGTCTGTGGAAGGCCTGCAACGCAAGCGGTGATCGCACCGAGTTCGCGAACCTGATAAGGCAGTTTCTCGAGCAGGATGCCAGGGCCGGGCGGGCGGTGGCCCTGGCCAGCATTCTCGATCCGTCCATTGATGACGCCCAGGTAATGCAGTGCCTGTGGAATTTCATCAGCGAGGACCGCACGCTGACGTCGCTGATCGATGCAGATCGTCTTGCCGGGGCGCCGCCGGCCGAGCGACGGCAGGCGCTAGAGCGCGTTCGCGCCGCGCTTCGGGCAATGGCGGTAGCGGGCCGCAGTTACGTCTGCATGGAGTGTGGGTATCGCAGCCTCTCCCTGCAGTGGCAGTGTCCCGGATGCGCTGCATGGGATACCGTGCGACCGCAGGTGCGCCTGGTATTCGACAGTGGTGAGCGTCGCTAGCGAGGAAAAACCGCTGTTCGCCCGAGCATCACCTGCTGCTGCACGGGAATTCGGGCTGCATTTCTGGACATACAGGCCGCAAAGTCGACCTGACTTGTCGCCCGTTCTCTTCTTAGGATGATTCCCGGTTGTGCGCCGCATGGCGCTGCGACCGTGTCGGATCCAGGTAACCTAAAGGAGATCATCATGGGTCAATGGGCAATTCTGGCAGCTGCACTGAGCCTGCCGCTCGCTGCCGTGGCGGGTCCAGTGGACATAAACTCAGCCGATGCGGAAACCCTGGCGAGAGAACTCGATGGTATTGGTCTGGCTCGCGCCAAGGCCATCGTTGAGTACCGCGAGCGTAACGGTAAGTTCCGTTCCGCCGATGAAGTGCTGAACGTCAAAGGCATCGGGCCGCAGGTGCTGGAGAAGAATCGCGGCAACCTGCAGATACGCGAAGCAGGCAAGTAGCGTGACTGAGCATGTGGCGCGGCGTTTGCCCCCGCCGCGCCACATGCCTCTTGGCGGGACAGTCAGGCGGAAATTTCGCTATGATGCGGCGTCGCAGTTCAGGGACGCTGAAGGATCCCGTAAATGACCAAACCGGTTCGCACAGCCGTGTTTCCCGTAGCCGGTCGCGGCACCCGTTTTCTGCCCGCTACGAAGGCTATGCCGAAGGAAATGCTGCCGATCGTCGACAAGCCGCTCATTCAGTATGCGGTCGAGGAGGCAATCGGCGCCGGAGTAACACGCCTGGTATTCATCACGGGTAGCACAAAGCGGTCGATCGAGGACCATTTCGACAAAGACGCCGAGCTGGAGCGCGCGCTTGAGATGGCGGGAAAGCTGGAGTTGCTCGACGTCGTGCGCAGCGTATTGCCGGGCGGCGTCTCCTGCGTCTACATACGGCAGGGCGAGCCACTCGGGCTCGGGCACGCAGTTCTCTGCGCGAGGCCTGCTGTTGGGGACGAACCGTTCTTTGTGCACTTGCCGGACGACCTTATCAGCGGCGCCCGCGGGTGCCTGGCGCAAATGCGCGACTACCATGAGGTGCATGGCGGTAGCGTGCTAGCGGTCGAGGATGTTCCACGCGAACAGACATCGAGCTATGGCATTGTCCATGTCGACGCGGACCAGCGCCTGAAGCAGATCGTCGAGAAACCGAGACCGGAAAATGCACCGTCGACGCTGGCGGTGGTCGGGCGTTATCTGCTAACACCGGCAATATTCGATATTCTCGAAAACGTTGGCCGTGGTGCGGGAGGTGAGATTCAACTCACCGACGGTATCGCGGAATTGCTGCAGCGTGAACCGGTCTACGCGTTCCGATTCCAGGGGCGGCGCTATGACTGCGGCAGCAAGCTCGGCTATGTCAGAGCAATCGTGGATTTCGCTCTTGCCGATGACTCAATTCGTTCGTCTCTTCAGGAACACCTAAAGGGGTTGCCGTAGACGGCAGAAAGCTCCAAGCGGCGACCTGGTGGTCAGTTTGTTGGATTTCGGTTCGCTGAAGTAACAGCAAATAGCGCTAGTATCGAAAGTGGCAAACGACCGTGTAATTAATTCGACGCCTACCGGAGCCTGATGAATTTAAGCGAGACCGGGATTCATTCGGGACGACCCGCCGCAGTGCGATCTGGGTGCCCCCGTTCTAACACGCACACCACACGGTGAGTATGTTTCCCCGTGGATGACTTATTTAGATTGCGCGTCAATAACGGCAGCGTGGCGCGTCTCGGAATCGAGAAGTACCGCTTGGGTATTGGACTTTGTTAACGGAATCGAGGCGATCTGTGCTGAAGAGGGCTGTCTATGAGGTCCTCAAGAGCTTATCGCGCATAATGTTGCGATGTGGGCTCGGGCATCGTGAGTTCTCTGATATTTTTAGACGGG
>CAYOFE010000078.1:0-13704 GCA_964403135.1 uncultured Chromatiaceae bacterium | reverse complement strand
GGCTAGGTGGCAGAGTGGTCATGCAGCGGCCTGCAAAGCCGTGTACGCCGGTTCGATTCCGACCCTAGCCTCCATATCGCCGCGGGATGCGCCCGGGTGGCGGAACTGGTAGACGCTACGGACTTAAAATCCGTTGACCCGCAAGGGTCGTGCCGGTTCAAGTCCGGCCCCGGGCACCAGACTGGTGAGATCTGGCTGACGGTATCTCAGCGCCGCTGCCGGCGCCTCAGCAGCGGAGCACCTGCGGCGAGCAGGGCCAGCCACGCCGGATCCACGGCGGAGGAGCCACCACTATCGGTCACCGTCGCCGGAAAGACGTCGATGAATACCGGCGCCTCGGAGATCTGACCGCCCGCGTCGGTCAGCTTGTAACGAAAACCGCCGCCACCCCTGGCTACACACGGAGGCTGGCAGTCCGGGGCCGGGAATCGGCCGGTGAATCCCGGCGCAGGCGTGAACGTAACGGTGTTGTCGCCGTTGACCACGGCCGCTCCATTGGCCTCGGTGACGATCTCGATACTAATGGGTCCGTCGGCCATGCCGCCGTCATTATCGAGCACACGGACCTTCAGCGGCTTGTCGCGCACCGTGCCGAGCGGGAACGGGCTGCCGTCGGTCACCGCAGTCAGCACATTCACGACCTCGAACGCCACTGTGGCTTCATTGCTGCGATCGCCGTCGGCGTCCTTCACACGGTACCTGAAGCTGTCAGGGCCGGTGTAGCCATTGTCCGATCTGTAGCGGACGCCTGGCCGGCCAAGACCGGTAACTTCGGCCGAGTCGACGCTCACGGTGCCATGGGCTGGCTGCTGGGTGATAACGATGTCGTTAGGGCGGTTGCTGCGGCCGGTATCATTGCTGAGGATGTCAATCGGAGTTTCGAGTCGCTCGATCGCCTGGCCGGCCGGAATGCCGTATTCGGCTTGCTCCCGGGTCGTGTCGTTAATGGCGATCGGTTTTTGATCGGCCACGGTAAGCGTCAATGTCGCGGTGTTGCTGACATCGCCGTCTTTGTCGGTGATGCGGTAGCGCACGGTGTCCGTGCCGGCGTAACCGGTGTTGGATGCGTACGATATGCCCGGTCGGGTTTGCGTCCCCCCGACCACGATTTCGACGATGGTGGCCGTGCCATTTGCCGGCTGTTTGACGATCTTCATCGTGAAGGGCCCGTCCACGAGGCCGGTATCGTTCGCCATCACGTCGATGGCCGTTGCGCCGTCGCCGCCCTCGGCGGTTTTCTTGTTCCTGCCATCGCCGTTAGCCGTATCGTCGTTTGCCGTCGGCACGGTATCTCGAACCGTGATGGTTACATCGGCCGGCGCGCTGCGGTCGCCGTCAGCGTCCGTGGCCCGATACCGGAAACTGTCTTCGCCAACGAAATCATCGTCCGGTGCGTAGCGAAGCGCCGGCAGCCCCGTGGGCGTATCGCTGCCAGGGATGATTTCCACTGTGCCGTGACCCGGCTGCTGTACCACGCTCAGCGTGATGGGGCGGTTGCTGATCCCTGTGTCGTTACCCAAGACGCCGATCGTGACGGACGTCTGGTTCTCTATCGTCACGGCGTCATCGATTGCCCCCGGCGTCGGGTTGGTCACCGTAATCGTGACGGTGGCCGCTGCGCTGACGTCGCCGTCGCCGTCACGCAGGCGATAACGGATCGTGTCCGTGCCGGCATAGCCCACATCGGAGCTGTAATTGATGTAGGGCGCAAAGCCCGACGTGTCGTCTTCAACCGTTGCGGTGCCATGCTCAGGTGCGCGCGTGATCTCTATGGTGATCGGCGTATCGGTCAGGCCGCGATCGTTGTTGAGGACGCGAATCGCCGCCGGTTCACGCGCATCACCGTTGAACGTGTCGGCCACGGCAATCGGTACCGTATCGGCAATCACTATGGTTACGGCAGCGACGTTGCTGCGCGAGCCGTCGCTGTCCACTATGCGATAGCGGAAGGAATCGGGCCCGGTGTAACCGTCGTCCGGGACGATTCCGATAATCGGCAGTCCGTTCTGCGGGTTCGTCTGGACCTTGACCTGGCTATGCGTCGGGGGTTCTACGACAACGAGGCGCAGCGGAGTGTCCGTCAGACCCGTATCGTTTGCGAGCACATCGATCAGCGCCGGTGTGCTGTCCTCCAAGGCTGATACGTCATCAACGGCGACCGGCACCGTATCGGTAACCGTGATCGACACCGTTGCGACGTTGCTTGCGTCGCCATCGGCATCGCTCAGGCGGTAGCGGAAACTGTCAGGCCCATCGTAGGCGGCCGCCGCGGTGTACTCGACGTAGGGTAGGACGGTCGCGGAGCCCGGTACCACGACGGCCGTACCGTGGGCCGGTTTCTGCGTGATGGTGATCGTTATCGGCGTGTCGGTCAGCTCGGTATCGTTAGCGGCAACCGCGATGATTTTCTTCACGCCGTTCTCAGCCGTTGCCACATCGTCTACCGCGACCGGTATGGCATCGACCTTCACTGTGACCAGGCATGAGGCCGGCGGCTCCAGGGTGGCCTCGCTGACCTCGTAGTTAAAGCGAAAAATTCCGCCGGTATCGGCAGGCGGCGTAAAAACGATCCTGTTATTGTCCTTGACCGTCGCCGTGCCGCTGGTCGGTTGCTGACTGACGGTTACCGTGATCGGCGGCAGATTAGCGCCAAAATCATTGGCCAGCACCGGTATGACGGTCGAGACATTGCGCTCGGAAGTAGCCTCGTCCGCCGCGCAGAAAATCGGGTCAGTAATGGTTACCGCAATTGTACCGACTGATGTTCTCCCATCCGCATCGCGGATGCGGTACGTAAACGTATCGACGCCCAGGAACGTGTCGCCCTCATTGGGTTCGTAATCGATGAAATTGTCGGCGCCTGTAACCAGGGTTGCTTTGCCGTGCGAGGGCTGAGATGCGATTTCGACCGTCGAGGGCCGTGTACCCGGCACATCATTCGCCAGCGGCTGAAAGATGACCGACAGATCGAGCCCTTTGACCAATGTACTGGCGTCGTCGAATGCATCAGGCCGAAGATCGCGGGCACCGCTCGCGGTAAGGGTAGTCGCCTGCCAGCTGTCCTTGCCCGCGATGCTGGTGGATTCCTCAGTGGTCTGCACGAGGTACGCATCGAGCGAAGTGATGTCGCCGCTGCCGTTCGTTGAAAACCGGAGAACCACGTTTTCGAAGCCCGCCGGCTGATCCCAGCCCCAAAGGACAGGGCTGCTGGGGCAGGTACCCGAACCGCGACGGCAGTCGTATCCCCAGACCGTCGCAGTTGTGGAGCTGCCGATCGCCGCGGCCTCACCGATGTCGGCGATCCCGACGCTGCCGGCAGCGCTCCAATAAGGCACATCGCCGGCATTGGCGCTCGACTGGGAGCCGACCTGGCTGGGAAAGCTGTCAGCGTATCCGCCATTGGCGGTCGTGCTGCCCGTAATCGCCGCCGGGAATGCGGCCTGGCCGCCCGACTTGCCGACGATGTAGTCGAAGCCGCCCTGACCATTAGCGACTGCAGAACTGACTTGCCTGCCGATCAGCCTATGTACGATCTGGTCGAAGGACTCGACCACGCGCTTGCTCGGTCCGATAGCGACATTGCGCTCGAACGGCCCGAATTTCAGCGTGCCGCCGATGAGATCGTCCGTGGGATCTCCTGCCGTGCAGTTGTCATTGATGCTCAGGAAGCCCCGCTCGACAGGGATGCCGGTTTTTCCGCCAATCGGCAGCTCGGCCACGGGCGCCGTGACCGGCTCGGGTGGGACGCGGTTGGTGAAATCCGACGGCGCCGACCCGGGTGCGTAATATCCGGCACTGAATATCGGCCCGATCCACTGGTCGGTTCCGGTGCCGGTCGGATCGCTCTGGTCGTACGAGCAGTCGTCCTTGTTGGTTTCGCCTACCCATGCAGGGCAGGCGTTCTCGCTCCCGGCAGTGACGCCGGAAATATCGAAGTAATCGATGCCGGTAGAGATCGTGGTGCTGGTGAAGGTGTCCGAGACGCCGCCGACGGTCAGCACTGTGTTTGTGCTGACACAGTTGCTTGCGGCACTGGTATGCCGCACGCAGATCCGGCCGTTATTACCGATGTTGGCAGGTCCGGAAATAAACGTTCCGCTGCAGCCAATCGAGAACTCCCCCCCAGAGACGCTGACCTGGGCCGGTTCGTCGATACCGGTGATGGTTATGATGTTCGAGCGGACAGTCACCGACAGCGGCACGGCGTTGTGATCTTCAAAGGTGAACGGGTCCGGCACCGAATCGGCGTAGACCTGGAGCGCGGCCAGCAGGGCTCCGCCACCGATGAGGCGGACCGCGACCTGTCGTGCGCGATCGAGCCAGCGCCCATGAGCGCCGCGCAAGCCAAAACCGTTCATCGTGTCCATCCGGTACAGATTTTCCTTGGGAAAACAACAGGGCGGGCCGCACTCTAACACAGCATTGCTCCCGGTCAATTTGCGCCGGTCACGGTTTATGTACACAAGGGCTTCGGCTTCACTGCCCCGAGATCATTACTTATCCGGGCCGCTATTCGGGCGCCCAGTCCATCGGCAGGGGTTCCGGCCGCGGTATCGACAGCGAGCACGACATCCGCCTCGTCCGGTTGAGGGACTTCCAGCCGGGCAAGCTGCCGGCGCAGAACCGTGACATCGGCTTCGGAGGGATCATTCCCGGCGCGGCTTCGTGCCGACACGCGGCGCAGCAGCTCAGCTTGAGGCGCCGTGCAATAGACGATGGCGACTGCAGCGGCGAATTCGCGCGCCATGCGAATGAATGGCTGGCGTTGGTCCGCCCGCAGGTTGGTCGCGTCGATCAGCACGCTCAGCCCGGCCTGCAAGGCGCTCCGCGCCAGCGTCGCCAGCCGTGCGTAAGTCTGCCCGGTGATCTGCGGTGCGTAAATGCCGGTGTCCAATTGCGCCGCAGTGCGCTCCAGCGCAGCGAGACCGGCCATGCGCTTGCGCTCGATGTCCGAGCGCACATGAATCGCGCAAAGCCGGGTGGACAAGGCGCCGGCCAGCACGCTCTTGCCGGACCCGGAGACCCCGCACATCAGAATCATCTGGGCGCGCCGTGCGCCGCACGGCCGCATCGAGTAGCCGATCAGACGGGCAATTTCCTGTGCATCGTGTCCTGCCGGACCTGGCGGCGCCAGCAATCGGACCTTCGCCCTGACCAGGGCGCGATAAGAAAGAAACAGCGGCAGCAGTGGCAGTCCTTCGTAGTCCCCGGTCAGCGCCAGATAGCCATTCAGGAAAGCAAAAGCGAGGTCGCTGCGGTCGTGCACCTCGAGATCCATGACCAGGAATGCGACCTCGCTCAGCACGTCGATCCAGCGCAGGGCGGGGTCGAACTCCAGCGCATCGAATGGCACGAGACGCTGCCCGAAGCGGACGATGTTGCGGAGATGGAGGTCGCCGTGACACTCGCGCACGAAGCCCCTGGCCCGGCGTTCGGCAATCAGTTCCCGGGTTGTCGCAAATTCCCGGCGGCAGGAATCGCCAATGGCAGTCAACTCGGCTGCGAGTCCGCCATCCGGCCGGATTCGGGCAATCTCTGCGAGGCTGTCTTCGATTGCTTGCCAGACGGACTCGGGCGTTCCCCAGGGCTGCGAAGTGACTGCCGGCAGGCCCTGGTGAAATCGGGCGATCAATGCCGCCAGTTCTCCGATTTCGGTGGTGCTGATCTGTGGAACCGGTTGCTCACCGGGCACCGCTCCGGGATCGAACTGGTGCATTCTCACGGCAAAGTCGATCGGCGGTCCGTGTCCGCCAAGCTGCGGCTGTGCGGCGCTTCCGGTAATCGGCACCACCTCGAGGTAGATCTCGGGTGCGAGGCGACGGTTCAGCCGCAGTTCCTCCTGGCAGGCGAGACGGCGTTTCGCGACGGTGGAGAAATCGACGAACTGCAGCCTGACGGGTTTCTTGATCTTGTAAGCGAACGCGCCAGTCAGGATCACCCAGGATATATGCGTCTCGATCACCCGCAGGTTCGGGCCGGCACTACGAAAAGGTTCAGCCCGCAGCAGTGCGTCAAGGTATTCGTGGTCTGACATGCACGCCCGGCCGGTGGTGTCGGCGCTCGTCAGATTCCGTCAGCGGTGGCGCCCTGGTCTAGCGGCGGCGGGTGGTTTCCCGGGAGCGTCCTGCGGCAATGATCTCGGCAAGGGCAGCGGTTACTTCGCCGATAAAGCCGATGACATCGTCAACGCTGAGGATACCCGTCAGGCAACCGCCTGCATCGACCACCGGCAAGCGTCGCACCCCGGTGCCTGCCATGCGTTGCAGCGCGATCAGCAGCTCCTCGTCCTCGCGCGCCGTGATAATCGCCTCGGACATGCAGTCGCCGACCGTGACGCGGTCGGGATCGACGTCTTCGGCAAGCAGCTCAATGACGACATCGCGATCTGTCAGAATCCCGACCGGGGTCAATCCGGTCGTGCCGGGCGTCACGACCACGACGT
The DNA here is from genome assembly GCA_964403135.1 of uncultured Chromatiaceae bacterium. Classification (GTDB taxonomy): domain Bacteria; phylum Pseudomonadota; class Gammaproteobacteria; order Steroidobacterales; genus QUBU01. The sequence continues at coordinate 7,262 of CAYOFE010000078.1, read as the reverse complement.
CGCCGACGTGTTCGCGACGCATGGTCTCCACAGCAGCCTGTATCGAGTCGCCGGGCGCCACCGTGACGACGCGGCGTATGCAAAGATCGCCGACGCGGATCATGACGACGGCCGGCTGCGGGAACGCCACGATTCCCACCGCTCGCGCCGGTTTTTCATCTGTTGCTGCAGCTGGGCGCGCTGTTCATCGGTCAGGATCGCGTGGATATCAGCCCGCAGTTCGGCCATCGCGGTGACGACGTCGCCAGCCAGTTCAGCAATGTCCCGGCGCGCTTTCTCGGTACTGGCCGCGTACCCGTCATCGTCCGGTGAGACTGAACTGAAGGCGTCGCGTATGGCTTCTGCCCGCCGGCGCAACTCCTGCCAGCGGGGACGGTAGGTTTGTTGCAGATCGCTGATCGCCTGGCGCTGCTCGGCGGTCAGATTTAATCCGTGGAACATCCTGCCACCAGCGCCATCGACGCCCGTCCACGGCATCATGCCCATGGCGGCACCGTCCATGCCCGGATGGTGATGCGGGTGGTGTGGGCTGTCAGAGCCAGCGGATGGTCCGGCCTGGGCAGCGGCCGCCAACGGCAATGCGACAAACAACCAGAGAAATTGACGCGCGGGTTGGTGGGTCATCGCTGGGCTCCACGCCGAGATCAACGGATACTGCAAATCCTACACCACGCGGTCCGACGCCTCGCAGCGGGCTGGTAGAATTCCGCGCTTTGCGCGCCGGGCCCGGGGCTGAAATCGGATACATGAGCTGAAAGCTAATAAAATTATAGATAAATTATATTGTTACAATGATTTTCCAGAAATATTGTTGAACTGTGCCAATGGCGCATTCATTCCGTGAAGACCGGCTATGTGCCGAGCGACTGACGCTGTGGCGCGGGACGAGATGCCTGTTCGATGGCTTGAGCTTCGAGGTTCGGCCGGGTACTGCACTGCTGGTGCGGGGCGCTAATGGCTCGGGCAAAACGACGCTGCTGCGCATTTTGTGCGGGCTGACCCGGCCCGAATCGGGGCGCGTGCTGTGGGCCGACCGGGCTATCGACAGCGGGTACTGGGCACTGCTTGCTTACAACGGGCACTTGCCGGGTCTGAAAGCCGACCTCACCGTCGCGCAGAACCTGGCTTTCTTTGCTGCGGCCCGCGGTTCGACCGATGCCACATGGCGTGATCGGGCAGCGCAACTGGGACTGGCGCATTGCGAGCACCTTGAAGTGCGGCACCTGTCGGCAGGGCAGAAGCGCCGTACCGCCCTGCTGCGATTGCTGATCTCGGGCGCGAAAGTGTGGATCCTTGATGAACCGTTCACCAACCTGGACCAGCAGGGTCGCGAGCTGATCGAACGCGCGCTCGACGAGCACGTGAATGCAGGGGGGCTGGCGGTCATCGCGGCGCACCACGCGCTGCAGGTGGCAGACTCGCGCTTGCAGCAACTGACGCTGGGAGCGCTTAATTGAAGATGCTCAGCGTGGTGGTTGCCGTCGCCATGCGGGACCTTCGCGTCGCCTTCCGCCGCTGGGGCGATCTGGCGAGCCCAGTGATGTTTTTCGCGATGATCAGTGCGCTGTTTCCGCTGGCTCTGAGCCCTGACATGAACACGTTACGGAGCATTGCCCCGGCGGTCCTGTGGATCGCGGCCCTGCTGAGTTCTCTGCTATCGCTGAATGCGCTGTTTCGCGGCGATCTCGATGACGGCACCATGGAGCAACTTGCGCTGAGCCCGCAGCCACTTGCCTTGCTGTTGCTGGGCAAGACCTGCGCGCACTGGCTGGTCAGTGGTCTGCCGCTGATTGTGCTGGCCCCGTTGCTGGCGATCACCTACTATCTTCCGGGCGACGCTATCGTGACACTGTGCGTGACGCTGCTGGTCGGCACCCCGGTGTTGAGCCTGCTGGGCGCGATCGGCGCAGCGCTCACGGCCGGGCTGCGCCAGGCCAGTGGCCTGCTGGCACTGCTGGTCATGCCGCTCATGCTACCGGTGCTGATGTTCGGGGCCCGCGCTACGGATCTTGCCGCCGCCGGGGATGACCCCGAAGGCCTGATCTACCTGATGGCGGCGATGCTGGCCCTGGCGCTTAGCCTCGCGCCGCTTGCTGCGGCGGCTGCCATGCGCGTGACTCTGGACTGACCGTGGTGGTCATGGCACCAATACCTATTGCACTCAACGGGTCTGCATAGTTTCCTCTGCCACGATGCCGCGACTAATTCCCGACTGGATGCACCGAATGGCATCGCCCCCGCATTTCTACCGGGTATCTGGCGTAGTGGCGCGTTGGCTGCTGTGGCTCGGTCTGGCGCTGATCGCTGTCGGCAGCTACGGTGGCCTGGTGCTGGCGCCCCCTGACTACCAGCAGGGCGATGGGTTCCGCATCATCTATGTGCATGTACCGAGTGCTTTTCTATCCATGTCGATGTACGTGCTTATGGCGAGCGCAGCGGCTATCGGGCTGATCTGGCGCATCAAGCTGGCTCACGCAGTTGCGGCAAGTGCGGCGCCCGTCGGCGCATCGCTGACATTCCTGGCGCTGGCGACTGGCGCATTGTGGGGTCAGCCGATGTGGGGCACCTGGTGGGTGTGGGACGCGCGGCTCACTTCGGAGCTGATCCTGCTGTTTCTTTATTTCGGCTACATGATGCTGCGGGGCTCGTTCGACAACGTCGGCAAGGCGGACCGTGCGAGCGCGGTGCTGGCGATCGTGGGCGTAATCAATATCCCCATCATTCACTACTCCGTGGAATGGTGGAGCACGTTGCACCAGGGGCCGACGATCGCCAAGCTCGACAATCCGTCCATTACACTGGCCATGCTTTGGCCGTTGATGGCAATGATCGTCGGGTTCCTGCTCTATTGCCTGGCGGCGATTACGCAGCGCGTTCGCGGTGAGGTGCTGGAGCGCGAGTATCATGCGCGATGGGTGCGGGACATCCTCAGCGCTGTGCCAGCGGCGCGAGCGGCGCCATGAAAGAGTTTCTTGCCATGGGTGGTTACGCGCAATACGTGTGGCCTGCTTTCGGCCTTGCCGCGCTGGTGCTGCTGTATAACTTTGTTGCTGCGCAGCGCCGGCATTCGCGGGCGATCCTCAGGGTCGCTTTGCAGACAGCACGTATGGAAGGGAGAAACAGGGCATGACCCCACGCAGGCAGCGGATGATCATGGTCGGGCTCGTCGTGGCAGGCGTCGCCGTTGCAGTTGGTCTCGCCTTGCGCGCGTTCGATGAGAACCTGCTGTATTTCTACAATCCCACCCAGGTGCTGGCTGGCGAGGCGCCGTCAGGCAGGAAATTCCGCCTGGGCGGCCTGGTCAGGCAGGGCAGCGTAAGCCGCCAGCCGGGCCAGATCGAGGTGCGGTTCGACGTGACGGACCTGAAAAACACGATGACCGTAAGTTACAGCGGTGTCCTGCCCGATCTGTTTCGCGAGGGACAGGGCGTGATCGTGCACGGTGTGATGCAGCCTGACGGTTTGTTCAAGGCTGAAGAGGTTCTCGCCAAGCATGACGAGAACTACATGCCGCCCGAAGTTGCCGAGTCGCTGCAGGCGCAGGGGCACCGCGCTGGCCCGGTGGATACCGCCGCTGCCGCCAATCCCTGAGTTGCCGGAGCGATGATTCCTGAATTCGGCCAGATGTGCCTGATCCTGGCCTTGTGCCTCGCAGCGGCGCAAGCACTGTTTCCTCTGCTGGGCGCGCAACTCGGTCGCGCCTCATGGCTGGATGTGGCGCTGCCTGCGGCGACTGGCCAGGCGGTGTTTCTGTCCGGCGCTTTCGCCTGCCTGGCTTGGGCATTTCTGCAGAACGATTTCACCGTCGGGTACGTGGCCGCAAACTCGAACACCGCGCTGCCGGCAATTTACCGTTTCGCGGCGGTGTGGGGCGGCCACGAGGGCTCGCTGCTGCTCTGGATTCTGCTCCTCAGCCTGTGGACGGTGGCCGTCGCGTCATTCAGCCGCCGGATGCCTAACATTCTTTCGGCCCGCATCACTGGCGTGCTCGGATTTATCAGCGCGGGCTTCATTCTGTTCGTCCTGACGACATCCAACCCGTTCTTGCGCGAGTTCCCCGGGCCGGCGGATGGCGCCGACCTCAACCCATTGCTGCAGGATCCGGCGATGGCGCTGCACCCGCCGTTGCTGTACACGGGCTATGTGGGGTTTGCCGTCGCTTTCGCGTTTGCCGTAGCCGCAATGCTCGGCGGACGTATCGACCAGCAGTGGGCACGCTGGGCGCGCCCCTGGACCACCGCTGCATGGGTATTCCTGACGCTGGGTATCGCGCTCGGCAGCTGGTGGGCGTATTACGAGCTCGGCTGGGGCGGCTGGTGGTTCTGGGATCCGGTCGAGAATGCCTCGTTCATGCCCTGGCTGGTGGGTACGGCGCTGATTCATTCCCTGGCGGTCACCGAGAAGCGCGGGCTCTTCAAATGTTCCACGCTGCTGCTGGCGATCGGCGCTTTTTCGCTCAGCCTGCTCGGAACTTTCCTGGTGCGTTCCGGGGTGCTGGTTTCCGTGCATGCGTTTGCCAGCGACCCGGCGCGTGGGCTGTTTATTCTTGCGTACCTGGGCGTGGTGGTAGGCTGCGCATTGCTGCTGTACGCATGGCGTGCACCGAGGCTGGATCGCGAAATCGGCTTCCGGCCGTTTTCGCGCGAGACCTTTCTTCTGATCAACAATCTGCTGCTTGCGGCGGCCGCGGGGCTGATACTGCTCGGCACGCTTTACCCGCTGGTTCTCGATGCCATGAACCTCGGCAAGATTTCAGTCGGCCCGCCGTATTTCGAAACCGTGTTTCTGGTGCCGATGCTGCCGCTGCTGTTGCTGCTGGGGGTTGGCATGCACACGGCATGGCGTTCGGCGAGCGTATCGGCGCTGGTGCGGCGCCTGCGGATCCCGGCGGGGCTGGCGTTGATCGGTGGCATTGCCGTGCCGTGGCTGGTGTACGGCGCCCCCACGGTCTTGACCGCCTGCGGCATTGTGGCCGGCGTATGGGTGGCGCTTACCGCACTGGTCGATCCCGTAGCGCGCCTGTCGGGCCGGGGCGTGCGCCTGACTGCAGCAATGCTCGGCATGCAGATTGCGCACCTCGGCCTGGCGCTGACCGTGCTCGGCATCACGATCACCTCGGCATTCAGCATTCATGAGGATCAGCGTATTGCGCCGGGCGAGACATTGACACTCGGCGAGTACCAGCTGCATTTCGCGCAGATATGGAAAGTGCCGGGACCGAATTACGACGCGCTGCGGGGAGAAATGCAGATCACCCGCAATGGCGAGCCGATCGCCACGGTGTATCCGGAGAAGCGCCTGTACCGCGTCAGGTCGTCGCCGATGACCGAGGCGGGCATTGCGGCTGCATGGCACCGGGATCTGTTCGTTGCCCTTGGCGATGATCTCGGTGCCGGGGCGTGGAGTGTGCGCCTCCAGTACAAGCCAATGGTGCGATTCATCTGGTTCGGTGCGTTGGTCATGGCCATCGGCGGCCTGCTTGCGATCATGGATCGGCGCTATCGCGTCGCGCTCCAGGAGCGCAACGTCGAGACTGACGCTGTTCCCTCGGCGCCTCGTGCCGGTTGATTCGCGGGCCAGGAATCGCAACGGGTAGCCAAGGCCGTGTCTCGTTACGTGCTGCCGGTTGCGATTCTCGGTCTGTTGATTGCGTTGTTCGTTGTCGGTCTGAATCGTGATCCTTCGTACGTGCCATCGCCGCTGTTGGGAAAGCCGGCACCGGATTTCGCATTGCCGCGACTTGACGATCCGGCCCGGAGTCTGCGCCGTGCCGATTTGCTCGGCGATGTCAGCCTGGTCAACGTGTGGGCCACCTGGTGCGTGGGTTGCCGGCAGGAACACCCGTTCCTGGTGGAACTGGCCCGACGGGGCGAGGTGCCGATCTTCGGCCTGAACTGGAAAGACGACCCGATGCTTGCACGGGACTGGCTGGCGCGCCTCGGTGATCCGTACCGGGGGACCGCGGTCGATCGCGACGGCCGAACGGCAATCGACTGGGGCGTTTACGGCGCACCCGAAACGTTTCTGCTCGATGCCGATGGCACCGTGCTCTACAAGCACATTGCACCACTGACGCCCGAGGTATGGGAGCGCGAGTTCGCGCCACGGATCCGCCAGGCGCGAGAGGGATCCCGATGAGGATCCGTGCGACAGTCGCAGGCGGTCTCTGCCTCTGGGTGTGGATTTCGGCGCTGGCTATAGACAGCGATGCGCCATTGTCGGACCCGGCACAGCGCGCCCTATACGATTCTCTCGTGCACGAGGTTCGCTGCCTCGTATGCCAGAACCAGACGATCGGCGATTCGACGGCGCCATTGGCGGCGGACTTGCGTCGCGAAATCCGCCGCATGGTCGGGGAGGGGCGCAGCGAGGATGAGATCAAGACTTTCCTGCTGGAACGCTACGGAGATTTCGTGCTGTACCGGCCGCGCGTACAGGCCAGTACGCTGGCATTGTGGGCTGCGCCGGTGGTGTTGCTTCTGATCGGTGCGATCACCCTGGTGCGGGTGACGCAGCGACGCTCGCGCCTGCCAGCCGATGTCGACGCCGACGTGCAATCGCCAGACCAGGGGACTGGCTGAACGATGCTCACATTCATTGCCGTGGCGATGGTGATGACATTGGCGGCTGTGGCGCTGATCGTCACGCCACTGTTCAGAAGCGCGGACCGACGCGCTCCGCTTGCCGGGTTGGTGGCCGCGCTGGCCTTACCCGCGGCGGCGGTGCTGCTGTACACGAGTATCAGCAGCTACCCGTGGGGTGCTCCGCCGGCAATGGCTCGCGGAGCAAGCATTGGCGATGCGGCAACGATTGGCGAACTGGAACGGCAGGTTGCGAAGCAACCTGAACGGCTGTCCGGGTGGCTCATGCTGGCCGGCGAGTACATGGCCAATGAGCGCTACGCCGAGGCGCGCGACGCCTACGCACGCGCCATCGCCATCGAACCCGGGAACAGCGATGCCCGGCTCGGCAGTGCTGAGGCCGCCATCATGCTCGACCGCGATGCGCTGGCCGGGGAGGCCGGGCGCCTCATCGAGGAAGTTCTCGCCGCCGAGCCCGACAACGCCAAAGCGCTCTGGTACAGCGGGATCGCTGCGTTGGGCCGTGGCGCGAATGACGTGGTCAGGGATCGCTGGGGACGATTGCTCGCGCTGTCGCCGCCGGAACAGGTCCGCCAGATCATTGAGGGTCAACTCGCGCAGCTGGAAACGGCGGCCGCGAACCCGAGCGAGGCTGATAGCGGGGCCATGCGCCTGGACGTC
>CAYOFE010000077.1:0-13731 GCA_964403135.1 uncultured Chromatiaceae bacterium | reverse complement strand
CTTGTCGTCGCCGCCATCGCCACCCGAAACGCTCATCCCCACGTCAGTTGCTCCTGATGGCTCCGCCCGCCCTGGCCGCGGCGCTACTGCCCGCCTGCTCGACACGCGCACCGCTGACCAGCAACGCGTGGACGTCGGTTGCGAAGTAACGAACCTGCTCAATCAGTGCCTTGTTCCGGCGCAACAACCAGTTGTAGCCAAGCACCGCGGGGACCGCCACGGCCAGGCCGATGGCCGTCATGATGAGCGCCTCACCTACCGGCCCGGCCACCTTGTCGATGCTGGCCTGACCGGCGATGCCGATGGCGATCAAAGCGTGATAGATGCCCCACACCGTGCCGAACAATCCAATAAAGGGCGCCGTCGAACCGGTAGTCGCAAGAAACGACAGGCCACCCTGCAGTTCATTAGACACTGCGTCCACAGAACGTTGCATCGACTGGGTGATCCACTCGTGCAGAGGAATGCGATCGGTCAGCCGACCCTCGTGGTGCTGCGCCGCAGTAAGACCCTGCTCCGCAATCATCCGGAACGCATGGCCCTTCTCGGGAAGGGACTTGATGCCTTCCTCGATATTGCGGCCGGACCAGAAGCTCTTTTCCGTATCCAGGAACTGCTTCCGCAGGCGGGCCTGGTCCCAGAGCTTGGTCAGCATGATGTACCAGGACGACAGTGACATGATGACCAGAATGATCAGGGTACCTTTGGCGACGAAGTCGCCCTGCGCCCAGAGAGCTCCCAGGCCATAGGGGTTATCGACCACCAGCGGCGCGTCAGCAGCCGCAGCGCCCACCGCATCAGCGCCTGTCTGGGCTGCATCTGCAGCGGCAGTAACATCCTGCGTTGCGGCCGCAGCAGCATCCGCTGCCAGCTGCGCTGCACCCGCCGCATCGGCGGCGCCCTGCTGCGCGCCAAGCATGACGCTGGCAGCTTGAACTGTTTCCTGGGCCATAAATCAATCTTCCCTTTAGAGTGTAGTTAGTCAAATAACCCTGCGCATCAACCGTGGCGCAGGCTTTCTATAGAGCTATCAGCCCTTCTCAATCTTGAAGGTGACTTTGAATGCGTACCACATGGGCTCCGGCTTGCCGTTCCTCGTGCCGGGCAGCAGCCGCCAAGACCGCTTCACGTGCTTGACAGCCGCCTCATCGAGCCGGGGGAATCCACTGCTGCTCTTGACCCTGGCCTCGCCAACACGCCCATCCTCCAGGACGTAGAGCTCCAGCACGACCGTACCTTCCTCGCCGAGACGCTTCGACATCGGAGGATATTCAGGCTCGCTTACCGGCCGCTTCGGGTTCGAGCGGGGTCCAACGACAACATCCGCTGGCGGCGGGGGTGGCTTCGCCACAGGCTTCACCGTGGTGACATTGGTGATGGCAGTAGTCGTACTGGTTTCGACGGGCAGATCGATGGCGATATCCGGCGGCGGAACGAACGGCGGCGGGGCCACGTCTATCTTCGGCGGCGGCGGCGGCGGTTTGTCTTCTTCCTCCACGATCTCGTCGATGACCGAGGCTTCTATGGGGCCTGATACGTACTGGATCGCCTGCTTCGCCAGGCCGCTGTTCAATGCCCACACGAACAGCACGTGCAGAGCAACAATGCCGCCGAACACCAATAGACGCCGTGGTGAGTATGGGGAACTCAGCGCGTAGGCCATATCACTGACTTCGTTACCCGGATGAGGTGAGCCGTCTTCTCGAAATTATGAATTGCCGGGCGACTTCCCTGCCGCAGGCAATCGGCCGCGTATGTTGCCACAAGCGGCCGCGATTTCAACAGAAATTCTACCCCAATCGGTGGTCGCGGGCCGCTTGCTTCCGTGGCGAGCGGAACGGGAATCCCTGTCATAAAGGGCCCGCCTCCGTCCCACATGGCCATCGCCAGCCGACCTCGCACGCTGCAGCAGGATGTGGGCCGGATACCACGCTGATCCGCAGTTGACAAGACCCGTGAGTTCATCGAACATCGCTCCATGACTCAGGATCCGGCCGGCTCTGGTTTTTTGACCCCTTCGGTGAGCTGGGTCCAGTCGGCTTTCGCGCCGCTTGCCGCGCTGCTGCGAGTGGGGCTTGCCCCTCCGCGGTGCGGGCATCTGACCGGCTAATTCTTCTGCCAATTATCAGAACCCCGCACCGGTCCGGTGGCGGGGTTTTTGGTGTTGTGTCGCGCTAAGGAGACGGTTTGGCCGCTTATTGACAAGCCAGATGGGCACGGCGGGTGGTCGGGCGCATGTCGGTGCGGTCCGGCTCGACCGGAACGCCAGGAGACGTACATGACCGAGAAAACACAGGAGCGAGTGACGATCTTCGATACCACGCTGCGCGACGGGGAACAGGCCCCCGGATGCAGTATGACGCTGCAGGAAAAGCTGCGGGTGGCAAGCGCCCTGCGCGAGCTTCGTGTGGACGTCATCGAAGCCGGTTTTCCGGCAGCCTCCCCTGGAGACTTCGATGCCGTAAGCGCCATTGCCGCGGAGATCCGCGGCCCGGTCATTTGCGGGCTGGCACGGTGCCACGCCGATGACGTCGAGCGCACCTGGAAAGCGGTGAGCGCGGCACAGCGGCCGCGCATCCACGTGTTCGTCGCCACCAGCGAGATTCACCGCACTTACAAGCTCCACATGGCGAAGGAGGAGATCATCCGCCGCGCCGTGGAATCGGTACGCCACGCCCGCAGCCTCTGCGATGATGTGGAGTTTTCCGCAGAGGACGCATCCCGCACGGAGCCCGCGTACCTCGCCGATGTGGTGGCGGCGGTCATCGAGGCCGGCGCCACGACGATCAATGTTCCCGATACCGTCGGCTATACGGTGCCGGCGGAATATGCGGAGCTGTTCCGCTATCTGCGCACGCACGTCAAAGGGATTGAGCGGGTCACTTTGAGCGTGCACTGCCACGACGATCTCGGTATGGCCGTGGCGAACAGCCTGGCGGCGGCAGCCAATGGCGCCCGGCAAATCGAGTGCACAATCAATGGCATCGGCGAAAGAGCCGGTAATTGCTCGCTGGAAGAAGTGGTAATGGCATTGCACACGCGCACAAACCATTTCGGGTTGACCACCGGCATCGACACGCGCCGGCTCTACCCCACCAGCCGCCTGGTCGCCAGCGTCACCGGCATGCACGTGCCGCGCAACAAGGCCATCGTCGGTGAGAACGCCTTCGCGCACGAGTCGGGCATTCATCAGCACGGCATGCTGAAGCACGCTTCGACCTACGAGATCATGCAGCCGGAAGATGTCGGCCTGAGCCGCTCGAACCTGGTGCTTGGCAAGCACAGCGGCCGCCACGCGTTCCGGGATCGCGCCCGCCAGCTGGGTTTCGATCTGGATGAGGACGCGCTGAACCGGGCCTTTGCCGAGTTCAAGAAGCTGGCGGATCGGAAGAAAGATCTGTTCGACGCTGACATCGAGGCAATCCTCATGAACAGCACCGCCGAGACGCTTGGTCCCTGGAGCCTGCAGGAACTGCACATCACGGCGGGAACCGGCAGCATCGCCGCGGGTGCCGTGCGGCTCGCGCACAGCGACGGGCGGGTCATTGATGAGGCGGCTGTCGGCGACGGCCCGATCGAAGCCGCTTTCAAGGCGCTGGAAAGGGCCGCGGGCATTGCCATGGAACTGCGCAACTTCGAAGTTCGCAGCATCACCACCGGCGAGGACGCACAGGGTGAGGTCACCGTGACCGTCGAATATAATGGCCAGAGCTATCGCGGCCAGGGCATCAGCACGGATATTGTCGAAGCCGGCGCCCTTGCCTACCTCGATGTCATCAACCGCGTGTGCCGGCGCGCGACGGCATCGGCCAACGCTGTGGCGGCGGCGCGCAGCCCGGTGGCGGCGATCTGAGCGGCACCGCAAACGCGCGAAGGAACTCCAATGCCCATCAAGTCGAGCGAGTGGATCTGGTACAACGGCAAGCTGGTCCCCTGGGCGGACGCCAAGGTGCACGTGCTGACGCACGCTCTGCATTACGGATCATCCGTCTTCGAAGGAATCCGCGTCTATTCCACTCCACGCGGCCCGGCCGTATTCAGGCTTCGCGCCCATACCCGCCGGATGCTGGAATCGGCAAAGATCCACCGCATCGATGTGCCCTATAGCGCCGATGAGCTCGATGCGGCGTGCAAGCACGTCGTGTTGCGCAATGGCCTCGTCAATGGCGCCTACATCCGGCCGATCGTTTTTCGCGGCTACGGCGAAGTCGGGCTGGCCCCGCCGCCCGGCCACCCGGTGGACGTTGCGATTGCGGCCTGGGAATGGGGCGCCTACCTCGGCGCGGGAGCGCTCGACAACGGGGTGGACGTCTGCGTCTCTTCCTGGCAGCGCGTCTCGCCGAATACCATTCCGGCACTGGCCAAGGCCGGGGGCAACTACCTGTCGAGCACGCTGGTCAGCCTGGAGGCCAAGCAGCGCGGCTTCGCCGAAGGTATCGCGCTCGCCACCGACGGCACAGTCAGCGAAGGCGCCGGCGAAAACATCTTTTTGGTGCGCGACGGGGTTATCTGCACGCCGCCATCAACAGCTTCCATTCTGACCGGCATCACGCGCGACAGCGTGATGACGCTGGCACGCGATGCTGGCATGGATGTGGTCGAGCGGCCCGTACCGCGCGAGCTTCTTTACATTGCCGACGAGATCTTCCTGACGGGTACGGCCGCGGAAATCACGCCGGTACGATCCGTGGACAGGATCACCGTCGGAAACGGCAGCCGGGGACCGCTCACCAAGCGGCTGCAGGAGCTGTTCTTCGGGCTGTTCACCGGCCGGACCGCCGACAAATGGGGCTGGCTGGAGACGCTGCCCGGAGAGGCCACGCGCGCCACGGCTGCCAGTCTGAGAACCTGATAACGGCCGCGGGCACCGCCAGGTGCGGCGTCCCACGATTTCATGTTCATTGCGGAGCCCGCCTGAATGAGCGCACGGTCGCTGTTTGAGAAAGTCTGGGACGACCATGTGGTCGTCGCCGAGACGGCCGAGACGCCGGCTGTTGTCTATATCGACCTTCACCTGACCCACGAGGTCACCACGCCGGAAGCGTTCAACGTGTTGAAGGCGCGCGGCCTGAAAGTGCGGCGGCCGGATCTGACGCTCGCTACGCTGGATCACTCCACGCCGACGGTACCGGTGAAGACCCTGAAGGACCTCGAACTGGTAGCGGAACCCGCGGCGGCAAGCCAGATTCGATTCATGATCGACAACTGCCGCGAATTTGGTGTGAAGTTGCTCGGCTTCGACAGCGAGCAGCGCGGTATCGTCCATGTGATCGGGCCCGAGCTCGGCATTACCCAGCCCGGCAAGACCATCGTCTGTGGCGACAGCCACACGAGCACGCACGGTGCGTTTGGCGCCCTCGCCTTCGGCATCGGCACGACCGAGGTCAGCCACGTGCTGGCGACACAATGCCTGCTGCAACGCCGGCCGGGAACTCTGGCCATCAATGTCGACGGCCGCCTGCCGGCCGGCGTCACGGCAAAAGACATCATTCTCGCCATCATCGGCCAGATCGGCGTCGGCGGCGGCACCGGACACGTCATCGAATATCGCGGCAAGGCGATCCGCTCTCTCAACATGGAAGAGCGTATGACGATCTGCAACATGAGCATCGAGGCGGGCGCACGCGCTGGCATGATTGCCCCTGACGACACGACGATTCAGTACCTGTCCGGCCGCCCCATGGCACCGCAAGGAGCTGCGTGGGATGCCGCAGTCAATCGCTGGCGTGGCTTGCCCTCAGATTCCGGCGCTCGGTTCGATCGTGAAGTGGAACTGGACGCCGCGGCCCTGGCGCCAATGATCACCTTCGGCACCAATCCGGGCATGGTGGTGCGCATCAACGAACCGGTGCCGCGCGACACCGGCGATGCCAGCTTCCGCAAAGCGCTGGATTACATGGGCGTAGAAGCCGGAAAGCCGATGCTCGGCCGGCCGGTGGACGTGGTGTTTATCGGCAGCTGCACGAATTCGCGCATCACTGACCTGCGACTGGCGGCAAGCGTGCTGAAGGGGCGTCGCGTAGCCCCATCGGTCCGGGCGCTGATCGTGCCCGGGTCCCAGGCCGTGAAGAAACAGGCCGAAGCCGAAGGCCTGCACCGGATCTTCACCGCCGCCGGGGCCGAATGGCGAGAATCGGGCTGCTCCATGTGCCTCGGCATGAACGGCGACACGGTCGGGCGTGGCCAGCTCTGCGTAAGCACCAGCAATCGCAACTTCGAGGGGCGCCAGGGCATCGGTGCCCGCACCGTGCTGGCAAGCCCGCTGACGGCAGCCGCGACGGCTGTGCAGGGTGCGATTGCGGATCCGCGCGCCTTGCTGACTCAGTAAGCACAGGACGAACGGACTGATCTCATGGACAAAGTGACATCGATTCGCTCCCGAACCGTCGTGCTGCCGATTTCTGACGTCGACACCGACCAGATCGTGCCGGCCCGCTTTCTCACCACCACCACGCGCAAGGGCATGGGCAAGGCGCTTTTTGCCGACTGGCGCTTCGACCGCCAGGGACAGATCAAGCCGGAGTTCCCGTTGAATCGGCCCGAAGCGGCGGGCTGCGCCGTGCTGGTCGCCGGGCATAACTTCGGCTGCGGCTCGTCACGTGAACACGCGCCATGGGCCTTGCTCGACTTCGGCATCCGCTCCGTCATCAGCACCGGTATCGCCGACATATTCCGCAATAACTCGCTGAAGAACGGCCTGGTCCCGGTGATCGTCGACGCGACAACCCATGCCTGGCTGCTGGAGAATCCCGGCGCCGAAGTCACCGTCGATGTGAGTGAGCGCCGCCTGGTGTTGCCCGGCGGACGTTCCGTCGAGTTTCCTCTCGACGGATTCTCACGTTATTGCCTCATGAACGGCATCGATCAACTCGGTTACCTGCTGCAGCAGAACGAGGCAATCACGAAATTCGAGCGCAATCGCCCATGGAAGCCCTGATCGGTGTACTGGCCGGCGACGGCATCGGCCCTGAAGTCGTCGACGAGGCCCTGCGGGTGCTCGACGCCGTGGCCGGCGCCGGTGGCCACCGACTGCGCATCCAGCACGCGTTGATCGGCGGGGCTGCGCTGGATGCCAGCGGGAACTCGTTCCCCGCGGAAACGCAAGCTCTGGCCCTGGAAGCGGACGCGGTTCTGCTCGGTGCAGTGGGCGGGCCCAAGTGGAGCGACCCGACAGCGCAAGACCGCCCGGAAAGGGGGCTTCTGGCGCTGCGCTCGGCCATGGGGGTGTTCGCCAACCTGCGCCCGATTATCACCCACCCCGCGCTCTACGGCGCCTCGCCCATCAAGCCGGAACGACTGCAGGGCGTGGACATCTTGGTCGTGCGCGAACTGACCGGTGGTATTTATTTCGGCGAGAAGAGCCGCGCGGCCGATCACGCCTCGGACGTATGCAGCTATCACCGCAGTGAGATCGAGCGCCTGATTCGGATCGGCGCCGAACTGGCGCGCCGGCGCCGGCGCAGAGTTGCGTCGGTGGACAAGGCCAACGTTCTGGAAACCTCCCGCCTGTGGCGCCGCGTGGCCGAGGAGATGTTCGCCAGCGAGTTTGCCGACCTGAAACTCGAGCACGTGCTGGTCGACGCAGCCGCAATGCACCTGTTGTCGCGCCCGGGCGACTTCGATGTGATCGTCACCGAAAATATGTTTGGCGACATTCTGACCGACGAAGCTTCGATGCTGGTCGGTTCCCTGGGTATGTTGCCGTCGGCGTCGTTGAACGAAACCGGTCGCGGCCTCTACGAACCCATCCACGGCTCCGCTCCCGACATCGCCGGTCAGGGCATCGCCAATCCGTGCGGAACGATCCTCAGCGCCGCCATGTTGCTGCGCCACTCGCTGGGGCTGATGAGCGAGGCGGCAGCGATTGAGAAGGCTGTGTACGCCGCTGTGGACAGCGGTTTTCGCACGCGCGACATTGCCGGTCCCGGCATACCGTCGGTGTCGACCCGCGCGATGGGCGATGCGATACTTGCGGCGCTGAAGAGAACGCTGTAACGACAGGCCGGTCGCTGTCGGGCCGCCTAACCGGCGGTCACCGCATCGAGCGCCTGGCGCACGTCGGCGACGAGATCCGCTGTCGACTCGATGCCCGCAGAGATGCGCACCAGCCCATCGGAAATTCCGGCGGCACACCGGCCCTCTTCGCCAAGCGGCACGTGCGTCATGGTGGCCGGATGGCAGACCAGGCTCTCGACGCCACCGAGCGACTCGGCCAACGTAAACAGCCGCAGCGCGCCTGTGAAAGCCTGCGCAGCCTGTCGACCACCCCTGAGCTCGAAACTCAGCATGCCGCCATAGCCTTGCTGCTGGCGGCGTGCCACCTCATGTCCGGGGTGAGTGTCGAGGCCCGGGTAAAACGCGCGCTCCACCGCCGGATGAGCCGCAAGCACGGATACGAGGGCCTGGGCATTCGCTTCGTGCTGACGTATGCGTACATAGAGCGTTCGCAAGCCACGCAATGTCAGATAACTGTCGAATGGGGATCCGGTCAACCCCATGGCGTTCGCCCAGAATTGCAGCTGCTCCTGCAATTGCGGCGTGCGTGCCACGACTGCACCGCCCACCACATCGCTGTGCCCGTTGAGGTACTTGGTAGTCGAATGGACCACCAGATCAGCGCCGAATTCGATCGGCCGCTGCAGGGCCGGCGACAGGAACGTGTTGTCCACCACCATCAGTGCACCGCTCGCATCGGCCACGCGGCGCAGGCGGCGCAGATCCATTATACGAAGCAATGGGTTGGTTGGTGATTCCACCCAGAGCAGGCGCACCGGTTCGCGTTCGATAGCCGCCAGCGCCGACTCATCGGCCTGATCGATGAAACGTACCTTCAGGACTCCTCGTGCGGCAAGCCGGCTCAGCAGCCGGAACGTGCCTCCATAACTGTCCACCGGCGCCACCACGAGATCGCCCGGATTCACCAGCTGGCACGCCAGCGTGATCGCCGCCATCCCGGTTGCGGTAACCGTGGCGCCTGCCCCTCCCTCCAGTCCGGCAATGGCATCGGCCAGCAAATCGCGGGTAGGGTTCGCCGTGCGCGTGTAGTCATAGCGGCGCGGTTCACCGAAGCCGGCGAAGCTGAAGTTGCTGCTGAGGTAAATGGGCGGCATGACCGCGCCGAACCGTTCGTCGGCGTCTACTCCGGCCCGCACAGCACGGGTTTCGTCGTCGCATTTCCCGGTCATGGGACTTATACCTCCCCGAGGGGCGGCGCAGTCTAGGAGCCAACCGATAACGGGTCAAGCCTCTCAGCCCGGGAGTCCCGGGCTTGCCAAGTCATGGGCGCTTACGTTAACGTATTAATACGTTAATACATTCATATAGCATGAAAGTACACCGCGTCTGGACCGCTCGCGAGGAAGCCGCTGCAGAAGACCGGCTGCTGCGGGCAATTCTCGCCCTGCGCACCATCGAGGAATGCCGCGCGTTCTTTCACGACCTCTGCACGCCTGCCGAATTGCAGGCCTTGAAGGATCGCTGGGCCGTCGCGGAACTTCTGGCAGAAGGTAAGTTGACATATCGGCAGATTCATGACCGCACCGGGGTAAGTATCACGACGATCGGCCGTGTGGCCCGATACCTCGTGACCGGCGAAGGCGGTTACTCGAAAGTGCTGCAACGACTGGGGAAATAGCACCGTGACCGAACAACCTGCACGAATCAAGGTTGCAATCCAGAAGTCCGGCCGGCTCACCGACCGCTCGCTGGAGTTGCTGGAACGCTGCGGCCTGAAGTACACCCGTGGCCGCGACCAGCTGATCGGTTTCGGCGAGAACATGCCAGTCGACGTGCTGTTGGTCAGGGACGACGATATCCCCGGCCTGGTACGTGACGATGTCTGCGATCTCGGCATCGTTGGTGCGAACGTTCTCGAAGAACGGCGACTGCAGTTCGTCGATGAAGGGTGTGCCCAGCCATTTCGGTTGGTTCGCCCGCTCGACTTCGGCCGCTGCCGGCTGGCATTCGGCTATCCCGAGGACAGCCAGCTGCGCAATCTCGCCGATCTGAACGGTAAGCGCATTGCCACCAGTTATCCGCGCATCGTTCAAGCCTACCTCAGGCGACAGAACGTCGCAGCCAGCGTGGTGGAGTTCTCAGGGGCAGTCGAAATAGCGCCAAGCCTCGGCCGTGCGGACGTGATCTGCGACCTGGTATCGACCGGCGCCACGCTGGTCGCAAACCGTCTGCGTGAAGGCGAAACCATACTCGACAGCCAGGCCATGCTGATTCAGACGCCACGGAACGTGCCGCCAGCCAAGACCGAGTGGATCGAGCGGCTGCTGCAGCGAGTCGATGGCGTCATGCAGGTGCGCGAAAGCAAATATGTGATGATGAATGCGCCGAAGTCAGCCCTTGCCGAAATCGCCCGGCTGCTTCCGGGTTCCGAGGCGCCCACCGTCATCCCGCTCGAAGGTCGCGATGACAAGGTTGCCGTGCATGCCGTGTGCCGCGAAGACGTGTTCTGGGAGACGCTCGAGAATCTCAAGAAAGCCGGCGCGAGTTCCGTGCTGGTTTTGCCGATCGAGAAAATGCTGGCATGAATCAGGTATTGCGGGAATTCGTCTGGCAACGCATGGACGAGCAGGCGCGCAAGTCCGCGCTGGATCGGCCCGCGCTGCGCCTGAAGCCTGATCTTGCTGACCGCGTACGCGGGATCATCGCCGAAGTTCGTCACGACGGCGATGCGGCGCTGCTGCGTCTGACCGACCAACTCGATCGGGTGCATCTCACCGGGTTGCGCGTAGGAGCCGAGGAGATCGCAGAAGCACAGTCTTCGCTCACCCCGGCGGCACGACAGGCTTTATTCGCCGCAATCGCCAACCTGCGACGTTTCCATGAACCGCAGGCAGGCGCAGCGTTGCGGGTGGAAACCGCGCCGGGCGTGGTCTGTGAACGCGTGATCCGGCCCATCCGGGCCGTCGGCCTCTACGTTCCGGCCGGCAGTGCGCCCCTGCCCTCGACCGCGATGATGCTGGCGGTACCCGCGGCGATTGCCGGCTGCCCGGTGCGCGTTCTTTGTACGCCACCGCGTCCCGACGGGCGCGCCGACCCCGCAGTGGTTGCTGCCGCCGTCGCATGCGGCATTAAGGACATTTTCAAAATCGGCGGCGCCCAGGCAATCGCGGCCATGGCTTACGGCACCGCGAGCATTGCCAAGGTGGACAAGATATTCGGACCCGGCAACGCCTGGGTCACGGCGGCAAAGCAGGCAGTCGCTCTCGACCCGCAGGGTGCGGCCCTCGATATGCCGGCAGGCCCATCCGAGGTCATGGTCGTTGCCGATTCAAGCGCAGTACCACGTCACGTGGCGCTCGATCTGCTGGCGCAATCCGAGCATGGCGAGGACTCCCAGTCGATGCTCGTGACAACCTCTTGTGAATTTGCCGCGGCGGTGCGCGCCGAGATCGTTACCGCGCTGCCCGGGCTTAACCGGCGCGCGACCATCGCCAGGGCCCTGGAGCACTCCGCTGCGTTCGTGGTGCCTGATCTGGACGTTG
Organism: uncultured Chromatiaceae bacterium; assembly: GCA_964403135.1. GTDB lineage: Bacteria > Pseudomonadota > Gammaproteobacteria > Steroidobacterales > QUBU01. Next base: position 2,233 of record CAYOFE010000077.1, on the reverse strand, counting down.
CGATCGAAGTTGCCAATCGCTACGCGGCTGAACATCTCATCCTGCAGGTGCGCGAGCCGCGCCGCTGGGCGCAGAAGGTGCAGCATGCGGGCTCGGTATTTCTCGGCGCATGGACGCCGGAGTCTGTCGGCGATTACTGCAGTGGCGCCAATCACGTGTTGCCGACTTATGGATTCGCGCGCGCCTACAGCGGCCTCTCGGTGAGTGATTTCCAGCGCCGCATGACCCTGCAGGAACTGACGCCGGAAGGTTTGCGCAGCCTCGCGCCAATCGTTGAAACGCTGGCAGGACTCGAAGGACTGGACGCGCATGCTGCAGCGGTGCAAGTCCGCCTGACCGCCCCGGATGGTGGCGCATGAGCAGCATGCTCGAACTTATGCGGCCGGAAATCCGCAAGCTCCGGCCCTATCGCAGCGCGCAGTTCGAGGCGGGACTGGTGCGGCTCAATGCCAATGAGACGCCGTGGCGACCGGCCGGCGATACGAGCATCGATGGCCTCAATCGCTATCCGCAACCGCGGCCTTTTACACTCGGGACGCAGCTTGCCGCCTACTACGGCGTCGATGCGCGCGAAGTGCTGGTGACCCGCGGGTCGAGCGAAGCTATCGATGTCCTCATCCGCGCATTTTGCCGCGCCGGCCTCGACCATATCATCATTTGTCCGCCGACGTTCGGCATGTACGAGGTCTATGGGCAGATCCAGGGCGCCGGCATCCGCAGCGTCCCTTTGCTTCGCGACGAGGGTTACCGCCTCGACGCGGACGGCCTGGAACAGACTATAGACGAGCACACCCGGCTGGTCTTCGTCTGCTCACCGAATAATCCGACCGGCAACCGTTTTCCCGATGGCGACATCGATCGAGTGGCCGCAATGGCCCACGACCGCGCCGTCGTCGTAGTAGACGCAGCCTATGCGGAGTTTGCCGATAGCGATCCGACCTGCGGACTGCTGCGACGGCACGAAAACGTCATCGTGCTTCGCACCCTGTCCAAGGCGATGGGCCTGGCCGGTGTTCGCTGCGGCGCATTGCTTGGACCAGCACCCGTCGTAGAGATGCTGAGCCGTGTGCTGCCGCCCTATTGCTTCCCGACGCTGAGCGTGCAAGCGGTCGAGCACTGCCTGCGTGCGGAAAACCGTTCGGCGTTCGTGCGCCGTATCGCCATTCTCAAGAGCGAAAGAGCGCGTCTGACTTCCGTCCTGCCGAACCTGCCCGGTATCAACCGCGTCTGGCCGAGCGAAGCCAACTTCCTTCTGGTCGAAGCGCGCGATGCGCGTGCCCTCGTGGATAAGGCGCGTGCGGGCGGTGTGCTGGTACGCGACTTCAGCTGGGATCCATGCTTGCCCGGCGGCATACGAATTACGATCGGCGATGTCGCGGAAAACGATCAGCTGCTGCGCGCCTGGGGTGCCCCATGAAGCCTGTCAAGATCGCCTTTCTCGACCGTGATGGCACCCTGGTCATCGAACCGCCCGACGAGCAGGTCGACCGGCTCGACAAGATCGCGCTGGTGCCGGGCGTGATACCTGCGTTGCTGCGGCTGCGGGACGCGGGCTACGAGTTTGTGATGGTCAGCAACCAGGACGGACGCGGCACGGCGTCTTTCCCGGAAAGCGACTTCAGCACGGCGCAGAACTTTATCCTGAACGTGTTCAGAAGCCAGGGAATTACCTTCCGCGAGGTATTCATTTGCCCCCACAAACCGGGCGACGGCTGCGATTGTCGTAAACCGAAGCCCGGTCTGTTGCTCGGGTTTCTCAGCCAGACCCCGCTGGACCGTCAGTGGAGCGTGGTGATTGGCGACCGCCAGGCCGATCTCGATCTTGCCGCTAATATCGGGGTACGCGGCATTCGCCTCGATCCGACAGACCCGGATGCTTGGTCGCGTGTCGCGCACGAACTGGCTGATCGGCCGCGCACTGCGCGCGTGTCGCGCAGCACGAATGAGACACGCATTAACGTGGCCGTCGATCTCGATGCCGATGGCCCGATCGAAGTCCGGACCGGGATCGGCTTTCTCGACCACATGATCGAGCAACTCGCCAGGCATGGCGGATTTTCCCTGGCGTTACATTGCGCCGGCGATCTGCAGGTCGACGAGCACCACACGGTCGAGGACACAGCGCTTGCGCTCGGCGAGGCCCTGCGCGCTGCGCTTGGCGACAAACGCGGTATCGGACGCTACGGCTTCGTGCTGCCCATGGACGAGGCGCAGGCGCGCGTCGCGATCGATC
>CAYOFE010000076.1:0-14063 GCA_964403135.1 uncultured Chromatiaceae bacterium | reverse complement strand
TCGCTGATCGCGACGGCCCGCGAGGCGCGCCGCTTCAGCAACCTGCGCATTGACGACTCGATCCGCGGTGGCGGCGATGATCAGCAGGTGCTCGCCGACCAGTCTCGCATCGAACGTCGCGAGCTTGACGCGCACCTGCGAGGTGCGGGCCAGTTCCGCAAGCGCCGGGCAGATTGCCGGCGCGCTGACCGTGACTCTCGCACCGGCCGCGACGAGCTCGGCCACCTTGCGCCGCGCCACTTCCCCACCGCCGACAACGAGGCAGGGCTGGTCCGCGAGCCGCGCGAACAGCGGGTAGAAATTCATGTCGACTCAGCCCCTCCGTCAGGCCGGTAACCATAGTCCGGCGATCGCCGCTTGAAAACTATTTAAGCCCTCTGGCGTTATGCCGCATCGGCATATCCGCAAGTTGGTGGTCCAGGCGGATCGCATTGACGGGCCTACTAACGCATGGTTATAAATAACGCGAGCTGGCAAACGTCTCGCGTCCTAACGGCTTTGCAATGACTCTTCAGCAACTCAAGTACTTACTCGCAATTGCTGATAATGGCCTGAACATCACATCGGCGGCCGAACGGCTGTTTACGAGTCAACCCGGCATCAGCAAGCAACTGAAGCTGCTCGAGCAGGAACTGGGTGTGCAGCTGTTCACGCGCAAGGGCAAGAGCCTGGTTGCCGTCACCCCGGCGGGGCGCGATGTCATCGCCCGGACCCGCAAGATCATGCGCGAGGTCCAGAACATCCGTAATCTGGCCCGCGAGCTGTCGGGCGAGCAGGAGGGCACGCTGGCGATCGCCACGACCCACACGCAGGCCCGCTACGTCCTTCCCGACGTGATCCGGGAGTTTCGCGAGCGCTACCCGAAGGTCAACCTGGAGCTGCACCAGGGCACCTCCGAGCAGATCGCTGAGCTGGTCGGCGCTAACCGGGTTGACTTCGCGATTGCGACCGGCTCGCGCCAGCTTTATCCGACGCTCGTGATCCTGCCATGCTACCACTGGGACCGGATCATTCTCGTGCCGAGGGGCCACGCGCTCAGCGAGGTCGAAGGCCCAATAAGCCTCGACACGCTGGCGCGTTACCCGTTGATCACCTACGTGTTCAGCTCCACGGGCGAGTCGTCGTTCAAGAAGGCTTTTGCTGACGTGGGTCTGGAACCGCAGGTGGTCTTTACCGCACGCGATGCCGATATCATCAAGACCTACGTGCGCATGGGCATGGGTGTCGGGGTGGTGGCTTCGATGGCTTACGAATGCGCCGATCAGAAGGATCTGGTGGCGCTCGACGCGGTGGGCCTGTTCCCGCGGGTGACGACCTGGCTCGGATTCAGGCGCGACACGGTGCTGCGCGGCTACATGGTGGACTTCGTCTCGCTGTTCGCCCCACATCTCACGCCCGAGCTGACACGGCGCGCCGCCGAGGCGCCGACGCAGGCCGACGTCGATACGCTGTTCGAGGACATCCAGATCCCGGTGCGCACCGGATGCAGCGAAATGCCGGACGCGGCCTGAACGCCGCACGGCGCCGATTACACCATTCGATCGCGGCTGTCGCCGCCCGCGGCCTTCGGAATCCACGTAGTCCATCGCCGCAGTCTTTTCTGCGATGCTGCGTCCAAAGCATTCCGGGGAGTTCGCCGATGTCGATTTCGAAGAAATCCGCCTGCAGCGCTGGCCGATGATCTTCGTCGACGAGGCGCTGCAAATGGCGCCGGCCAAGGTGAGGCAGGAGAGAGCCAGTAGCGCCGCCGATGCGATCCTCTGGCGCGCGATCAGAGTCCGGAGAGATTGATCTCGTGCAGTCCGCACTCGCGCTTCAGGCCGAAAAAGCGCGTTTGCTCGGCATTGTCGACTTCATGCACCGCGCGCGTGGTGTGCACGTCGCCGATAGACACGTAGCCTTTTTCCCAGAGCGGGTGGTACGGTAACTTATTTTGCCGGAGATAACGATGCACGTCGCGGTCGGTCCAGTCGGCGATCGGATGTACCTTGCAGCGCTCGCCGCCCGCCCAGCTGATGAACGGTACGTTCGCACGTGAGGTCGACTGCGAGCGACGCAGCCCCGCGAACCACGTCCCCACGTTCAGCTCCCGCAGCGCACGTTCCATGGGCTCGATCTTGTTGTCGCGGTTGTAGGCATTGATGCCCTGCAGACCCTGTTCCCAGCGCCGGCCGTAGCGGGCTTCCTGCCAGGCCGGGCTCACCAGGCTGCGGTAGACGCGCAGGTTCAGCCCGAGTTCTTCGGTCAGCTGGTCCACGAAGCGGTAGGTGTCGGCGAACAGGTAACCGGTATCGATGAAAATGACCGGAATTCCGGGCTTGAGCTTATTGACCAGGTGCAGAGAGACAGCAGCTTGTGCGCCGAAACTTGAGGTCATCACGTGTTCGGCGGGAAGATTCTCCAGCGCCCACTCGATGCGCTCTTCCGAGCTGCGGGTCGCAAGCAGTGAATTGCAGTGCTCGACGGCCAGGCGGCGGGACTCCTCTTCGCTGAGCGCGAACTGGCCTGCCGCCTCGGCCAGCGTCGGCAGGGCGGCCTCGTGGCTGCGCGGTGCGATGACTGCTGCCATATGTGGGACAGATCCTCGGAATGCCCGTCAGGCGCCGTTCCTGGCGCCCGTTGTTCCTGTTAAGCCGGTCCATAAGGTACAAAGGGGTCGGCCGCCGCGGAACGTAGATGTTGTTATCCCGGTATAACCCGGCCGCATAATCCGGCCGCTGGCGCCCGGAAGCCGGATCAGGCGCTCGCCGAGTTACCAGCAATGTGAGGGTATCTCCATGGTTTCCAGGTTGACACGACGCTCGATCCTGCACGCCGCCCCCGCCATGCTGGCCGGTACCGCACTCGGTCCGCTGGCCGGCCAGGCGCATGCGCAAGTCGTCCCGCCCGGGTCCGCCGGAGCGGCCCGGCTCAGCGCGAACGAAAACCCGTACGGACCCGGCCCCGCGGCGCGCGAAGCGCTCCAGCAGGCGATCGCTGAGGGCTGGAAGTATTCGTTCGGCGAAGAGATGGCGCTGAAAAAGCTGATCGCCGAACGGGAGGGGCTGACGCCGGCGCATGTTGTCCTGGGTGACGGTTCCTCGGAAATCCTGCATGTCGCGGGTGTGCTGTACGGCGTCGGCGGCGGAGAAATCATTCATGCCGCACCGACCTTCGCCCTGGTTGCCGACTACGCTCGCGAGATCGGTGGGAGCGTTCAGGCGGTGCCTCTCGATACGGACCTGGCGCATGACCTCAAGGCCATGGCGGCACGCGTATCGAAGCGGACACGCCTGGTCTATGTCTGCAATCCCAATAATCCGACCGGCACCCTGGTGCCGGGCCGCGATATCCGCGATTTCATCGGCTCACTGCCGAAAGACGTTGCCGTATTCGTCGACGAGGCTTATCTCGACCTGTCCGACGACCTTGCGGAGCACACGGCCGTGCCGCGCGTGCAGGCGGGTGACAACGTGATCGTCGCGCGCACCTTTTCCAAGCTCCACGGGCTTGCCGGCTTGCGCATCGGCTATGGATTGGCGCGGCCCGACATCGTGCAGCGCATGGAACGGCTGAAGCTGCCGGTCATGAGCACATTGGGCCTGCGCGCCGCGATCGCGAGTTATCAGGACCTGGCGTTCCAGGCCGAAAGCCGCAGGCGCATCGCGGAAGGTCTGGCCATTACCCGCGCCGCGTTCGACGCGCGCAAGCTGCGTTATGCGCCATCGCGTGGCAATTTCGTATTTTTCGACACCGGGCGCCCGGCGGGGCAGTTCCTGACCGCCATGCGTGAGCGCGGTTTCTCGCTCGGGCGGCCCTTTCCGCCCTACGACACCTGGTGCCGCGTCAGCATGGGCCGCGTCGAACAGATGCAGGCGTTTGCCGCGGCGATCAGGGAGTATTTCGCCTGATGGAAACCCTGTATTTCACGGCGCTCGCGGCGCTGCTCTACATGCTGGCGGACCGGGCGCTCGACTTGATGGAGCGCCGGGCGGGGCGGCGGTTCGAGCATCGCTCCGTGATATTCTTCCTCCTGCTGCTGGGGTTGGCGCTGGGGAGCTTCGCCCTGATCCGTCGATATACGGGTTTGCCCTGATTCCGGGGCGATCACGGCCCGTCCTACCTTAGCCAGCGGTCTGGGGACTGCCCCGGTTCGTTTGAACCGGGGTGGTGCCGCCACCTGAACATGGCAGAGCGGAGGTTTGCCGTATGACAGGCCAGGATAACGGCGATCAGTCACCCACACCGGAACGCATTCCGGTCATGCAGCGGATCCTGGACAATCCGTTCCTGCTGCTGTTCCTGGGCGTTTCGATACCGTTCGTGCTGTACATCGTCTGGGGAATCATGGACATCATTTCAATTCCCGTCGCGGACTGATCGCGGTCCTGCTTTGGCCTGAGTGATCCGAGGGAGATCCAATCGTGGCCGTCACGCCTCCAACTAACCGTATCTGGTGGAACGAGCCGATCGCCAAGGTCGAGCTTACCTGGATCGTGATCGCCTTCCTCTGGGGCCTCACGATGTTTTTCATGATGATTTACTGGCACGCGGTCGGGGAGCAGAACCTGTCCAACGAGGCCTACAAGATCCGTCCCGAGCGCTTTGCCGAGAAGACCCAGGCCTTCGTCGATAAGTACACGGTCCGCGAGGAGGAAGGCTTTCCGGTCGTGCGGCCGCCGCCCGGCGTGGACGTGTACATGGTCGGGCGGGCGTTCCAGTGGTACCCGATTATCGAACTCGAAAAGGGCAAGGAATACCGCCTGCACCTGTCGTCAGTCGACGTCCAGCACGGCTTTTCGCTGCAGCCGGTGAACATCAATATTTCGGTTCATCCCGAATACGATCACATACTCACGATCAAGCCCGATCAGGCGGGCACGTATGGCATCGTCTGCAACGAGTATTGCGGTCTCGGCCATCACATGATGACCGGCAAGATTTACGTGATCGAGTGAGGAGGGCAGGTACATGACGAGCGCTGTATTTCGCACCTGCCCGACCACCGGGCTCAGGGTCCACGCCGACGCCGAGAAGCTTATCAAGGTGAATGCCGTGGCCGCCGTGGTGTTCCTGGCGATCGGCGGATTTTTCGCCCTGACCGTCGCATTGACGCGCTGGCCCGCCGTGCACCTGCTGCCAGCCGACTGGTTTTACCTGGCTCTCACCGCTCACGGTCTCGACGCGCTGTTGGTCTGGGTCATCTTCTTCGAGATGGCAATTCTCTATTTCGCCTCCGCCGTGATCCTTAACTCGCGGCTGGCCACGCCAAGATGGGGCTGGGTGCAGTTCTGGCTGATGCTGGCGGGCGCGCTGATCACCAACGTTGCGGTGCTCCAGGGTAACTCGAGCGTGATGTTCACCTCTTACGTGCCATTGCAGGCATCGCCGGTGTTCTATCTGGGCATCGTGCTGTTCGCGGTGGGCGCGCTGATCGGCTGCTTCGTGTTCTTCGGCACGCTGGTGGTGGCAAAGGACGAGAAGACCTACCAGGGCTCGGTGCCGCTGGTGACTTTCGGCGCCTTGACCGCGGCGATCATCGCCGTTTTTACGATCGCGTCCGGGGCGATCATCCTGATTCCCACCTGGCTCTGGTCTCTCGGCATCGTCTCGCATATCGATTCGCTGATGTACAAGACCATCTGGTGGGGGATGGGGCATTCTTCGCAGCAGATCAATGTCTCGGCGCACGTCGCGGTCTGGTACACGATCGGGGCGGTGGTGCTGGGGGCCAAGCCGTTGTCAGAGAAGATCAGCCGCACGGCCTTCTTCCTCTACATCCTGTTCCTCCAGCTCGCCAGTGCGCACCATCTGCTCGCCGAGCCCGGCCTGACCTCGGCGTGGAAGATCTTCAATACCAGCTATGCGATGTATCTTGCGGTGCTGGGCTCCATGCTGCATGGAATGACCGTGCCGGGCGCGCTGGAAGCCGCGCAACGCGCGCGCGGTTATAACAACGGCCTGTTCCAGTGGCTGACCAAGGCGCCATGGGTCAATCCGGCTTTCTCGGGCATGTTCCTTTCGCTGGTGCTGTTCGGCTTCGTCGGTGGCATCTCGGGCGTGGTGCTCGGCACCGAGCAGCTGAACCTCATCATGCACAACACGATTTACGTGCCCGGACACTTCCACGGCACGGTGGTCGCCGGTTCTACACTCGCGTTCATGGCGGTGACCTACCTGGTGATCCCGCTGATCTTCCGGCGGGAGATCAAGTTCAAGAAGCTGGCGCAGGTTCAGCCGTGGCTGTTCGGCATTGGCGTTACCGGGAACGCGATGTTCATGATGGGCGCGGGCACTCTCGGTGTGGCGCGCCGCCATTGGGATATCACTTTCGCGGATGCGGTCGTCGGTTTCGACTACCCGCCGGCAGCCATGTTGATGATGACCCTGAACGGATTGTCCGCCGTGCTGGCGGCAATCGGCGGGGTCTTGTACATCCTGGTGACCGTCGGATCGGTGTTTTTCGGCCGCAAGCTTGGCGAAGGCGAGAATTACCTCGGTTTTCCGGTCGCGCAGGGTTCTACGGCGCCGAAATACGGCAGTGCGGCGCACGCCAGCATCCCCGGCACGGTGGTGCTGGTAGGGATATTTTTCGTCGCCTTCATCCTGTACTATTTCGTCAACTGGAAGTATCTCTCGGAGGTCTGGCCTCTGAGTTGATGGATGACGAATAAGGACCGGACCGGCCAGTGCCGGTCCGATCCGTTCTAGCGGGGAGATCAACGAGGACGGGCCTGCGGCCGTTCCTGTGCATTCCACGACGAGCCGCCCCTTTGCCATGACCGAAACGCTGAAGCTGATCTACACGGCCGCCAAGGTGCGGCTGGGCTTCCTGATCACCGCCTGCGCCATCGCCGGTGTGGCGGTCAGCCCGCAGGGCAATCTCGCGCCGTGGCAGCTGTTCGTGCTGGGGCTCGCCGTGCTGATGTCGTCCTCGGCCGCGGGGGCTTTCAACCAGTATTACGAGCACGATCTCGACCAGGCGATGACCCGCACGCGGGACCGGCCCTTTGCCTCCGGCCGGTTCAAGGCCGATGGCGTCTGGCTGAGCGGCATCGGACTGACGCTGGCGCTGGCGCTGGTAGCGGCCGCGTGGGCGACGAACCTTGCCGCGACCGTCTACATTCTCCTCGGCGCGCTGACCTATGGCGTGGTCTACACGGTGTGGCTGAAGCGGCGCACCTGGTGGAACATCGTCATTGGCGGGCTGTCCGGCAGTTTTGCGGTGATGGCCGGTTCGGCCGCGGTCGGCGCAGAATTCGAACCGGCGCCGGTGATCCTTGCCGTCGTGCTGTTTCTCTGGACGCCGCCGCACTTCTGGGCGCTGGCCTTTGCCTGCAAGCGGGATTACCTCAAGGCCGGCGTGCCGATGCTGCCGACCGTGGTGGAAGAGGGCGTGGCCACCCGGACCATATTCGCGCACGTGGTGGCGCTGGTCCTGTTGTCGCTGCTGCCGGTGTTCTGGGGCATGAGCTGGATCTATCTGCTCGGCGCGGCCTCCGGCGGCTGGTATTTCACGCTGGCCAGCTGGCGCCTGGTGAAAAAACCGACTGTGCCGCAGGGCTGGCGGGTGTTTGCTGCATCCATCGTGCAGCTCGGGTTGCTTCTCACGGCGGCGATCCTCGACAACCTGATCCTCGGGTGATTCCCGCCATGCGTTGGCGGCCATTCCTGTTCGGCTGCGTGGCGGTTCTTTGCGGGCCGGCCGGTGCCGCCGCCGAAACCACGGGGTCTCTCGACCGGGTGCAGGTGCTGGCGCGGAGCGAAGGCGCCATCGGCCGGCAGATCGGCTCCGACCTGCGTTTCACGGCGGTGGATGGCCGGATGGTGGCAGCCGCGGATCTGCGCGGCCGACCGCTGGTCATCAGCCTGATCTACACCAGCTGCTATCACACCTGTTCGACCATTACGCAGAATCTGGCCGACGTGGTGAAGAAAGCGCGCGCGGCGCTCGGTCCATCGAGCTTCACGGTGGCCACCATAGGATTCGATGCGCCGAACGACACGCCGGTGCGCATGCGGCAGTTCCAGAAAGAGCAGGGCATTGACGATCCGCAGTGGATGTTCCTCAGCGCCGACGATGCGACGATACGCCGCCTGGCCGATGAGATCGGTTTCACGTACGTAGCCTCGCCAAAGGGCTTCGACCATCTCGCGCAGGCCACTGTGGTGGATCGCGACGGGCGCGTTTACCGCCAGGTGTACGGCGAGCGCTATGCGCCGCCGACGCTGGTCGAGCCACTGAAGGAACTGGTTTTCGCAACGCCGCCGGGCGCCGGGTTCGTAGCGAGCCTGGCGAACGACGTGAAGCTGTTCTGCACCGTGTTCGATCCGGCTACGGGGAAATACCGGTTCGACTATTCATTGTTCATCGATATCTTCGTCGGCCTGACGTGCCTCGCCGCGGTGGCGGTATTCGCCGTGAAGTCCTGGCGCCGGGCAGTGTAACGGCGCGTTCGGTCAGCGGCAGGGAAACAAGGGTCTGCATGTGCGGTTTCTGAAACGGGCTCTGCGCCTGGCTTTCGAGCGGCTCGAGTCGGCAGGCAACCTGGCGTTTACTCCACAGTGGAACCCGTTCGCTAACCTGGGCGCGCTTGGCTGGTTTTTCTACTGGATCGTCGCGGCAAGCGGCGTATACCTGTACGTGTTCTTCGACACGGGCATCACCCAGGCCTATAAGTCCCTGGAGGCAATTACCCGGGAGCATTTCTACTTCGGCAGCCTGATGCGCAGCTTTCACCGCTACGCCTCGGACGCGCTGGTGGTGATGGTTTTCACCCACCTGCTGCGCGAGTTCTCGCTCGACCGCTTGCGCGGCAGGCGCTGGTTCGCCTGGTTCACCGGCGTGCCGCTGATCTGGTTCGTCTACGCCTGTGGCATCACCGGTTACTGGATGGTCTGGGACGTGCTGGCGCAATACGTCGCGATCGGCGCCACGGAGTGGCTCGACGCGCTGCCGATTTTCGGCTCGCCGATCGCCGCGAATTTCCTCAGCAACTCGACTCTGAGTGGGCGGTTCTTCACGCTGCTGGTGTTTATTCACATCGCCGTGCCACTGGTGATGCTGGCGCTGATGTGGGTCCATATTCAGCGGCTGACGGACGCCAAAGTGAATCCGCCGCGCGGCCTGGCCATCGGCACGCTGGCGGGGCTGCTGGCGCTCGCGCTCGTCTTCCCGGCCACCAGCCAGGCGCCGGCGAATCTCGATACGGTGCCGCAGGTGCTGCGCATCGACTGGTTCTATCTGGCGGGGTTCCCGCTGCTCGATGTCGTGCCCGGCGGCACCATGTGGCTGATTGCCGGCGGCAGCACGTTTTTGTTGTGGCTGCTGCCGTGGGCCCCGCCGCAGAAACTGCGGGTCGCCGAGGTGCATCTGGACAACTGCAACGGATGCAGCCGGTGTGCCGGGGACTGCCCGTACAGTGCCATCACGATGGCGCCGAGAACCGACGGTGCGCCTTACGAGACACAGGCGGTGGTCAATGCCGCGAACTGTGTCAGCTGCGGTATCTGCGCCGGTGCCTGTCCCACCGCGACGCCGTTTCGCCGCGCCGCGTCGCTGGTTCCTGGCATCGAGCTGCCGGACGTCAGCATCGCGCAGTTGCGTGAACGCACGCTTGCGGCCAGCGCCGGCATGAGCGGTGCCGATCGTGTGATGGTGTACGGCTGCGATCACGCTGGCGAGCTGCAGAAGCTTGCCGGCGATAACGTTGCGGTGGTGAACCTTCCCTGCGTTGGCGCGCTGCCTGCGGCCTTTATCGATTTCGTGCTCTCGCGGCACCATGCGGACGGGGTTTTCGTCGCCGGCTGCAGCCCGTCCGGGTGCTTTTTCCGCCTTGGTGATGAATGGACGCGGCAGCGCGTGGCCGGCAGACGCGATCCCTACCTGCGTGCGCGTGTGCCGCGCCAGCGCGTGTATTTGAGCTTTGCGAGCACGGCGGCCGAGCGGCGCCGGGAACTGGGGGAGTTCCATGCCCGGCTGCCACAGCTGCCGCCGATACGGCCGGTCCATCCCGTGGTACCGTCCGTGGGCGAGAAGCGTGCCCGTGCCTAGCCCGGGCAGGCTGCTGTTGCAGGCACTTGCCTATGCGCTGTTCATGGGCGCAATCGGCTATTTCTCTGTCTTGCCTGCCTACCGGCACATCGGTTCCGACCAGGCAATGGTCAAGCTCGCCTTTACTCATGCGGGCCAGCATGTCGAGGAATGCCGCAAGCAATCCGCCGAGGAGCAGGCGAAGCTGCCGACCAACCGGCGCAGGCCGGCCGATTGCAGGCGCGAGCGGGTGCCGATCCAGATCGAGCTCATGCTCGATGGCGAGCCGGTGTTCAGCGGGTCACAGGCACCCGCAGGTTTGTGGAAGGACGGGCCATCTCACGTCTATGAGCGTTTCCCGGTTCCGGCCGGGTCGCACACGCTGTCGGCGCGCCTGCGCGACAGCCGGCGCCAGGATGGAGGGTTCGATTACGAGGCGACGCGCGAGGTGGTGCTGCGTCCCGGCCAGAACTTTGTGGTAGGTTTCCGCACGGAAACCGGAGGGTTCACCTTTGAGTGAGCGTCCGACGACGCAGCGGCCGCTGCTGGAGTGGAAAGACCAGTTCGCCACCGGCAGGCCCGGCATGGACCATGAGCATCGACAGCTCATCGAGCTGATCAACGGCCTTTTTGCCCGCATGGGCGACCGCTGCACGGGCGATGTCACCCGCGAGTTCCTCGGCGAGATCTATGCGCGAATATCCGCGCATTTCGCGCTCGAGGAAAAGGTGATGCGTGAGCTCAAGTACGACCAGTACGACCTCCACAAGGCTGACCACGAGCGACTGCTCGACCAGCTGCGCGACATCATGGACCAGGCGGTGGACGATCCGGGCTACTGCTGCTGCGAGGCGCTGGGGCGCGATCTGGAGGAGTGGTTCGCAGTGCATTTCCGTACCCACGACCCCCGTTTGCACGACAAGCTTGGCCACCACTGAGCGGGGACTGCGTGCTGCGGCCACCTTCAGCCCGCCTGGAAAAAGAGCCGCCAGGGACTTGACGCAACACATTTTGGCGTGCAGCATCCGCTCATGTTGCGTGTGCGCTGCGCCCGGTTAGGGTTACCGGGCCTGCCATTGTCGATCCAGCATCTGCCGGCCCGTCCCGGGCCGGCAACCGGCTCATTCGGTCTTGTCAATGGTCGTCCAGCAGGGGAGTCAACATGGGCGGGAAATCGAAGGTATTCGCCAGGCCGCTGGGAATCTCGCTAGCGGCGTGCGCCGCGATGGGCCTTGCAACAGAGGCCTGGTCACAGGTCGAGGAGATCGTCGTCACCACGCGTAAGCGCGAGGAGAGCCTGCAGGAGGTGCCGATCGCCGTCGATGCGATCACGGCGCTGGATATCGAGCAGAAGGGTATCGTATCGCTCGGCGATGTTCTGCAGCAGTCCTCCAGCCTCATTCTCGATCAGGGTTTCTCGCCGCAGGACCAGCGCATCGTGATCCGCGGCCTGTCGCCGACGCGCGGCCGGCAGAACATCGCGGTGCTGGTCGATGATATCGACATTTCCAGCGAGGCGGTCGGTACAGCTGGTGGCTCGTTGCTGATCAATCCACGCCTCTTTGACCTGGAGCGCGTGGAGATCGTCAAAGGCCCGCAGAACGCTCTCTATGGCCGTTCAGCATTTGCCGGTGCCGTCAATTACATCACCCGCAAGCCGGGTGACGAGCTGGTCGGTCGCCTCGGCACGGATCTCGGCTCGAATGGCCAGCTCGAGGTCTCGGGCAGCATCGACGGGCCGCTGGCCGAGAATATCAGCGCTGGCGTGGCGGGCATGATCTGGAACCACGACGGGTTCTATGAGAACGCCATCACCGGCGGCGACATGGGCACGCAGGAAGGCAGCAGCGTGTCCGGCACACTGGTCTGGGATGCTACCGACGACATCACGATCACCGGCCGCATCGAGTATCTGAACGACGAGTTCGGCGTGACCCCGTTCGCCGTCGGCAAGTACGCCAATGGGCCCTATCCGACCCTGCCGCAGTTCAACACCTCGTTCGCGCTGCCTGCGGGTGCCAACCCGATATTCTTCGATCCGGACGGTCCCGGGCCGGCTCCAGCCACCCAGCTGACGTCGGTGCCCGGCGTCAAGGGTGACGTGCCCGATGCCGACGATCTGCGGGCAATGATGAGTGAGGACCCGCGCACCGGCGGTGATTATGCCGGCACGGATCGGGAGATTACTCGCGGTACCCTGACGATAGACTGGGATCTTGGGGCGGTGGCGCTGAAGTCGCTGACGCACGTAGCGACCACCGATACCTTGCAGCAGGAAGGCGCTGAAGACGTCAGTGCCAATAGCGCCTCGGCGGTGGGCGAAGTGTACTTCGACAACAACACGGACCTGTTCAGCCAGGAACTGCGCGTGCTGTCGAACACGGATGGCCCGATCAGCTGGGCGGCGGGCGGATTGATCTGGCAGGAGGACACCGACGTCAACGACGGTTCGGGCACCTGCCTGAATTACTCCGGATTCCCGTTCACCCAGCCGTGCGGCCCGTACTTCGCCAACATCCAGAATGTTGATCCCCTGAATCCGCCACCGGGCGTCGTGCCCCTGAACGCCGACCGCTGGACCCGCGACACTGACCACTGGTCGCTCTATGCTCTCGTGGAGTGGCAGTTCCTCGATTCCTGGAGAATCGCTGTGGAGGGCCGCTACACCGACGAGGAACTCGAAGTCGGCGGACCGAGCACCGATAACGGCATCTGGGATCCTTCCGGCATCCTGTGCACCTTTTTCGGCGCGCCGCCCTGTCCGCAGATCGGACCGGGCACGGCGGCGCCCGGCGGTCCGGGCACGACCACGGTCGCCGGCCTGAACGTCGGCGAGGTTGACGATGATTTCTTCGCCCCGAAGGCGACGCTGACCTGGACGCCCGTCGATGGTCAGCTCTATTACTTCTCGTGGGCGCGCTCCTATAAGCCAAAGGGCATGCAGGCCTTTAACGCCGGTGTGGGCGCGTTCAATCCCGACCTCGCCAAGTTTGACCAGGAAAAGCTCGAGGTCTGGGAGCTGGGTGGGAAGACCGACTGGCTGGATAACACCCTGCGCCTGAACGGCGCGGTGTTCTACCAGGACTTCAAGAACAAGCAGGTCTCCACCCAGGTCATCGACACGTCAGGTCCGGTGCCGGTGTTGACCGGCCGCACCGTCAACGCGGGCGAGGCCGAAGTCTGGGGCGCTGAGATCGAGCTGACCTGGCTCGCCACCGAAAACCTGAGCTTTAATCTCGGTTATACCTGGCTCGATACCGAGTACGAGAAATACACGATCTTCAGCACGAATCCCGTCAAGGCGGCCTACGTCGGCAATTGCACGCCGTCGGTACAGGCGGGCCGTCCGGGCTGCTTCGTCGATCTGGCCGGCAACGAGCTCGAGGATGCGCCCGAGAACGCGCTGGTCGGCAACGTGCGGTATGAGCGCCCGCTGGTTGGCGCGACCAACTGGTTCGTCGAGGCAGATGCCGAATACCAGGACGAGCGCTTCGACAACGACGAGAACAACCTGGTTTTCCCCGACTACTGGTTGTTCGACTTCCGCGCCGGCGTGTCCAACGACAAGTGGGACATCATCGCCTACGTCGACAACGCCTTCGACGACGACACCGTCAAGACCGGCTTCGCCGACGGCGACATCCCGGTGTTCCAGGTGGGCAGCTTCGCGGAGGGTATTCCACCCGCCCAGTTCTTCAATCACGCGACGGTGATCCTGCCCGACGAGCGGCAGTTCGGCCTGCGGGTGAATTACCGCTTCGCCGGCGAGTAACCGGGCGCCTGATCTGACGAGAACGGGCCGCGCGGCGACGCGCGGCCCGTTTTTTCTGTCAGGCCAGTTTGCCGCCCTTGTTACCGCGCTGCGTAGCGCGCCGCGCGTTGCGGTTTGCCCCAGGACCGGTAGAGATTTTCGAGATAGCGCTGCGTCGCCTGCACGTACACCCGGCGTCGCCCGCTGCCGGGGTCGCTTCTTAGCTTCTCCAGGCTCGCGAGCAGCAGCTTTTCTGCTTCGCTGTGTTGCTTGAGCCCAGCCATGGCCGCGCCCTCGACG
>CAYOFE010000075.1:0-14350 GCA_964403135.1 uncultured Chromatiaceae bacterium | reverse complement strand
GCCCGACGCGGAGCGCTAGGCATGGTCATCATCATCGAGGCTGACGACGGTTCCGCCCAGATTCGTGTCTGCATCAAGTTCCTGGAATCTAAAGACCAACCAGAAACCCGCTCGCCGACAAAATCGCGCCCGCTGAGTGCAGGTGCGCGACACCGCGCATGCCGGCGGCAACTTCCCGGGAGTTTGTTCATGGCGCTGGTCGCCGACACGCGCGCGACAGGCCATGCAGCGGACGAAGCGGAACCCGCCTTGCGTAAGGCCTTGGTTGAGCACTGCCCGGTGTCGGGCTGGCAGACGGCCTTACCATCGCATGGCGACCCGCGGCTGTGGCATTCGGCAGCTTTTTTCCGCCTGATACCGAACGAGTCCCGCTACGGCCACGTCGGCGGCCAAGTCCCGAGGGCGCGGAGTCCCCATCAGGGGAGGCGCGGTCAGTTCGGCCGGCGGGGCGGCCGCGGCTCTTTACGCCCCCTGCGGCGACAGGTACACTTCACGGTCTTCGATCAGGTCTGTCAGGCGTGATGGAAGTCCTGCGGGAACAAGCGCTTAGCTGCGGTTGCTGTACAGCTGGCTGAGCGCCCAGGCGGGCCCCGCAACGAGGTTCAGGTCGAGATAGCCCCGCACGGGGCTATTTCGTTATGGGTGGTGCCCATGACGGTTCGGCGGGTCCGGGCCGTCGTTGCAGGCGACGCGGAACGGGAGATGGGCCTCAGGGCCCATTTTTTGTTTGTTGGCCAGGCAATTACGAAATTTGCGGCGATGACGGCGAAGCGGCAGGAATTGATGGCGTTGGTTGAGCCGGTGGTAAACGCGATGGGTTATGAGCTGTGCGATCTTGAGTTGCGGATCGGTCGCGGGCGTGGCCTGTTGCGCCTGTTCATCGATGACGAGCAGGGCGTGAACCTGATGGACTGCGAGGCCGTCAGTCGCCAGGTCAGCGGCGTGCTGGATGTCGAGGATCCGATTGTCGGCCAATACAGCCTGGAGGTGTCGTCTCCGGGAATGGACCGGCGGTTGGTCAAGCCGGCGCATTTCGACCGCTTCGCCGGCAGCGACGTCGATGTTCGGTTGCGCCGCCTGATTGAGGGGCGCCGCCACGTCACGGGCCGGCTGCTCGGACGTGATGGCGATGTAATCACGATCGGCGCAGGAGCTGTGCAAGTCCGCATACCGCTGGCCGAGATCGAGTCGGCCCGGCTGGTGCCGGATCTGTCGGTGCCGAAAAGAGATCGAAGGACCTGGTAGGACACGATGAATAAAGAAATTCTGAACGTGGTGGATGTGGTTTCCAACGAAAAGGGTGTGGAAAAAGAGATCATCTTCGACGCCCTCGAGGCCGCGCTCGCTTCGGCAACCCGGCGCAAGCATGGCGACGGCATCGACGTGCGCGTGAGCATTGATCGCAAGACCGGCGACTACGAGACATTCCGCCGCTGGAAGGTTTTCGCCGATGATTCCAAGGAGCTCGAAAACCCGGACTGCGAACTGCGCATGATCGACGCGGTGGACGTCAATCCTGCGGCTCAGCCGGGCGAGTATGTCGAGGTGCCGATCGATTCGGTGGAGTTCGGCCGCATCGCGGCCCAGACCGCCAAACAGGTCATCGTGCAGAAGGTCCGCGAGGCCGAGCGTAAAAAGGTGGTCGAGGAGTACCAGCACCGCGTGGGTGAACTATTGAGCGGCGTGGTCAAGCGTGTGGACCGCAACGGCATAGTCATCGACCTTGGCAGCAATGCCGAGGGGTTTGTGCCGCGAGAGAACATGATACCGCGCGAGGCCGTGCGCCCACAGGACCGGCTGAAGGCGCTGCTGCGCGAGGTGCGCTCGGAACCCCGCGGCCCGCAGCTGTTCCTGTCCCGGACCGCGCCGGATTTCCTGATCGAGCTGGTCAAGATCGAGGTTCCCGAAGTAGGCCAGGGCCTGATCGAGATCCTTGGGGCAGCGCGCGACCCGGGCGTACGTGCCAAGATCGCCGTGAAGAGCAACGATCCGCGGATCGACCCGGTCGGCGCCTGCGTCGGTATGCGTGGATCGCGCGTTACCGCCGTGTCGAACGAACTGGCCGGCGAGCGCGTTGATATCATTCCCTGGGACGAGAATCCGGCGCAGTTCGTCATCAATGCGATGTCGCCGGCCGAAGTAACCTCGATCGTTGTCGACGAGGAAGCGCACAGCATGGATATCGCCGTGGCTGAGGACAGGTTGTCCCAGGCGATCGGCCGCGGTGGCCAGAATATTCGTCTGGCCAGCGAGCTTACCGGCTGGAATCTCAACGTCATGAGCGAGACCGCGGCCGAGGAAAAGAGCGAGAAGGAGGCCCGTGAAGTGGCTGACCTTTTCATGAAGCAACTCGACGTTGACGAGGACGTCGCGCTGATCCTTGTGCAGGAGGGCTTCTCGACCATCGAGGAGATCGCCTACGTTCCCGCCAACGAACTGCTTGGCATCGAGGAATTCGACCAGCAGATTGTCGATGAGCTGCGAAGCCGCGCACGCGATGTGCTGCTGACCCAGGCGATTGCAACGGAGGAGAAGATCGACGATCGGCCACCGGCTGAAGATCTGATCAGCCTGCCGGGCATGGACCTCGACACAGCACGCAGGCTGGCCGGGCGCGGCATCGTTACGCGTGAGGATCTGGCCGAGCAGGCGGTTGATGATCTGGCCGACGTCGAAGACCTCGACGCCGGTCGTGCCGCTGAGCTGATCATGGCCGCACGGGCACATTGGTTCGAGGCGCCTGCCGCCGGTACCGGAACGGAGTAACTGCATGTCCGACGTGACGGTAGCCCAGTTTGCCGAAGTCCTGAAGGTTCCTGTCGAGCGCCTGCTCGTTCAGCTCGACGAGGCCGGCATCAGCGTAGAAGGTGCTGATGATGTGATCAGCGAAGAGGCCAAGATGGAACTGCTGACGTATCTGCGTCGCAGCCATGGCCGAGAGGATGATTCGCCTGACGGAGCGCCCCGCAAAATCACGCTCAAGCGTCGCACCCAGAGCGAGTTGAAGCTGTCCGGCATGCAGGGCCGGGCGCGCACGGTGAACGTGGAGTTCCGTCGCAAGCGTACGTACGTGAAGCGCGACGTGCTCGAGGAGGCGGCGCGCAAGCAGCAGGAGGAGATCGAGACCAAGCGCCGGGAGGAAGAAGCCGCCCGCCTGGACCAGGAGCGCCGCGAGCGGGAGCGCGCGCAACTGGAAAAGGCCGAGCAGGAGCGCCGCGAACAGGAAGCCAGGCGCATGGCCGAAGAGGAGGCCAAGCGCAGGTCAGCAGAGGAGTTGCGGCTGGCCGAGGAGGCTCGCCGCCAGAAGGAGGATCGCAGGCGGGAAATCGCCGACCGCGAAAAGCAGGCCGAAGTGCCGCGCCGCCCGCAGGATCTGCGGGACTGGGCAGGCGGTACGTCTGAAGAGAAGGAGCGCAGTGAAGCTGCCGGCACCCGCTACGGTCGCCAGGAATTGCACGTTACGAGCGACATCAGCGGACGGCGCAAGAAGAAAAAGCCGGTTCGCCGGGGTACGGCAGTCCCGCTGGATCCCAAGCACGCGTTTGAACGGCCGACCACGCCGGTGGTACGCGAGGTCGAGATTCCCGAGACCATCCAGGTTTCAGAACTCGCCCAGCGCATGGCGGTAAAGGGCAGCGAAGTCATCAAGGTGATGATGAAGCTCGGCGTCATGGCCACTATCAACCAGGTCATTGATCAGGATACGGCAGTGCTGGTGGTCGAAGAAATGGGCCACCATGCCCGGCCGGCACAGGCCGGCGGGCTGGAGGAAGAGATCCTGGGCACCGTCACAGCCACCGGGGAGCAGAAGACCCGTCCGGCGGTCGTGACGATCATGGGTCACGTCGACCATGGGAAGACTTCATTGCTGGATTACATCCGGCGCACCAGGGTAGCGGCCGGCGAGGCTGGCGGCATCACCCAGCACATCGGCGCATACCACGTGAAAACGTCGAAAGGCCAGGTGACCTTCCTTGATACCCCGGGGCACGCGGCATTCAGTGCCATGCGGGCGCGCGGGGCGAAAGTCACCGATATCGTCGTACTGGTGGTGGCAGCCGATGACGGCGTGCAGCCGCAAACAGAGGAGGCCATTCAGCATGCGCGGGCGGCGAACGTGCCGATCGTCGTGGCGGTCAATAAGATCGATAAGGCCGACGCGGACCCCGACCGCGTACGAAACGATCTTTCCGCCAAAGGCGTCATTCCCGAGGAGTGGGGCGGCGAGAACCTGTTCGTTAACGTTTCCGCACGCACCGGCGAAGGTGTGGATGCCCTGCTCGATGCGATTCTCCTGCAGGCCGAACTGCTGAATCTCCGGGCGGTGGCCGACGGGCCGGCGGCAGGCGTCGTGATCGAATCCGGGCTCGAAAAAGGCCGCGGCGCCGTTGCCACGGTTCTGGTCACCCGTGGCGTGTTGCACCCGGGCGATTTTCTGCTCGCTGGCCAGGAATACGGCCGGGTCCGCTCGATGTTCGACGAGTCCGGCCAGCCGGTCGACTCGGCAGGTCCCTCGATGCCGATTGTGGTCCTGGGACTGTCGGGAATTCCCGGGGCAGGTGACGAAGCCGTCGTGCTGCCCGACGAGCGCCAGGCACGGGAGCTGGCCGAATTCCGCCGCGCCAGGTCCCGCGATGTGAAGCTGGCACAGCAGCAGACCACGAAACTGGAGGACGTCTTCAGTCAGATGCAGGCTGGCGGCGCGAAGACCGTGCAGTTGTTGCTGAAGGCCGATGTGCATGGCAGCGCTGAGGCGCTGCGCGACGCGTTGTCGAAGCTCAGCGGCGACGAAGTTCAGGTCAAGGTCATCGGCAGCTCGGTCGGCGGAATCACCGAATCAGACGTGAACCTTGCGGCAGCATCCGGCGCGATCATCATTGGATTCAACGTGCGTGCTGACGGCGCTGCGCGGTCGGTCATCAAGGAAACCGGTGTCGACGTCCGGTACTACAGCATCATTTACGAGGCCATCGACGACGTGAAGGCGGCGATTCGGGGCATGCTTGCGCCGGAGATCAAAGAACAGATCGTCGGGCTGGCCGAAGTGCGCGAGGTCTTCCGCTCGCCGAAATTTGGCAGCGTGGCCGGTTGCCTCGTGGTGGATGGCTTTGTCAAGCGGAGCAACCCGATCCGGGTGCTTCGTAACAACGTTGTGATTCACCAGGGCGAACTCGATTCGCTGCGCCGTTTCAAGGATGATGTCAACGAAGTGCGTGCCGGCACCGAGTGCGGCATCGGTGTGCGCAACTACAGTGATGTGCGGCCCGGTGACCAGATCGAATGCTATCAGCGTGTCGAGGTGGCCCGCACCGTTTGATCCCGGCCGGGGGATCAGATCTGCGGTAAGGCCGGTGCCGAAGGAGTTTCCGCGTAGCCGTCGCGTCGAGGAACAGATTCAACGCGTGCTCGGCGATGCGATCCGTGCCCGAGCACGCGACCCGCGACTGCGGGGCGTTATTCTCACGGATGTGCGGGTCTCGCGCGATTTGAGCGTTGCGCGCGTCTATTACAGCGTGTTGCATCCGACGAGCCGTGTCACCGACCCGCAACCCGGGCTCGATGCGGCAACTGGTTTCCTGCGTTCGGTGCTGGCTCGCGAGTTGCAGGTCCGCCACGTACCGGAATTGCGGTTTCTGCCCGACGAGGTAGCCCGCCGCGGTGCCGAGCTCGACCGGCTCATCGACGAGGCGGTAGGACGCGCCCGGCCAGGCGATACGCTACCCGACGGTAGCGACAAGGACCCGTCCTGATGGCGGCGGTGGCGCGAGCTGGGTGGTGATTGAGGCGCAATGCAGCAGTCGCAAGCGAAGCGAGATATCCACGGTGTGCTGGTCTTCGACAAGCCTATCGGGCTCACGTCGAATCAGGCGTTGCAGAGGGTGAAGTGGCTGTATCGAGCCAGGAAAGCCGGGCACACCGGGAGCCTGGACCCGCTGGCCAGCGGAATGCTGCCACTCTGCTTTGGTGATGCAACGAAGTTCGCTGGCTTTCTGCTGGATGCCGAGAAGACGTACCGGGTGCGCGCGCGGTTCGGCCTGCGCACGGACACAGGGGATGCCGCGGGCGAACCGGTGGAGGCCGGCCCGCCCGAGGTGTTGGCTGCGGACCTGGAGCGCGTTCTGGCTCGGTTCCGGGGTGTTATCAGGCAGACGCCACCGATGTTTTCGGCAATAAAGCACGCGGGTCGCCGGCTATATGAGCTGGCTCGTGCCGGCGAGCGGGTGGATCGACAGCCGCGGCAGGTCGAGATCAGTGAACTGGTTGTCGAGGAACCCAACCCGCAGCAGCCGGTACTGCGGGTTCGCTGCAGCAAGGGGACCTACATTCGTACGTTGGTTGAGGACATTGCCATAGCCGCCGGCACGGTCGGCCATGTGATGGAGCTGCGCCGGCTGGCGGTGGGACCGTTCGCTGAATCTGCGCTGGTGGCGGCGGAAATCGTGGAGCGGGCGGCTGACGATGACAGCAGGGTGCTCGATGGCCTTCTGCTGCCGGTGGACCGGCTACTGCAGAAATGGCCCGCAGTCCGTTTGAGCGCCCCCGAGGCGCGTGCCATCCGAAACGGCCAATCGATCAATTCGGCTGCGGCTTGGCCCCAGAGCCTGCTGCGCCTCTATGACGCCTCCGGACGGCTGATCGGGCTCGGCGAGGCTCTGCCGGAGGGGCGGCTGGTGCCCCGGCGGCTGGTGGCCCACGGTGCGTCCCCGGGGAGCTTTGCGGCAGATAGGCTGTAAACAAACGAGGGGCGCGGTTACAATACCGCGCGATTTTGAAAGGCAAAAGTTAATCGAGACAGGAGATTCATGTAATGGCCCTGACGGCAGAACAGAAAGCCAAGGTGATCGCCGATAACCGGCGAGCGTCAAACGACACGGGCTCCCCCGAAGTACAGGTGGCGATTTTGTCGGCCCGCATCAATGAGTTGACTGAGCATTTCACGACTCACAAGAAAGATCATCATTCCCGCCAGGGGCTGCTGAAAATGGTCAATCAGCGCCGCAAGCTCCTTGATTACCTCAAGGGTGCGGATGGCGAGCGTTACCAGAAGCTGATCGACCGGCTCGGGTTACGCCGCTGAACGACCGGTTTCCGGTCGCTGGTTCAACAAGTTTGTCCGCTGACGCCAGCATAATCCAGGCGATATCAGCGTTTTGTAATTTCAAGTAGCAGGTGCAGGCAGTGTTGTCGGTGAAGAAATCATTTCAGTACGGAGACCACGAGGTCACTCTGGAAACAGGGGAGATCGCGCGCCAGGCAGATGGCGCAGTGCTGGTCAGCATGGCGGACACCGTGGTGCTGGTCACCGCAGTCGGGGAAAAGTCGGCGAGTGAGAACAGGGATTTCTTCCCGCTGACCGTCAATTATCAGGAGAAGACCTACGCCGCCGGGCGTATTCCGGGAGGCTTTTTCAAACGCGAGGGCCGGCCCACGGAAAAGGAAACACTGACTTCACGCCTCATCGATCGGCCAATTCGACCGCTGTTTCCCGACGGCTTCACGAACGAAGTGCAGGTAATCGCCACGGTTCTGTCGATGAACACGGATGTTGATCCCGATATCCCGGCCATGCTCGGCGCTTCAGCAGCTCTTGCACTGTCGGGGATTCCCTTCAGGGGGCCGATTGCCGGCGCGCGTGTCGGTCGCATCGACGGAAAATTCGTACTCAATCCCTCGATCAGGCAGTTGGCCGGCTCCGAGATGGATCTGGTGGTTGCCGGCACGGCCAGTGCCGTGCTGATGGTCGAGTCCCAGATCAACCGTCTGCCGGAAGACGTGGTGCTCGACGGAGTCATGTTCGGCCATGCTCATATGCAGGTCGCTATTCAGGCGATTCGTGAGCTGGCGGCTCAGTGCGGCAAGCCAGCCTGGAACTGGAAAGCCCCGGAAGGCAACAAGGCATTGCAGGAAGCGGTCGCCGCGAGAATCACCAAGCCGCTGACCGAGGCCTATCGGATCCGCGAGAAGCAGCAGCGCACCGCGCGTCTGGCGGAGCTGAAGGCCAGTCTGGTGGCCGAGTTGACTGCCGGTGAGAAACCGGCAGGCACCGCTGATCAGGTGGCGACGGAGTTTTCCGAGGTTGAGCGGCGCATCGTGCGTGAGCAGGTACTTAACGGCGAGCCTCGCATTGACGGGCGTGACGCGCGTACCGTGCGGCCAATTACCATTCGAACTGGCGTATTGCCGCGCACCCACGGCTCAGCGCTGTTTACCCGGGGCGAGACTCAGGCAATAGTCGTGACTACTCTCGGTACTGATCGCGATGCGCAGATCATCGATGCGCTGAGCGGGGAGACCCGCGACCGTTTTATGCTCCATTACAACTTCCCGCCGTTCGCTACGGGCGAGGTGTCGTTCCTCGGTTCGCCGAAGCGGCGTGAGATCGGTCATGGCCGGCTGGCCCGTCGCGGCATTCACGCGGTATTGCCGCAGATGGACAAGTTTCCGTATGTGGTGCGGGTAGTCTCGGAAATCACCGAATCAAACGGTTCGAGCTCGATGGCGTCCGTGTGCGGCACCAGCCTGGCGCTGATGGACGCGGGCGTACCGATTGCGGCGCCGGTGGCAGGCGTAGCAATGGGCCTGGTGAAGGAGGGCAGTCGCTACAGGGTCCTGACCGATATCCTTGGCGACGAGGATCACCTCGGGGACATGGATTTCAAGGTGGCCGGAACGGCGGATGGCGTCACGGCGCTGCAGATGGATATCAAGATCGACGGGATCACGCGCGAGATCATGCACGATGCCCTGACGCAGGCCCGCGAGGCACGGCTGCATATCCTGGAGCAGATGAACCAGGTTCTGGATGCGCCGCGCACCAAGATGTCCGATTGGGCTCCGACGATCATTACGATGAAGATCGATCCGGAGAAGATCCGCGATGTCATCGGCAAGGGCGGATCGGTCATTCGGGCCATCACTGAGGAGACCGGCACCACGATCGATATCGATAATGACGGTACCGTCAAAATCGCCTCTGTGGAGGGTGCTTCAGGCCGCGAGGCGGAGCGCCGTATTCGGTTGATTACCGCTGATGTCGAAGTCGGACAGATCTACGAGGGGCGAGTAGCTCGATTGATGGATTTTGGCGCTTTCGTCACGATCCTGCCCGGCAAGGACGGGCTGGTACACATATCCCAGATATCCGAAGAGCGCGTCGAGCGGGTCAGCGACCGCTTGCGCGAAGGGGATCTGGTCCGGGTGAAGGTGCTCGAAGTCGATCGGCAAGGCCGCATCCGGTTGAGCATGCGCAACCTGGATGCGGCCTGAGATTCCTTTCCGTTACTGAGATCTCAGAGGCTATGGGCGGTGCGGTTTTCGCCAACCGCGTTGCCCAAGGCCGCTTTTAATCGATCCGCCAGGCCCGGATCGCGTTCCTTACCCGCCAACCGGATCAGTGCCGCGAGGAACTCCGCATTCAGTAACGGAGCTCCGGATCGCTCGGCTTCGCCGATAATCTGTAGCAGCACGGTTGTCGTTATGTCCTTGCCGTTGGACTGATCCAGCACGCGAATCTCCCCACCGCTGGTAATTACCCGGCGCAGATCTTCGAGATTGACGTAACGGCTCTCCGATGTGTCGTAGAGCCGCCGATTGACATATTTGCGTATCAGTCTGGTGTCTGTCATGGCTGGTGTTCCCGCAGGGTCCTTGCTGGTTGGTGGCCAAATCCGGAGCACCGCCGCAGGCGCGCCCCTTCGTAACGATCATTTGGACACGGTCCAGCAATTTTGGTTCAGTACGGCCTGATCGTGCCCGATGGGCGGGCGCCCCGTCCGGGCGAAGTGCCACAATGGTGGATGGTGGCTTTTACATCAGTAAGTTATATGGGGGTCGGCGCTGCGGGAACCGCGCCGGGCAATACGTAACCGAGCCCGTAAAAGGTGCCGACCGGGCCGGTTGAATCAGTAACCGTCTTCCCGGTCGCGGAACTGCCGTTCGGCAACCTCGCGTCGCTCTTGCGCCTCAACGCTGAGCGTGGCAACGGGCCGCGCCTCGAGGCGTCGCAGGCCGATTTCCTCGCCAGTTTCCTCGCAGTACCCATACGTGCCGTTGTCGATGCGCTCGAGCGCGGAATCAATTTTTTTCAACAGCTTGCGCTCGCGGTCACGGGTGCGAAGCTCCAGGCCGAATTCGGATTCCTGGGTTGCGCGGTCATTCGGATCGGGAAAATTACTGGCCTCGTCCTGCATGTGGTGAACCGTTCGATCCACCTCTTCCATGAGTTCTCGCTTCCAGGCGAGCAGAATTTGCCGGAAATGCTCGAGCTGGCGCTCGTTCATGTACTGCTCGCCCGGTTTCGGCTGGTATGGCTCGATGCCATGGATAAGACCGACGCTGCTCTTCAGGGGGCGCGAATCAGCGCGGCGGCCGGCGGTCACACCGCGCGGCGGCGGCAGGATGCGCGGGGCCGGCTTTCGGACCTGTGTTGTCGGCGTTACCTGCGAGCGTGCGACAGGTGCCATGGCCAGCGCGGCTTTTCGGGCCGGCCGCGCAGGTGTGGCCTTCGGCTTCTTGGCGGCTGAGACCGCACCAGAGTTCTTCGCCGCCCGAGCCGGACGCTTTGCCGGCGGGCCCGCGATGCTTTTCCGAGCCCCGGACGTAACGCGCTTGACCGATGGCGCTTTGGCCTTGGTGGCGGAGTGCTTGGCAGACGCCTTGCCTGCCGGTCGTTTCTTCGCAGCCATCCCGTATTTCCTGGCCGATCACCCTGGGAAACGCGGCATTATACATACCGGTCCCGGCCGGGGAAGTCCGCCGGTCGGTACACTTTAATTTTGCGGGCACCGCGTTTACATCGGGCTGACAGAATTGGCGGGAGGCAGGACGACCGCCGCCGGGCATGTCCATGACGCCTGGCGGTGCTCGACCACGACTGTCGTATACAAGCCGCCGCGCACGTTGAATTGCGCCGAGAGCCGCATGAATCGCGGCTGTAACAAGGCGACGAGGTCACCCAGAATTCGGTTGGTGACGGCTTCGTGAAAAACACCCTGATCGCGAAATGCCCAGATGTACAATTTCAGCGACTTCAACTCCACGCAGCGCTGGTCGGGTACGTATTGCAGCATCAAAGTTGCGAAGTCCGGCTGCCCGGTCTTTGGGCACAGACAGGTGAATTCCGGGATCCGGATGTGGATGGTGTAGTCGCGCTCCGGGCTCGGGTTCGGGAACGTTTCTAGTTGCTGCGTCGGCATTTTTTTTAATTTACACTACCAGCCGTGCGCGAACCACGGTTTCGGGGAAGCCGTCGCCCGCTATGTAGGGGCAGGGGCATCCTCGTGTCCTGCGCAGCGGAGGTGATCGTTGACCAGCCGACAGCAACCGGCGCCGCGGCGGCTCGCCGTGGGGCTCTGCCGCATTTCGTGACGGGAGCCTGATCTCATGCGACTTAGCCGAATCAAGCTTGCGGGCTTCAAGTCCTTCGTCGATCCCACCACCATTACGCTGCCGAGCAATCTGGTCGGCATCGTCGGGCCGAATGGCTGCGGCAAGTCGAACGTCATCGATGCCGTTCGCTGGGTGATGGGCGAGGCGTCGGCCAAACATCTGCGCGGCGACTCCATGGCGGACGTCATCTTCAATGGTTCAGCGTCGCGCAAGGCAGTAGGTACCGCGAGTATCGAGTTGTTCTTCGATAACTCCGACGGCACGGTTGGTGGACAATATGCCCAGTACGCCGAGATTTCGATTAAGCGTTCGATATCCCGCGATGGGACGTCGCTTTACTTCCTGAACAATACCCGCTGTCGCCGCAAGGACATCACAGACCTTTTTCTCGGCACGGGACTGGGGTCGCGCAGCTACGCAATCATCGAACAGGGCATGGTGTCGCGCCTGATCGAGGCCAAGCCTGATGAAATGCGGTATTTCATTGAGGAAGCGGCCGGGATTTCCAAGTACAAGGAACGTCGCCGCGAGACCGAGAACCGCATCCAGCATACCCGCGATAACCTGGCGCGTCTCAACGATCTGCGCGACGAAGTCGCCAAGCAGATCGAATACCTGCAGCGCCAGGCCAAGGTTGCCGAACGATACAAGGAATACAAGAAGCAGGAGCGCCGCATTGAGGCCGAGCTTCTTGCCATCCGATTGGGCGAGATTGACGCGAGTCTCGAAGCGAGTCGTCGTGAACTGGGCCAGCGACAGACAGAGATGGAGGCAGCGATCGGGACTCAGCGACACCTGGAGGCGGAGATCGTGGCGGCACGAGAGCGCCATGTCGAGGTGACCGAGGCATTCAATGCCGTTCAGGCCCGCTATTACGGCACTCAGAGCGAGATCTCCCGATTAGAGCAGGGCATCGCACATGCGCGCGAGCTTCGGGAACGACAGCGAAGCGATCTGTCTGTAGCAGAGCAGCAGTCCGCCGTGCTGGGCGCGGAGGTGTCAAAAGATAAGGAGAAGCTCGCAGAGCTGGAAGCAACCTTGCGCGCACTCGCTCCCGATCTGGATCGGACCCGGCAAGCCGAGTCCGCTGCACGCGACGCGCTGCGGCGCGCCGAAAATGCGCTCGAGGAGTGGCAGGACACCTGGCACGAATTCAACATCGAGGCCAGGGAATACCAGCAGGCGGTGCAGGTCGAGCGGACTCGTATCGAGCATCTGGAGGCGCAGCTTGCCAGCTTGCAGCGGCAGCTCACATCGCTGGAGGTCGAGCAGGCTGGCATTGCGGTGGCCGGGATCGAGCAGCGCCTCCGGCAACAAGCCGGCGTCGAGCAGCGTACCGATGCGCGTCTTTGCGCCTTGCAGGGGCAGCTCAGCGAGATTGACCGGGAAGTCGAGCGGATGCGTGACCGCGAGCGCGACATGAGCGAGGAGGTGGAAAAGGCTGCGGCCGATTTGGCATCGCGCCAGGGCCAGTTGGCGGCCCTGCAGGCCGTTCAACGTGCCGCACTCGGGGCCGACGATGGTGCACTCGGGGTCTGGCTCGACAAGCGCCATATCAAGGGCGAGCCGCGGCTGGCGCAGCGCTTGCGGGTCGATAAGGCCTGGCTGCGAGCCGTGGAGACGGTTCTCGGGGATTTCCTGCAGGCAGTATGCGTGACGGATTGCGCTGCGCACATAGCGGACTTGCCTGAGTCGCGGCTGGCATTGCTCGAAGCTGGTGAAAGCGGCAGTGAATACGCGGCGCCGGGGTCGCTGCTGGCGAAAGTCGGTCGAGCCGGAAGAGCTGCTGGCATGCTCGCCAGCGTGCGCACCGCAGAGACTCTCGCCGAAGCGCTTCAGGTGCAGAAGTCCCTGGGCCCGGGTGAGACGGTCATCACGGCCGATGGCATCTGGCTGGGGCCGGGCTGGGTGCGCGTGAACCGTGGCCAGCAGGACTCCTCCGGGCTGCTCGCCAGAGAGGAAGAGATACGCGGTCTGGTCGAAGACGTTTCGACCCGCAAGCGGCTAATCAGTGGCATGGAGCAGTCGCGCCGCGAACTACGCTCGCGGCTCGACGAGCTCGAGCAGGCGCGCACGCAACTGAGTCAGGAGTTCAATGCGGCGAATCGGGAGCACGCTGAAGCGCTGGCGATTCTGGACGCCCTGCGCGGGGAACTGGCGCGCACAGGTGATCGCCGCCTGGCCTTGGACCATGATGTGAACCGCATTCGCTGCGAAATTGCGGCTGTCAAGACCGGAATTCAGGAAGCCCGCGCCCGGCATGACCAGGCGGCCAGAGGCGTCGGAGATCTGACAGATCGCCGCCCGGAACTGCAACGCCGCCAGCAGGACCTGCTCGACTCGTACAACGATGCACGCAGTGCGGCAGAAGCTCTCCGCGAGGAGCTGGCACGCCTGAATATCGAGTCAGAAAGTCGTCGTGTTTCGCGGGAGTCCGTGGTTGCCGGGCTCGAGCGCGTCATGATGCAACGCCAACAGCTGATAGAGCGCATCGCGGACCTGGAACGCCAGATCGCAGAGGGCGAGAGACCGATCGAGAAAATGCAGGGCGAGCTGGCGCGCTATCTCGATCAGGGCCTGCAGGTGGAGCGCGATCTGGCGGCGAGCCGCCAGGAACTCGAGCTGGTGGAGAGCAGGCTGCGTTTCGCCGAGGGCCAGAGGGCTTCTGCCGAACGGGCGGTTGGCAGCCTTCGCGAGGGCGTGGATGCTTTGCGCATGCAGGTGCGCGAAATGGAAGTGCGACGCGAGGGCATGGCGGAGCAGTTTACGGCAACGGGTGCGGCTCTCGACGAGGTTCGTCAGGCGTTGGCTGCAGATGCCACGGCGGCGCAGTGGCAGATTAGCCTCGATGACATTCGCCGGCGCATCGATCGACTCGGACCCATCAATCTTGCGGCCATCGAGCAGTTCACCGAACAAACCGAGCGCAAGACTTATCTGGACGCGCAGCTGGCCGACCTCA
>CAYOFE010000074.1:0-14399 GCA_964403135.1 uncultured Chromatiaceae bacterium | reverse complement strand
CCAGCGTGGCGAGCATACGCCCGTAGAGACGCACGTTTTCCGGCGACCGCGGAATGCGATCTTCGAAGTCCGCCGCCACCTTGAAAAGTTGCAGGAACTCGGGGTCAAGATTGCACAGCAGGTAATAGAGCATCCTGTTCCCGATCAAAACCACCTTCACCTGCAGCGGCACGGGGTCCGGCTCCAGGCCCTGGGTGGAGATCAGGCTGTAAGCCTGCCCGAGCGACTCGACGCGCACCTCGCGATTGGTAAGCGCCCGCTTCAGGCCGTCCCAGGCGAACGGCTGCAGCAGCACCTTGTCCACGTCCAGTATCAGGTAACCGCCATTGGCCGCGTGCAGGGAGCCAGCCCGGATCATGGTGAAGTCCGTGACCAGCGCGCCGAACTGTGAAGTGTGCTCGATGCGGCCCACCAGGTTCTGAAAGGTGGGATTGCTCTCGTAGACCACCGGCGCGCCGCGCGTGCGCGCGTTGTTCACGACGACGTTGACCTCGTAGCGCCGAAACAGCAGCTGCCGTTCCATGCGCACGCCGGGCGGCAGCGACTCGGCCTCGGCACCGGGGAGGAACTGTTGCACGTTATCGAGAACGTCCTGTTGCAGGGCATCGAGGTAATTAACCACGGCGGGGAACTGCACGTACTCGGCCCGCAGCTGAGCGATCAGCGAGCCGACGGCGAGCATCGTCACGTTGCGATCGAGTTCCTTAACAAGCCGGCGCCGCTCCTTGTGCCACACCGGCAACTGTTCGAGGTGCTGCTTGAGCTTGTTGGTCAGCCGTTCGATTGCCGTTGCCGTGCGCTCCCGCTCGGCTTCCGGAAGCCGCTCGAATTCCTCCTCCTCGATGACGTGCCCGGCGCGTACCGGTGCGATGGCAAATCCGTGCGGGGTCGGCAGCAAGCCCATGCTCTGGGCTTCCGCCTCCGCCTGGATAGCCTCCAGCCCCTGGCGGTGCCGGTCGTGGAACTCCTGCTCGATCTCGGCACGACGATTGCGATAGTTTTCGCTCTCGAATGCCGCAGGCACGGATGACTGCAGGTCTTCGATCAGTTGCGCAATGTCCTGGCGCAAGCGGCTGCCCCTGCCCGGCGGCAATGCGAGCCCCACCGGTTTCTGCGGGTCCTCGAAGTTGTTGACATAGCACCAGTCGACAGGCTGATCCTTGCCAACGGCCTCGCGCTCGAAGAATGCCCGGACCACCTCGTGGCGCTGGCTACCGGGCGTGCCCAGCACATAGAGGTTGAAGCCGGCACCGGTCACGCGCGCGCCGAACTGCAGCGCGCCGAGAGCGCGCTCCTGGCCGATGATCTCCTCCAGCGGAGCAAGCTCGGCCGTAGTCCGGAAACCGAGCTCTTCCGGATCGCAGCGGCGCCTCGCCTGTGCCGCCGTCAATGCCGGCGGCAGGCCAATCGGTTCTGCTGCCATCGATCTTTCCTCACCTTCAGTGCGTTACCGGCGACAACCGTACTGCCGTGACCTTATATTCGGGGCAACGCGACTGCGGGTCACCGAGCGGGCTGGTCAGCGCGTTGGTATGAGTCTGCGGGAAATGAAACGACAGAAACAACGTGCCGGCGCGCACCTCGGATCCATGTCGCACAGATAGCTCCGCCTGCCCGTAACGGCTTTCGACCCGCACGCACGCGCCCTCGGCTAATTTCTCGCGCGCCGCATCGTCGGGATGCATGATGAGGTAGTCGGCTGAATGCAGATCGAGATTTGGCGTGCGGCGCGTCATCGTGCCAACGTTGTAATGCTGCAGCACGCGACCGGTGATCAGCACGTAAGGGTAGTCCTCGCTCCGCTGCTCAGGCGTCGCGCGGTACGGCACCACCGACAACCTGCCCTTGCCGCGCATGAAGCCGTCAGCGTGAACCGTTGCGGTACCGGGGTGATCAGCCGCCGGACACGGCCACTGCAGGCCATCGCCATCGAGTCGCGCGTATGTCACGCCGCCGAACAGCGCGGGCGCCACCGCCGCGATCTCCGCCATGACCTCGGCGGGCGTTACATAGCTCCAACCGGCACCGAGCGCGCAGGCGACGTCGCGCGCCACCTCCCAGTCCGGCCGCGCCTCGCCGGGCGGCGGTACGGCTGCACGCACGCGCTGGATGCGTCGCTCGCCATTGGTGAACGTGCCGTCTTGCTCGAATACGCCCGCGGCCGGCAGAACCAGGTGTGCGAATCGTGCGGTTTCCGATAGAAATAACTCCTGAACGATCAGCAGCTCCAGCTGTTGCAGCGCTTCGATGACACCCGCCTCATGCGGATCGCTCTGCACAATGTCTTCGCCCTGGATCCACAGGCCGCGCAGCGTGCCTGCCCGCGCGGCTGCCAGCATCTCCGGAATCGTCAGTCCCGGCGTCGCGGGCGGCGCACGGCCCCAGAGCAGTTCCAGGCGGCTACGCACGGCCGCATCACCAACCGGCTGATAGCCCGTCACCATGCTGGGCATACTGCCCATGTCGGCATTGCCCTGCACGTTGTTCTGCCCGCGCAGCGGCAGCATGCCGGCGCCGGGGCGCCCGATGCTGCCGCTCAACATGGCGATGTTGGTCAGCGCCAGGACGGCGTCGGTGCCCTGCGTCAGTTCCGACAGCCCGAGGCCCGTCACGCACAGTACCGGGCCGTGCCCGCCGATCAGCCGGGCCGTTTCCCGGATCGCTTCGACCGGTACGCGGCAGATCCGGGCCGCCTCACTGACCGATACGCCGGCGAGAAATTGCCGTAACGCCGGCAGTCCCTCGGTACGCGATTCGAGGTAAACCGAATCGTACAAACCCTCGTCGAGCATCACCCGGGCGATGGCATTGAACAGCGCCACGTTAGTGCCAGGCTCGATCTGCAGGTGCAGTCTCGCCAGCGCCGTGAGCTCGATCTCGCGCGGATCGATGACGATCAATCGGGCGCCGCGCCGCGCTGCCTGGCGGATGCGCGCACCGATCACCGGGTGTGCTTCGGTGGGATTGGCGCCCGCAATCACAATGGTAGTCGCCCGCTCGATATCCTGGTACGAGGCCGAGGCCGCCCCGGTACCCGTGGCCTGCCCCAGCGCCAGCGCCGTCGAGGAGTGACACACCCGCGCGCAACAATCGACGTTGTTCGTGCCAACCACCACCCGAAAAAGTTTCTGGAACAGGTACGCCGCCTCGTTGGTCGAGCGCGACGAGGTCAGCACGCCAAGCGCATCGGGTCCCTGCTTCGCGGCGACCTCACCGATGCGTGTCGCCGCCCAGCGAATAGCCTCGGCCCACGAGATTTCGCGAAACGCATCACCCTCGCGAAGCAGGGGTCGCGTCAGGCGGTCCGGCGAGCCGGCCCAGCCATGCGCATAGCGCCCTTTGGCGCACAAGTGTCCCTTGTTCACCTGCGCGTTGACATGCCCGGAAATCCGCAGCACGCGGGTCGCGTCGACCGTCACATCGACGTTGCAGCCCACGCCACAGTAGCCACACACCGAGCGCACCACGCGCGCCGCTGCAGATGCGCCCGTCCGGTCGATATCGAAAAGCGCCCCGGTGGGACAGACCTCCACGCAGGCACCACAGGCCACGCAGGGCGAGTGGCTGAACTGCTCGTCGGCGCCGAAGATCAGCCGTACCTTGCTGCCCCGCTTGCCGATTGCGTAGACGAACTGACCCTGCAGATCTTCGCAGGCGTGCAGGCAGCGCCGGCAGGTGATGCACAGGGCCGGATCGAAGCGCAGATAGGGATGAGCCTGCGGGGGCGCAGCTTCGAGCGGCCGCGTTGCCTGCGCTGGCGCCGCGACTCCATAGCGGTACAGCAGGCGCCGAAACTCGCCTGCAGATCGTCCGCCACGTTCTGCCCCCGCCGCCGCGTCCGGATGGGCCTCAAGCGTCAAGCTCAGAATCTCACGACGCAAGGCGTGAATCCGCGCGTTGCCCGTGGTGATGACCATGCCATCGCGCGCGGGGGTCGAACAGGCGGCGAGCGGTCGGGCCTGCCCGGCCACTTCCACCACGCACAGGCGGCAGCCACCTTCCGGATTCGAGAACTCGCTATGGCAAAGAGCGGGGATGCGCTCGGCGAGCCCCGCGCGGCGAGCGGCTGCGAGAATGGTGTCGCCTGCGCCGGCTGGCACGCTCTGCCCGTCGATCTGCAGCCGGATGTCACTCACGCGGATTTCCCGCGCGGTTCCGCCGTCAGCCCGGCCAGCGACAAAAGCGCCTTTACCGGTGCGGGGATGCCCTGTCCGAAGCCGCACAGGCTGGTTGCCTCGATCATGTCGAGTAATTCCAGCAGACGCCCGGGACTTGCCGACGAAGCGCCGCCCGCCTGGATTTCCAGGGCCATCGCGAGCGCCCGCCGCGAGCCGTCGCGACAGGGCACGCATTTTCCGCAGGACTCGTCGGCCATGAAGCGCAGCCAATGAACCAGTACCGCTTTCAGGTCCGCAGAGCGAGGTATTGCCACAAGACCGCCGTGACCGAGCCGTATGCCCTTCGCGGCCAGAGCCGGGAAATCCAGCGCCACGTCCCAATCCGCAGGTCGTACCACGCTGCCCATCGGGCCGCCGATCACCACCGCCGCAAGGTTGGCGCCTGCGGGCGCACCGCCGCCGTGGTGCTCTATCAACTCGCGAAGTGTCAAACCGAACTCGGCCTCGACGATTCCCGGCCGCGCGAAACCATGATTCAGACAGTACGCCTTGGTTCCGGCAGTAGCGGCGGTACCAAGCCCCCGGAACGCCTCGGCCCCATGGCGGAGAATCCACGGAATGCTCACCAACGTCTCGATATTATTCACGACCGTGGGCTGACCATGTAGTCCGCTCTCGGCGGGATACGGCGGGCGCACGCGAACTTCGCCCCGGCGTCCCTCGATGGCGTTGAGCAGCGCGGTTTCCTCCCCGCACACGTAACTGCCTTGACCGCTCACCAGGCGCAGATCGAACACGAACGGAGAGCCGAGCACCGAGGCCCCCAGCAGTCCGGCCTCGCGCGCTTCGATAATCGCCTGCTGCATGCGTTGCTGGGCTTTCGGATACTCAGAACGGATGTAGACGATGCCCTCGCGGGCACCGACGGCATAGCCGCAGAGAATCAGGCCCTCGATCACCGCGTGCGGATCGTCTTCGAGCAGCACGCGGTCGATGAAGGATCCGGGGTCACCCTCATCGCCATTGGCGACGACATACCGCCGCGCACCGTGCGCCTCGGCGCACAGGCGCCACTTTCGTCCGGTGGCAAATCCGGCGCCGCCCCGCCCCTGCTGGCCGCTGTGTTCCACAACCCGCAGCACTTCCGACGGAGGGCGCGTCAAGGCTTCAGCGAGGCCCGCGTAAACGCCGGCCGATTGGGCTCGACTGATCGAGGCATGGCTCCCCGCGGCGATTCGCGCGGTAACGACTGGCACGCGCGCGGCACAACGAATGTCAACGCGAAGTTCAGCCGGCGCGGCGGCCGAGCCAGGCAGCGCTGACAGGGCTTGAGTGCCAACGCGGGCCTCCCCCTGCGACGTCAGCAGCGCGGGCGAGTGATCGCAGAAACCGAGGCAGTAGACATCGCGACAAGGATGATCGCGGCTCAGGCGGGCGCGCAGCTTGCCGGCGCCGGCCAACTCGCACGATAGCCCCCGGCAGACGCGGATCTGGCGGGGATCCGCAATAAGGTCCGCGTAGAAAGTCTCCACGCCGCGCGCCTGCACTGTCCGATCGGGCATCGCTCGGGCTCCGGGCCACCTGCGGCAGGGATGGTACTACCCTGCGCGCCCGGGGCCATTACGTATCACCCGAAGCCGGGCAGGCCACTGAGGGGACCCGGCGGCAGGAAATCTCAGCCGGGCAGAACCGCCGGTTTGCGTTGTTCGACGCCTCGCAGCGCCAGCGCGGCAACGAATACCAGGCCATTAGCAACCGCTACCGCGAGGAACGGCGTGCCCGGGCCGAGCAGATCGAACAATTGCCCGCCGCCCGACGAAATAGCCAGAATGCCGATGGCGCCGAAGAAACTCTGCACCCCGAACACCGAGCCACGGTACTGCAATGGTGCCTCCTGTCCGAGCAGAACGGTGGCGGCGAGCGCCGTGCTCGACTGCCCGATACCGACGCAAATCAGCGCGGGAATGGTGCTTGCGAACGAGGTCACGTCGCTCAGCAGGCCGAGCCAGCCATAACCGAAAGCGGCCAGCGCAAAAGCAGCCGTGTTGAGCGTCAGCCGGTCCACGCGGTCAGCGATAATGCCGAAAATCGGTGCCCAGAGCACCGCGGTGAGCGAGGAGATGCCGACGAACATGCCCGCACGCGCCTGGGCCTCGGCCGGTGTCAGGCCTGCCGCGTTCGATGCCTGCACGACCCAAAGAACCAGAAACAGCGTAACGATCGCCATGTCGGCACGCGCAGCGAATCCTCCGAGGTAGGCAAGCCCGATGCGCTTGTTGCAAGCGGCGGCGAGACCCTCGCGAATCAGCGTCAGGACCGGCGTCTTCGGCGACACGCCGGCCGGCCTGCCGGGCTTCAGGCCCAGCATGACGATGGCCGCCACGAACGCCAGCATGGCCACCAGCAGGTAGGCACTGTGTCCGGCCCACAGCTCATTCATGCCCTGTTTCTGGAAAATCGCCGGCAGCCGGTTTAAACCGGCGAAAAACGCCACCGCGCCGAGGCCATTCAGCACGAACGAGATGCCGACCATCTTGCCGCGGGATTCCTCGAGCGGGTAGTCGGCCAGGACCGCGGAGAGGTTTGTCGTCGTCGCAGCAACGGCGATTGCAAACGCCACCCTGTAGACGAATAGCTCCGCTACCGACGTCGCAAAGGAATAGATGGCATAGGCGAAAGCCATCAGCAGCCAGCCGATGATGTAAATGGCGCGCCGTCCATAGCGGTCGGACATCGCCCCCCACCAGCCGATCGAGCCGATCACGATGATCTCCTGCAGAAACTGCAGGTTGCCGATCAGCCGGCCGTGCTGATCCTCCGGAATACCGAGATTCACCGTCAGGATGTACGGTGTCAGCGACATCAGGTAGGTGAACATGCCGATACTGATGCCGGCGGCGAACAGGTAACACAGCACATGCCGCGGGGTTACGCCCGGCGAGAGCTTAATCGGGCCGAAAGAACCTGCGGACGAATTGGTCATGGCAATGCCTTCGAATCATGCCACGGCAGCCTGTCATGTCTGCCGCAGCAGTCGCATGCCGTTGAGCGTAACCAGTAATGTAGCACCAACGTCGGCCAAAACCGCCATCCACAGGGTCGCGATCCCCGGTACGGCCAGGGCGAGAAACGCCAGCTTCAGCCCGAGGCTGAGCACGATATTCTGCTTGACGATGCTGCGCGCCGAACGGGCCATGCGCAGCGCGAGCGGCACATGCGACAGGTCATCCTGCATCAGCACCACGTCGGCCGTTTCCATGGCCTGCGCCGTGCCGCCACCGCCCATGGCAATCCCGATGTCCGCCCGCGCCAGCGCCGGTGCATCGTTGATTCCATCCCCGACCATGGCAACGCGCTGACCGCTGCTGGCCAGTTCCTCGATCGCGGCCAGTTTCTGTTCCGGCAGAAGCCCCGCACGGATCTCGATGCCGCCGCTTACCTGTTCGGCTACGCGCACGGCGGCCTGCGGGTTGTCGCCAGTCAGCATCACGGTGCGCACCGGCGGACTTATGGCGCGAAGCTCTGCCAGCGCCGCGGCAGAACCCTCGCGAATCGCATCCTGGACACCGATGAAGCCGACCACCTGCTCACCGTGCGACACGTACATGACGGTCTGCCCCGCCTGCTGCGCCGCCTCGGCATGTCCGCGGATCTCGTGCCAGCCAGGCTGGAGATCGGAAAAGAGCTGGTGACTGCCCACGGTAACCTTGTTGCCGTTTTCGAGTGTGCCGCTCACGCCCCGCCCCGGATGCGCCTCGACGTCGCGCGCCGCGGCGAGATGCCGCCCGCCATTACGGGCTTGCGCAGCGCTGACGATCGCGTGGGCGACGGGGTGCTCGGAAACCCTCTCGACCGCGGCGGCGGTGCTCATCACCTCATCGCAGGGTTTGCAGGCCGCCAGTTCTGTCGGAGCATGACTGCAGTTATTGGTGCGTGCGCTGGCCACGACCGGCTTGCCGCGTGTCAGTGTCCCGGTCTTGTCGAAAGCCACGACGCGAATATCGGCCAGGCGGTCGAGCAGCGCTCCGCTCTTCACCAGCACGCCAAGCTGTGCGAGCCGTGTCAGACCACTGACAACCGTGACCGGAATACTGATCACCAGCGCGCACGGACAAGCGATGATCAGCAGTGTCAGCCCCCGGTAGAGCCATCCGTGACCATCGGGCGTGTCCATTAAAGGCGCCCGGAAGATCAGCACCGGGATGGCTACAACCAAAGCCGCGAGCAACACCACCGCCGGGGTGTAGTAGCGCGCAAACCGGTCGATGAAGCGCTCGGCGGGGCTGCGTTGCGACTGCGCCTGCTCCACCAGCCTGGCGATGCGCGCGATGGTGCCCTCGGAAGAAGGCCGCGTCACGCGGATCTCCAGCGCAGCCTCGCCGTTTACAGTTCCCGCCATGACCTCGTCGCCCGGCATTCGGACCACCGGCACGTCCTCCCCGGTCACCGGCGCCTGGTTAACCGAAGAAATCCCCTTGAGGATGACTCCATCGACCGGTATTCGCTGACCCGGGCGCACCAGCACCCGGTCGCCGACACGCACCGCGCTGACCGGCTTTACCAGCTGGTGATCGTGCGCTTCGTGGTCGCGCCCGTCGTTATCGCGATGGCCCGCCTGCAAAGCGTCGGACTCGTGCCTGTGTTTTTCGTGGTCGCAATACTCTTCATGGTCATGGGCATGATACTCGTGCTCGCCATGTGCATGCGTATCGTGTGCGTAGCCCGCGTGAGCGCAGTGGTCATGCTCGTGGTGGTCATGGTGCTGATGCCCGTGGGGAACCTCGTGGGCATGTTTCTCGTGATGCCCTGAGTCAGGGTCCGCTGCATGCGCATCGAGAACGGTGGCCTCCTGCGGCTGCAATGCCATGAGGCTGCGCAGCGAATCGCGGGCGCGCTCGGCGCTGTAGGCTTCGAGCGCCTCGCCGAGCATGAACAACAGAATCACCGTGACGGCCTCGCCGGTCTCGCCAATGCCGATGGCACCGACCGCCGCCACCGCCATGAGCAGGTCGATAGTCACGCGGCGGGCAAACAACAGCGCCCGGAACCCCTTCAGAAAGACCGGCGCGCCGGCAACGACCACCGCGGCCCCGCACAACACGTCGAATGCGGGCAAGCCGAACACATGCTCGGTACCGATCAGCGGCAGGACGACGATCCCGGCAATCACCGTAGCCGCCACCAGCAGCGCACTGCGCAATGTCGGCTGTCCCCACAGAAATGCCGCGAAGCCACTCACGCCATGCCGCTCCGGCGTCGGCGCCCGGGAGCCCGCGTTTTCCGCGGCGAGGCGGTAGCCGAGCTCCCGCAATCGCGTCTCGATCGCCTCGCGGCTGACACTGCCGCGGAGTTCCATGGTCTCGGTCGTGAAGCTCACGCTGGCGGAGGCCACGCCGGGGAGCTGGCGCATGCTGTTCTCGATGGTCATGGCACAGCTGCCGCAGTCCATGCCAGCGATCTTGAACTTCATCAGACCGGCCGGGGCTTCGGCCGGCCGCACCGCTTCGTTCATACCAGGTTCCTCGCGGGTCGGGGCCCGGGGGACCTACGTTGCGCCTTCAACCTGGCTTGAAGGTCAAGCCGTCCCGCGACGGTCAGGCTTCGGCGGCTTCCAGCGCCAGGAACAGTTGCGCAAACAGGAACGCGTTGGCGCCGCGCGCCCGAAACATCACCCCTCCCTCCCCGGGAGCGACTTCCGGCGTCATGTGGGCGCTACAGCCGGCCTCGCAGGCGGCGAGCCGCTCCAGCGCGCGGCGGATGCGCGGCGTGGCGTTGGGATAGAGGATCGAGTAGCCGCCATCATCGTCACGCCAGATATGCACGTGTTCGCCGCGCAGATCCCTGACCAGCCGATCCCATTCAGCTTGCGCCAGCTTGCAGCCCAGCCGTTGTGTGAGCTTTTGCAAGGAGGTCTGGCGCTTGCCGGTTGGGCGGTGGCCGCAAACCTGCTCCATCAGCTCCCGGTAGCGTTGCGCCACGCGGGGACCGGCCGTGTGCCCGATCTGCTCGGTGACGTCGTCGAGAAACAACTCCAGTTCATGGCGAAGCACCAGCATCTCCGTGACACGCCGCTCGATCTCCATAAAGCGTTGCTCGGCGATGTCGCGGATATCCTGGGTCCGGTTGCCGGCATGGGCCGCTCCTCGCATCAGCTTGATGTCGTTCAGCGAGAATCCGTAACGCTGTGCCTTGCGAATAAAAAGCAGGTGCCGCAGAGCGTCGGGGGCGTACAGCCGGTAGCCCGCCGCGGTGCGCGAAACCGGCTCGAGAAGGCCCTCTTTTTCGTAATATCTGAGCAGCGACGTGGCCACATTGCCGCGCCGGGCGAGCTGACCGATGGTCAGAGGCTTGGTCTTGGTCATGGTGGCCGGATAATCACCGCGCGGCGGCTTGACCTTAAACCTTACTTTAGGCAATACGCTTTGCTCAACCGGGTGCCTTTTCGCAGGCACCCCTGGCCTTCTGGAGACAAAGACATGCTGGGCGTAGATGACCGACTGGTGACCGCCGGAACCCTGAAATGGGTCCGGGTCGGGTTGATCGCAGGGCTGGCGACCATTCCAACGACCATCCTGCTGTACTACGTCCTCGGCATGGCCGTGGATTCAGCCTACCTGCAGCACCTGATCAACTCGGGACAGCAGGCGAGTTACGCAGGCAAGCCGATCAGCGTGACGCCCGGTAACCTGGTGGTTACCTATGCACCGTGGCTGATCGCGCTGGTGCTGCTTAAGGCGGCGCTGTCGTGGGTGTTCCGTACGGGGCAGTTTCGCGCTTCCAGCGAAGCCAAGCTCAATGTCCGCGACCGCATCTACAGGCAGGTCGTTTCACTGGGTCCAGGTATTCTCGGCAAGCGCCGCACCGGCGAAATCGCCAACACGGCGACCGAGGGCGTCGAGTACCTCGATTATTACTTCAGCGTTTACTTCGTGCAGGTCTGGGTGGCTATCGCCATTCCCCTGTTCCTGTGCGCGGCCATCTTCTGGATCGACTGGGTGGTGGGGCTGTGGATGCT
The DNA here is from genome assembly GCA_964403135.1 of uncultured Chromatiaceae bacterium. Taxonomy (GTDB): domain Bacteria; phylum Pseudomonadota; class Gammaproteobacteria; order Steroidobacterales; genus QUBU01. Next base: position 3,266 of record CAYOFE010000074.1, on the reverse strand, counting down.
CGCCGGCGTGCCGCTCACGCCGCTATTCGTCGGCTCCTCCGCGCGGGGCTTCCGTCGGATCAGCAAGCAGAACGAAGCCGTCAAGAATCGCAACAGCGCTCAGTACCTCGATTCCATACAGGGCATGTCGACGCTGAAGATGTTCAACCAGGGCCTGCGTCGGGGCCGGCAGATGGAGCACGACAACGAGGAGCAGCGCAGGGTTACGATGAAGCTGCTGCTGGTAGCACAATCGCAATTCGTGTTTCTCGAACTCGGCTTCGCGCTGTTCTCCACCGCGGTGGCCATGGCAGTGTCTCTGTATCGGTTCAGCAACGGCTTCATGACCCCGGGCGAAGTGGTGGCCGTCGTGCTGCTCAGCCTCGAGTTCAGCCGTACACTGCTGCTGATCGGCGAGTTCTTCTTTGCCGGCGCTCTCGGTCGCGAAGTAGCCGCCGCGGTGCTGAAGTTCCTCGACGAAAAGGCACCGGTAAAGCTCGCCGCAAGCACCCGGCGCGGCCCGGAGCACGGCGGGCCGCTGACGATCGAACTGCGCGATGTAACCTTCACGTACCCTGGCGCCGAGAAACCAGCCATTCGCAACCTGTCGATGAAGCTCATCCCGGGCGAGACCGTGGCGCTGATCGGAAAGAGCGGCTCGGGCAAGACCACCGTGACGAATCTCCTGCTACGCACTCTCGACCCGGACTCAGGCCAGATCCTCTTTGGCGGGATAGCCGAGCAGGAACTGTCGCTGGACTGGATCCGCGAGCAGATTGCGCTCGTACCGCAGGATCCTTTCCTGTTCTACGGCACCATTGCCGATAACCTGCGCATGGCGAAGGAAGGCGCGACCGATGCCGAGCTGATGTCTGCCCTGGAAGCCGCCGAACTGAAGAGTTTCGTGCAGGCCTCGCCGGATGGTCTCAATACCAAGGTCGGCGACCAGGGGATGGCGCTTTCTGGCGGCCAGGCGCAGCGCCTGGCGATCGCCCGCGCGATTCTCAAGGATGCTCCGGTGGTGATCCTCGATGAGCCCACCTCGCAGATCGACGTCGAGACCGAGGCGCTGCTGCACCGCGCCCTGGAACGGCTGTGCGCCGGCAAGACGGTGCTGCTGATCGCGCACCGGCTGAGCACCATCGAGCAGGCTGACCGCATCGTCGTGCTGGATCATGGCGCCCTGGCCGAGGCCGGCACCCGCGAGGAACTGCTGGCTCGCGGCGGCATTTACGCATCCATGATCCGCACCAAGCGGGAAATCGAGCAGGCCGTGCTGCGGCCTGCGGCAGCGATGTAGGCGGAGAACGATCATGAACCTCAACCAGGAAACCACCGGCGAACTGGCCCGGGGCTCGAACTACGAAATCATCAAGCGGCTGCTGAAGTTCATGCAGCCGTTCAACACTATCATGTTCATCTCGCTCGCCGCGCGGTCGCTGAAGTTCATCGGCCAGGCGGCGGTGCTCGGCATCGCCGTGGCGAGCATCGGCCTCTACATCAACGCCTACGAGCCCGGCGTCGTGAACTGGGACATCATCAGGGCGCAGGTCGGTTGGATTGCGCTGGCTGGCACCGCGGTCGGTATTCTGTCCTATGTCGAGAATTACACCGGCCACTACGTGGCCTTCAAGATACTGGCAGCATTCCGCGACCGCTTTTACTACGCCATGCTGCCACTGGCACCGGCCCGCACCGCGAAGCTGCAGTCTGGTGATGCGGTGTCGCGCGTAATGACTGACTGCGAACGCATCGAGCCCTTCTATGCCCACACGATCGCCCCGGCGGTCACCGCCATCGTCGTGCCGATCGTCATCCTCTGGTGGTGCTCGACGGTCGACCCCTCGTTCGTCTGGGTGCTGGCGCCGTTCTATCTGGCCAATACGTTGCTGTTGCCCTGGCTGGTGGCCCGGCTCGGCGGCGACGGCGTGGACTATCGCCGTCAGCTCGGCCAGGTCAACGCCTTCGTCGCCGACAGCATCCAGGGCGTACGCGACACCGTCGCCTTCGGCTACGAGAAGGCGCGGGCCCGCCAGCTCTACGAGGTCGGCGCGACCATGCAGAAGGGACAGGAAAAGCTCTACGCGGCCGATGCGCATCAACGCGCACTGGCGGAAATTTTCATCACCGTGGGCATCCTCGCCTCGGCGTGGTGGGGCACGGAGCTTGCCCTGGCCGGCAGGATCGATCCGCTGGTGGACCTGCCGGCAGTCATCGCCGTGTCGGTGGTCAGCTTCTATCTCTCGGTAGGCCTGGCCAACAACTACACCGACTTCCGCGTGGCGATCTACTCGGCTCGACGCCTGTTCGGCATGATGGACCAACGTCCGGCCGTGACCGATTCCGCCAGGTCGGCTCCGAAACTCGACGAGGCCTCGATCCACTTCAAGGGCGTGCACTTCGAATACGATGCGGAAGATGCCGCCTGGAGCCGCCAGAAGAAGGTCCTTGACGACTTCACACTGGACATCGCGCCGGGCAGGCATGTCGCGCTGGTTGGCCCGAGCGGCACCGGCAAGTCGACCGTGGTGAACCTGCTGCTGCGGCAATGGGATCCGCAGAAGGGCGAGATTCGCGTTGGTGGCCGCAAGCTGTCGGATTTTCCGCTTGAGGACCTTCAGAAGATATTTGCCGTCGTCTCACAACGCAGCTTCATCTTCAACGACTCGATCCGCGAGAACATCCGCATAGGCAAGCACGATGCCAGCGAGGAGGAAATCATGGCCGCGGCGCGTGAGGCGGGCCTCGACGAGTTTATCCGCTCGCTGCCGCAGGGACTCGATACCCCCTGTGGCGAGCGCGGCAGCAAGCTATCCGGCGGGCAGCGCCAGCGCGTGGCAATCGCGCGAGCGGTCCTGAAGAACGCGCCGATCGTGCTCCTCGACGAGGCGACCTCCAGCCTCGACGTCGAGACCGAGCTCGGCGTGATGAATGCCCTGAGGCGCCTGACGCGCGGGCGCACAACGCTCACCATCGCCCACCGTCTTTCCACGATCATGGACTGCGACGAGATCCTCGTGATGATCGAGGGGCGCATCGCCGAGCGCGGTTCGCATCACGACCTGATGCGCCGGGGCGGCTGGTACGCGCGGATGTTCGTGATGCAGCAGGACGAGGTCGACGCCACCCTGGTGGCCGAGGCAACGTAATCGTTCAGGACGCGGCGCCGCGCTGGGCGCGTCTGACCTCGGCGTGCGGCCATCGCAGGAACGCGAGGCACGCCGGGATACCGCTAAGACAGGTATGGGCCGGCCAGCTCCTCCGACACCTGCCAGAGCCGTGCCGCA
>CAYOFE010000073.1:14297-14567 GCA_964403135.1 uncultured Chromatiaceae bacterium | reverse complement strand
TGGACGCCGTGCTCGACCGGCTGATCGACCCCGACGGCCGGATCCCGGCGCGCGAGCAAACCATCAAGAGTCAGCTCGAGCGCATCCGCGACCGGCAGGAAAACCTCGACCTGCGCATGGAAGTGGTGCGCAAGCGCTACGAGCGGCAATTCGCCGCGATGGACACGCTCGTGGCGCAGCTCAACCAGACCAGTGCCTTTATTGCGCAGCAGCTCAGCCGCACCATCGGCCAGTAAAGCTAACCTGAAACACCGGGGCCTCAGACGCCAT
>CAYOFE010000073.1:0-14287 GCA_964403135.1 uncultured Chromatiaceae bacterium | reverse complement strand
CCGGCGACCGCGTGCAACTGATCATGAACCTGCTCGATGGCGCGATTGACCGCATCGCCACCGCCAGGGGCCACATGCAGCGGCGCGAGGTCGCGGCGAAGGGGCATCAGATCGGCCGCGCGATCGGCATCGTCGAAGGCCTGCGCACCTCGCTCGATGCCGAGCACGGTGGCGCGATCGCGAGCAATCTCGGCGCGCTGTACGAATACATGGCGCGGCGCCTGGTGGAAGCCAACATGCGCGACGACGAGTCCCGTCTCGACGAGGTAGCCGGACTGCTCGAAGAGATTCGCAGCGCCTGGGCCGCGATACAGCGCGATCCGGCGGCGCTCGCCGCGGCAGCCACGCCGCCAGCCTAGGACAGCACATTGCATGAATGCCCTCGATCGCATCCTGGCGCTCACCACGGCCGTCGAGCAGCACGTGGATCGCGGTGCCTGGGCCGAGGCTGGCGCGCTCGATGCGGAACGCCGCCGGCTGCTGACGGAGCTGTGCAAAGGCGGCCCGCCCGCAGATTTTCGCGAAGTGCTGCAGGAACTGCTGGCGCGCACTGAACTGACCGTGCGCGAACTCGAGGCCCGCAGGCAGGCCACAGCCGATACGCTGGGCCAGCTGAACATGGCCCGTGGCGCAGTGCGCGATTACGAGCGCAACTCCGCCCACGGCAATCTCGTTTACCTGCGCACGGCGAGGGAGCAGAAGCCATGAGCATGCACAACAGCGATTCCTTTGAGGGCATTGCGCTGTTCGAGCGCCTGCCACTGGGGTGGGCGCCCTCACCATTAAGCGATGGCGCCGAACTCGATCACGTCAATCATGAGACAGCGCGTGCGCTGCAGGCGCTGTCGGTGTTCGAGGAAATGCCGCGCGAATTGGCCGCCAACGACACAGTCCACTATGGCAGCCAGGAGCTGCTGCACCTGCAGGTCAAAGTCGACGTGCTGCTATCGCTGATGGGCCGCCTGCTCGCCGACAAGGACGGCGTGCCCGCGCGCCACTCGGTCGTGCTGCGCGCCCAGAGCATCGAGTGGACGGGCCCGGCCGCGCAGGGCGTGAAGCCCGGCGATACCGGCTACGCAATCATCTATCCGAACCCGGCGGTGCCGCTGCCCTTGCGCCTGCCGAGCCGCGTGGCGAGCAGCGTCGAGCGCTCCGGCACGCGCTGGCTACAGGTGCGATTCGAGCACCTGTCGCCGAACGTCGCCGCGAGCCTCGAGAAACTGGTGTTCCGCCGCCACCGCCGGCAGGAGGCGTTCAGCAAGGGCACCGGAGTCTTTACCGAAACCGGCGTGTACAAAGCGCCAAGATTCTGACTTCCTGGCGCCGGCACGCGGCCAAAATCCTGACGGCTGCGTCCGCCAATCCGGGATTTTTTCGGTAACTGACTGATTTTAAATCCTGCTACCGCAGCGGCACGCTTCTTGCTGTGATCGGGCATGGCCCTCACTCCAGAGCAACCGCTGCCCGCCGTGGTCACCGACCCCAGCACCGAGCGCAAGCTCGTGGAATTACTGGCGCGCCATCAGCGGCTTGCCGCCCTTGGCGAGATGGCCGCGGCGCTCGCCCACCAGTTGCGCACGCCGCTTGCGGCGGCACTGCTCTACGCTTCGAATGCATCCCGCCCGGGGCTTGCGGCCGAGCAGCGCGAGAAACTGCTCGGCAATACCGTCAGCTGCCTGCACGACCTCGAGCAGCTGATCGGCGATATGCTGCAGTTCGCGCGCGGGGCGCGATTCAACATCAGCGAATTCAGTCTCGACGAATTACTCGACTCGGTCGAGACTTCGCTGCGTCCGGCGATCGCACCGTCGCAGGAAGTCGCCATCGTGCGCGCGGCGCTGCCTGTGCCGCTGCGTGGCAACCGCGAAGCTCTCGCCGGTGCCCTGCTCAATCTCGCGACCAATGCGCTGCAATCGGCTGGCGCGCGGGCACGGGTGGAGATCCGCGCCGCGGCGACGGCGAGTCAGGTCGAAATACGAGTCTCGGACAACGGGCCAGGCGTGCCGGCGGCGATCCGCCAGCGGATCTTCGACCCCTTTTTCACCTCGCGCGCGACAGGCACGGGTCTCGGACTGGCCGTGGCGCGATCGGTGGCGCGCGATCATCGCGGCGACATCGAACTTCAGCAAAGCGCCGCGCCCGGCGCAATTTTCGTGATGCGGCTGCCGCTCGACGGTATCGCCGGCCAGAACCCGGGGGAAGCTGCAGCATGAACGAACGGCCCATCCTGCTGGTGGAAGACGACCTGCGGCTGCGCGAGGCACTCGCCGAGACGCTGCGCCTGGCTGATTTCGAGGTCATCACCGCCGGTGACGGCCGTGCCGCGCTGGAGCTGCTCGAGACGACCGGCGTCGCAGCCGTGATCACCGACTACCAGATGAAGCCGATGGATGGCTCGGCGCTGCTTGCGCGCCTGCGCCAGCGCCATCCACAGCTGCCAGTGCTGATGATCACCGCGCATGGCAGCATCGAGCACGCCGTCAGCTCGATGATGGCCGGCGCCACCGACTACCTCGCCAAGCCCTTCGCGGCGCAGGCGCTCATCGAAAAACTCTCGCGGATCGTGCCGCGCGAATTGCCCGCCAATGGCCTCGTGGCGCACGACCCTGTCACACTCGAGGCCCTGGAACTGGCGCGCCTGGTGGCTGCCGCCGACAGCACCGTGCTGCTCAGCGGGGAAAGCGGCACCGGCAAGGAAGTGTTCGCGCGTTTCATCCACAGCCACTCCCCGCGCGCCGGCCAGCCGTTCGTCGCGATCAACTGCGCCGCCATCCCGGACACCATGCTGGAGGCACTGCTTTTCGGCCACGAGAAAGGCGCATTCACCGGCGCGCATGAGGCAAGGCCGGGCAAGTTCGAGCAGGCGCAGGGCGGCACGCTGCTGCTCGATGAGATCAGCGAAATGCCGCTCGCGTTACAGGCGAAACTGCTGCGCGTGCTGCAGGAACGCGAGGTCGAGCGCATCGGCGCCCGGACGGCGATTCCGCTCGACGTGCGGCTGCTGGCCACCACCAACCAGGACCTGCGCAAGCTGGTCGCCGCGGGGCGCTTTCGCGAAGACCTGTATTACCGACTGAGTGTGTTTCCGCTGCGGCTTCCGCCGCTGCGTCAGCGCCGGCGCGACATCGCCAGCCTCGCGCAGCACTTCATCCGCGACGCCTGGCGCGCCGCCACCCCGCCGCCGGAGCTGACACCGGAAGCCGTGACCGCACTCGAAACGTACGCCTGGCCCGGCAACGTGCGTGAACTCGCCAACCTCATGCAGCGCGCAGTGATCCTGTGCAACAGCCGCTGCATCACCGCTGGCGACCTGCGTTTCGAAACCGCCGATGCGGCGCCTGCTGCCGCACCGGCCATGGAGCCGACCGCTCCAACTCCGGCACCCGATGGCCGGCTGCAGGAAAGCCTGCAGTCCGTGGAAGGCCAGCTGATCATCGAAGCCTTGCAGCGCGGCGGCAACCGCAAGCGCGCGGCCGAGATCCTCGGCATCAGTCCCCGCACCCTGCGCTACAAGCTGGCGCGGCTGCGTGATTCGGGCATCGCCGTACCGGGCCGCGGCAGCGCCGCACTGGCCTCATAAGACCCAGCATTCAGGAGCATCAGCCATGAGCGACATGGAGATCAGCAAAGTCCTGGCCCAGATGCGGGCACTGTCCGCAGAGATCCGTCGGCCCGTGCTTCCCGACGCGGCGGCACCGGGGACGGTGAAATTCGGCGAGGTGATGCGCAACGCCATCGACGGCGTCAACCAGCAGCAGGCCGCGGCGAACGACCTGATCACGAAATTCGAAACCGGCGCCGCGGACGTGAGCGTCGCCGAAGTGATGATTTCAATGCAGAAAGCCAGCCTGTCGTTCCAGGCCATGACCGAGGTGCGCAACCGCCTCGTCGAGGCCTACCAGCAAGTCATGAACATGCCCATCTAGATGAACGACAACCGATACCAGGTAAGCCCACATGGATGAGAACCTTCCCCTGGCCTTCCTCTACCGGGTCCCCGGATTGCGGCAGCTCGTGCTGCTGGCCGGCCTGGCGCTGGCCATTTCCGCCGGCGTTACCGCGGCGTTCTGGATGCGCGAGCCCAGCTACACGATGCTGTTCAGCAACATCTCTTCCGACGAGGCGACCGAGATCGTCGGGGTGCTCACCGGCTCGGATATCAGGCACCGCGTGGACCCGAAATCGGGCGCGATTCTCGTGCCCGCCGACCAGGTCCACGACGCGCGCCTGAGACTCGCCGCGCAGGGCCTGCCGCGCGGCGCGGGTTTCGGCCTCGAGATCATGCAGGAAGATGCCGGTTTCGCCACCAGCCAGTTCATGGAGAACGCCCGTTATCACCACGCGCTCGAGACCGAGCTCGCACGCACCATCGGTAAACTGCGCCCGGTGCAGTCGGCCAGGGTGCACCTGGCCGTGCCGGATGCCACCGTGTTCCTGCGCAAGAGCCGCCAGCCGAGCGCCTCGGTGCTGGTCAATCTCTACCCGGGCCGCGAGCTCGAGAAGTCCCAGATCGCCGCGGTGGTGCACCTCGTGGCGTCGAGCATTCCGGGCCTGGAGTCTGAGCGCGTCACGGTGGTCGACCAGCAGGGCCGCCTGCTGAACGCGCCCGGCAGCGACAACGAACTGGGCCTGTCGGCCCAGCAGTTCGCGCAGCTGCAGCGCATCGAGACCACCTACGCCGAGCGCATTGTCAGCCTGCTGACGCCGATCCTCGGCCCGGACCGGGTCCGCGCGACCGTCACCGCCGAACTCGACTTCACGGTGCGCGAGGAGACGCGCGAAGACTACGACCCGGACAACACCGCGGTGCGCAGCGAACAGGTCGCCGAGGACCGCCAGAGCAATACCGCCGCCAGTGGCAGCCTCAGCGGGGCCAACGGCGGGGTTCCCGGCGCCCTGTCGAACACGCCGCCGCCTCCGGTGGTCGCAAGCAACGCCGCCAATCCGGCGCCGGCCTCCGCGACGGCGGCGACCAGCAGCACGACGGCGAGCACCGGCGCCCTGACTGAGTCCACGCGCCGCACGCGTAACTACGAGGTAGATCGGGTGCTGAGCCACACGCGTAACCCGGCCGGTCGCATCGAGCGGCTGTCGGTAGCGGTGCTGGTGGACCACAAGCGCATCACCGGCGATGACGGCGAAGTCACCACGCAGCCGCTCTCGCAGCAGGAGCTCGACGATGTCACGCGCCTGGTCAAGGATGCCGTTGGCTTCTCGCAAGCGCGCGGCGACTCCGTCAGCGTCAGCAACGTCTCCTTCTACGAGAATCCCGTCGAGGAAGAGATCGAAGAGCCCGGCATACTCGAATCAGCGGCCGTTTTCGAGACCGGGCGCACCGTACTGGCCGGGCTGGTGGGCCTCGCCATCGCTTTCGTGGTGATTCGGCCGATCATGCGCGGCCTCGGGCTTGGCGCGACCGGCCCCGGTGCAATGGCCCCGGGAATGCCGATGCCGGCGGGGTTCTCGGGCCCCGCTGCGGTCGCCGGCGGCGCGACCGCCATGCCGGCGCGCATGGCGCTGTCGTTCGACGACAAAGTTTCCGTGGCGCGACAGCTCGCCGACAAGAACCCCGAACGCGTAGCGCAGATCGTCAAGAGCTGGATGCAGTCCGATGCCTGATCCCCAGTCCATGTCGGGCAGCGAGAAGGCTGCCATCTTCCTGATGTCGCTCAGCGAGAAGGAGGCCGCCGAGGTCATGAAGCACCTGCCGGTGGGCGAAATCCAGCGGCTGGGCAAAGCGATGGCGCAACTGCGCAAGGTCAGCCGCGAGCAGGCCGAGGCCGTCCTGAGCCACTTTACCGACAATGTCGAATCGGATGCCCCGTTCGCCGGGCGCTCGCCGCGCTTTCTGAAGCGACTGCTGACGAGTTCGCTCGGCGAGGAACGCGCATCCGCCATGCTCGACCGGCTGGTCGAGGACGAAGGCAAGGGGCTCGATTCGCTGCACCTGATGGAAGCCAAGGAAGTCACCGAAATCATCAGCCATGAGCACCCGCAGGTGATCGCCATCGTGCTCGCCGGACTCGAGCCGGGTAAAGCCGGGCAGGTGGTCGCGCAACTTCCCGTCAAGCTCGCCACCGATGTCGTTACGCGCATCGCCCGCATGGAAGAGGTGCCCGAGACCGCGATCGTCGAACTCGACGAGGTCATGCACCAGCGCTTTCAGCAGAGCGGCAACTTCAAGGTCACCACCATGGGCGGAGTGCGCAGCGCGGCCAATATCCTCAACCAGGTCCGGAAGGACATGGAGAAGCGCATCATCGAGGAGCTCGACCAGGCCAACGCCGCGTTGTCGCAGGAGATTCAGGAGAAGATGTTTGTATTCGACAACCTGATGCAGGTCGACGACCGCGGCATACAGGCGCTGGTGCGCGAAGTGACCTCAGATGTCCTGATCGTCGCTCTGAAAGGCGCCGATCCGGCGCTGCAGGAGAAGATCTTCCGCAACATGTCGAAGCGCGCGGCCGAGATTCTCAAATCGGATCTCGAGGCCAAGGGCCCGGTGAAGCTCGCCGACGTGGAAGCCGCGCAGAAAGACGTTGTCGCCACCGCGCGGCGCCTGGCTGACGAGGGCACGATCATCCTCGGCGGCAGCAACGAGTTCGTGTAATGACGCGCCTGATCCGCAGTGACGCCATCGCCAGCGGCTGCGTGCCGTGGCAGGCACCGGAGGTCTCCGGGCCGACCGTTCGTGGCCGCGCTGGCGACGCCGACGATATCCGCGGTGTACGCCAGCGTGCGTACCAGGAAGGTCTCGAGCAGGGCCGTGCCGCAGGAATCGAGGCCGGCCGGCGTGAGCTGGCCGCGCGGGCGCAGGCGCTGGAACGCGTGCTCGATGCGCTCGCCCGCCCCTTCGAGGAACTCGATCATCGCTTTCACGACGAGATCGTCGCGCTGGTTCGCGCGGTCTGCCGCCAGCTCATCCGGCGCGAGATGCGCCTCGACCCGACGCACGTCGCCGGCGTGGTGCGGGAAAGCCTCGCCGCACTACCCATGAGCGCGCGCGACATCGTCGTGCGGCTGCACCCGGACGATGCCGCGGTGGTGCGCGAGTGCCTGCCGGCAGACAGCGGCAATCGCGGCTGGCGCATCGAACCGGATCCCGCGCTCGATCGCGGCGGCTGCCTGATCGCCACATCGGAGTCGCAGATCGACGGCCGGCTCGAAACGCGGCTCGGCCGCGTCATCGCCACCATGTTCGAAGACGAGCGCAAGGACGATGCACCCGGCGCTGACACTGGCGAGTGATCGTGGCCGGCGCTGGTCCGGGCGGCTCGGCGAGCTGTGCCGCCGCGTCAACGATCCCGGCGTCGTCATCGAGGGCAAGCTGGCGCGCGCCGCCGGCATGACGCTGGAAGCGACCGGCTGCCAGGCCGCGCTCGGTGCCCGCTGCCTGATCGAGGGCGCGGACGCCCATCCGGTTGAAGCCGAAGTCGTCGGATTCGCCGGCGACCGGCTGTACCTGATGCCGACCGGCGGACTGCACGGCGTGATGCCGAACGCGCGCGTGATCCCGACACGAACCGTGGCGCGAGTGCCCGTGGGGTACTCGCTGCTCGGCCGCGTAATCGACGGCGCTGGCCGGCCGCTCGACGGCCGCGGGCCGGTGCTCGCCGATGCACGCATGCCGCTCGAGGCACGCCCGATCAATCCGCTGCAACGTCAACCGATCACCGAGCCGCTCGACGTGGGCGTGCGCTCCATCAATGCGCTGCTGACCGCCGGCCGCGGCCAGCGGCTGGGACTGTTCGCCGGCAGCGGCATCGGCAAGAGCACGCTGCTCGGCATGATGACGCGCTTCACCAAGGCCGACGTCATCGTCGTCGGGCTGATCGGCGAGCGCGGGCGCGAGGTGCAGGAGTTCGTCGAGGACAATCTCGGCGCGGAGGGCCTGGCGCGCTCGGTGGTCGTCGCCACGCCATCGGACTGTTCGCCGCTGCTGCGCATGCATGGGGCCTGGATGGCCACAGCGATCGCGGAGTATTTCCGCAACCAGGGACAGCAGGTATTGCTGCTGATGGACTCGCTGACGCGCTTCGCCCAGGCGCAGCGCGAAATCGGGCTCGCCATCGGCGAGCCGCCCGCAACCAAGGGCTACCCGCCGTCGGTGTTCGCCCGGCTGCCGCAGTTGATCGAGCGTGCCGGCACCGGCGTGCGCGGCGGCGGCTCGATCACCGCTTTTTACACGGTTCTCGCCGAGGGCGACGACGAAAACGATCCGATCGTCGATGCGGCGCGCGCGGTGCTCGACGGCCACATCATGCTGTCGCGGGAAATTGCCGAGTCCGGAATCTACCCGCCGGTGGACGTGGAAGCCTCGGTGAGCCGCTCGATGAGCCGCATCTGCGCCCCGCAGCACCTGCAGGCAGCGCGGCGTTTCCGCGAAATCCAAGCCTGTTACCTGCGCCACCGCGACCTGATCACGGTAGGTGCCTATCGCTCCGGCACCGATCCGCAGGTGGACCGCGCCATTCGCCTGTGGCCGAAGATCGAGGCATTTCTCCGTCAGCCTGTCACCCAGCCTGTGACGATCGAGTCCGCCATCGCCGAGCTCGAAGCCCTGGTGCACAGCGACGCGCCGGTATCCTCAACCTGATTCTCACCCTAGGAGCGGCGCGAGCCGCAAATGACGCCCATGCGCCGCCGCAAGCCTCTCGACACCCTGCAACGACTCGCCGAACACGCTGCCGATGCATCGTCCCGCGAGGTCAGCCAGCTCCTGCGCGCGCTGCTGCAGGAGGAACAGCGACTCGCCCAGTTGGCGGGCTATGTCAGCGACTACCAGAAACTCGCCAGTAAGGGCACAGCCGGTCTCACCATCGGCGCCATCCGCGGCCGGCGCGGTTTCGTCGAGCGGCTCGCAGAGGCCGTCAACCGCCAGCAGCAGGTGGTGCGCACCCAGGAAGAACGATACCACCAGCACATCGAACGCTGGCGCCTCGCGCGGTCGCGCGCGCTCGGCCTGCAGCGCTTCAACGAGCGCATCCGCGATGAAGCTGCCGCGCGCCAGGAGCGCCGCGAGCAGGCGGCGCTCGACGAGATCAGCCGCAACCAGCTGCGGCGCTGAACCCAAAGGTGAACCCAAAGGTGCCGGGTCGCAGATTCGCAGTTTCTCGACGAAGACGCCCGTTTCTAGGGCGGTTCTGCCCGGCGCCTGTCACTATCCTCATCCACGGGCTTCCATTCATCGGTCACCGGCATGCCGCGCCCTCTTCGTATTCACGTATCCGGCGGGTTCTACCATGTGACGCTGCGGGGGAATCACCGGCGGCCCATATTCTTCGCGCAAACCGACCGAAATCTGCTCGACGCGATTGTTGCCGACAGCATTAAACGGTTCGCCGCGAGAATTCACGCCTACTGCTGGATGACCAATCACATACATCTGCTCCTGCAGGTATCCGACGTTCCGCTGGGCCGAATCATTCTGCGCATCGCCAGCCGCTATGCGCGATCGGTCCAGTCGAGACTGGCGACCACGGGGCACCTGTTCGAACGGCGGTTCCACGCTGTGCTGATAGATGCCGAACGCTACCTGCTGGAACTCATTCGATATATTCACCTGAACCCGGTCAGGGCCGGATTAGCTTCCAGACCCGGCAGCTATCCGTGGAGCAGTCATCATGCATATCTCTCGCCGGGCAGCATTCCATGGGTGACCACCGCGACGGCCCTCGCCTGTTTCACCCCGAACGGGATCGTGCGATGGAAGGTTACGAGCGTTTCGTCACCGGCGGCAACGATGTTCGCTGGGGATCGGGCTTGCTCAAACCACATCCCGGCGATATCCGGATTCTCGGCGACGACCAGTTTGTAAGCCGCCTCCTCGGCTCTGACTGGCGGCCGCCCAGCCACCTGTCAATCGACAATCTTATTGCGGCCGCCTGCGCGCGCTTTCGAGTTACCCCGGGGTCCCTCGCGATGCCCGGTCATTCCCGTCTGCACGCACAGGCCCGAGCCTGGATTGGCCATCAGGCAATCAATGGTCGAGTTGCCAGTGTTTGCGAAGTTGCGCGCCGCCTCGGTCGCAGCGAGTCAGCAATCAGGCAAGCCATGAGCCGTTATCCCTTCAGCGCCGAGTAAGATCTGCGAATCTGCGACCCGGCACCGCTGGCACGCATGTTGCTTGTTTTTACCGCATGAACCACTCGGTACAGACATGACGCCAGCGGCAATACCCGGTCCCGGTGTGACAGGCGTCACGCCTGCGGCGTCGGGCGGCGCGCCCTACATCGCTGGCGCGGCCGCTGTCAGCGCAGTCGCGAATGGCGCCGTGAGCGGCGGCCAGCCGGCGGGCTCGAACAGCCTATTTCCGGCTGTTTTGCAGGCCTTACGCACTCCTGCGACGCCGGGCGAAGCGCCGGTGCTGCCAACCACCGCACAGGATGCGACCGGCCTCGGCGCACCTCCGCCCTTCTCGCTGGAACTGCCGGCGCAAGCGGCTGCGGCAAGTGGTGCCGACGCGGCGCCGACGTTGCTGCCGGCGGTAACAGACGAACAGACCTTGCCGCCAGACGGCACGACTTTGCCGTCTGGCCTCGAAATCGAAGCACTGCTCGGTTCGCTCGCGCTGCCAACGAGCGGCGTTCCGCCACCAGCCGCTGTGCCACCCAGCGCGCCGAACGTCGCGACAGAATCGCCGGCACGGGAACTGCCGGGCCTGCCGGTCCCGGCCGCCGCCGCACAGGCTGGACGCCCCAACTCGCCCAACGCCTCGGCGGACAGGCCGGGTAATGCGGCAATATCCGTGGAGGGACGGCCGGCACCGCCGATCGATGCCGGTTCGACACCGCTCAAGTCGCTACCGGCAGCAGGCGATGCGGCCTCTCCGGTACCGGACACCGCTTCGCTGCAGGCGTCCGGCGGGCGCAATGAACTGTTCAGCGAACCGCTGCAGGCGATGCGCACGCCGGCCGATGCGGGTAGCGCGACGACGAGTTTCTCGCCGATCGGCCCGACGGCCAATCTGAGCAACGGCAGCTCGTTGCGCGCCACCGCTCCTTTGCCCGACGCCATGCCAACGCTACAGCCACTGACGGACAGCGAGGCCTGGTCAAAAAACCTCGGCGATCGGCTGCTGATGATGGCCGAAAACGGTATGCAGACCGCACGGCTGAAGTTGCATCCGGAGCATCTCGGCCCGCTCGAAATCCGTATCAGCGTGGACGATGATGGCGCGAGCCGGGTGTGGTTCAGCGCGCATCATGCGCAGACCCGCGAGGCCATCGAGCAGGCGCTGCCGAGACTCCGCGAATTGTTCGCCGACCAGGGTCTGAATCTGGCGCATACCAATGTCGACTCCGGTCGCGGCGCATTCGCTCAGCGTGGTTTCGCGGCACCGCAATCGGCCTGGGTCCGATGGGCAGATGACGAACCCGAGACCGGACTCGCGCCTGTCGTCACGTCATGGCGGATCGCACGCGCGTCGGATGGGCGGGTGGATATCACGGTGTAATCAGGAATCGCGACTGGCGTCGCTCCCAGGCTCTCGACCGTCGCGACTGGCGTCGCTCCCACGCTCTCGACCGTCGCGACTGGCGTCGCCCCCGCAGCGCAATGTCGGCATCCCTTATCAGCCAAGGATTTGGCAATCGCCGGATCGTCCCCGCCAACGAGTTGACGCTCACTGAGCTTTCGCTTCTAACTATCTGTTTATAAAAGCCTAAAAAACGTCATTCCCGGTGGCACGAGTCTTGCTCAGATCCCTGTGGATTTCCCACACTGGGGTGCAGGGACATGGCAACCGAAGAAGTGGAAATGGCAGCAGCGACCGAGGAAGCGAAACAGAGCGCCGGGGGCGGCGGACTCGTCAAGACCATCGGCCTCGGCTTCGGCCTGTTTTTCGTGGTCGTGGTGGCCCAGTTCACCACCTCCATCGTCGGTTGCATCGCAATACCCGGGCTGATGCCAGGCTGCACGCAGCATCTCGAGGAAGAGGAAGTCACCGAGGAGCCGGGCAAGGGCAAGAACAGCAAGGCCAAGAAAGACACCAAGCCCAAGGCGCCGCCGCAATATCTCGCGTTCGATCCGCCGCTGGTCGTGAGCTTCCAGGACCAGAGCGCGATGCGCTTCCTGCAGGTCACCGTTGAAGTGATGGCCCGCGAGGAAAAAACCATCGAGGCCGTGAAGACGCACATGCCGGTGATCCGCAACAACCTGCTTATGCTCCTTGGCGGCAAGGCAGTCGCGGACCTGACCAACCGCGACGGCAAGGAAGCCCTGCGCAAGGAGGCCCTCGGCGAGGTACAGAAAGTCCTCAAGGACAACACCGGCAAACCGGGCATCGAGGATCTGTATTTCACCAGCTTCGTAGTGCAGTAACGGCGATGGACCCGAAGGAAATCATCTCCCCGGAAGAATCCGACGCGCTGCGCCAGCCCGCGCCGCCCGCGGATGTCACCGCCGCGCGGGGCGCGACGCCCGCCGGCCAGGTCACCGACCTGCACGCCGATCACTGGGAGCGCATTCTCGCCGACCGCGTACCGGCGCTCGAATCCATCGCCGAGCGCATGGTGAGCCTGCTCAAGGTCAGTGCACGGCGCTTTTTCCGGCGCAGCGTGGACATAACCGTGCAGCCCACCAGATCCATGCGCTGGGGCAGCTTCGCGCGCGCCCTGCCCGTTCCGACCAGCCTCAACGTCCTCGATATCAAGCCACTGAACCTTAAAGGTCTGATAGCGCTCGACGCCGGGTTCGTCTTCGTGTTGGTCGACGTGTTCTTCGGCGGCGATGGCAAGAACCAGCGCGATTCGGCGCGGCCCGAGTTCACGCCGATGGAACAGCGGCTCACACGCAAGTTCATCGAGGCGATCGCGATCGATCTCAAAGAGGCCTGGAAACCGTTCGTCGACCTGGAATTCGTCCTCGGCAAGTCGGAGACCAACCCGATATTCGCGGCAGTCGCCGCACCGTCCGACACGGTCACCTTGTGGCGCGTCGTGTTCGCCCGCGACGAGCTCGAGCACGTCATGGAGCTGGTCCTGCCGGCCACGCTGGTCGAGACCATCCGCTCGCTCGGCGAATCCAGCCAGGCCGATACCTCGCAGAACAACGCGCAGAAGTGGCACCGGCGCCTGCGTGAGGACGTGCAGGAAGCGCGCGTAACCCTGCGCGCGGTCCTGGCCGGCAGCGAGATCACCCTGCGCGACATCGCCACGGCGCAGCCGGGCGACGTCATTCCGCTCGATCTGCCCGCAACGATCACTTTGTGCGCCGGCGAGCAGCCCCTTGTTGAAGGCACCTTCGGCATCTGCCAGGGCCGCAATGCCGTGCGCATCAGCAAACCCGTAAACCGCCGCATGTTGGGAGAGACATATGGACGAACCGAAAACCAGTGACGCGCCGGGCGCTGGCCGCGCCGGCGCACCGAAGGCCGATAACGCAGGCTTTCGCGCCGCTGCTTTTCAGCAACTCGGCGACAACGCCGGCGCGAGGGGCAGTGAGGCCAGTCCGAGCCTCGACGTCATCATGGACGTGCCGGTGACACTGTCTCTCGAAGTAGGCCGGGCACAGATGAGCGTCGGCAACCTGCTGCGGCTCACCCAGGGCTCGGTCGTCGAACTCGATCGCAACGCCGGCGAGCCGCTCGACGTGCTGGTCAACGGCGCCCTCGTGGCGCACGGCGAAATCGTCGTGGTCAACGACAAATTCGGCATCCGCCTCACCGATGTCGTTTCGCCGCCAGCGCGCAAGACGAGCTGAGCGCCATGCATAACAGCCAGCGAACCGCGGATTGTGGAAGCGACGCCTGTCGCGTCAGGCAATCGCGGCTGGCGCCGCTCCCGCTGGGAATTGCCCTGCTGCTCGCTGCCGGCGCAGCGATGGCTGCTGGCACGCCACAGCCTGCGGGCATGGACAGCCTGCTCGGCCCGGCGCTGCGCATGCTGGCGAGCCTCGCGGCGGTTCTTGCGCTGTTGGTCGGACTTGCCTGGGCCGCGAAGAAGCTGCGCAACGCGGGGCACCTGAAGAGCGGTCTGATCGAGGTAGTGAGCGGGGTTTCGCTCGGCGCGCGCGAGAAAGTGGTCCTGCTGCGCGTTGGACAGGAACAGGTGCTGGTCGGCGTCAGCCCCTCCGGCATGCGGGCCCTGCACGTGATACGCGAGCCCGTGCCAGCCCCCTTCGCCAGTTACATGGAGCCGAAGTCATGAAGCGCCTGCTGTGCGTCCTCGCGCTGGTCGCGCTGCCGGTGCTGGCGACGGCCGAGCCGGGCATCCCCGCCGTCGAGATCACCGACGGGGCAAACGGCAAGACGCTTTCCGTGAGCATCCAGATCCTGCTGCTGATGACG
>CAYOFE010000072.1:0-14598 GCA_964403135.1 uncultured Chromatiaceae bacterium | reverse complement strand
CCTGGGCGGCGTTCTTCGAGGGTGACTACGAGTTCAACGACACCTGGACGCTCACGCTGGGCGGGCGCTACACCGAGGATGAGACAAGGATACCGACCAGGTCGGCAACGTGACCGCCAGTGCCGACGAGGACTGGTCGGAGTTCACGCCCAAGGCGGCGCTGAAGTACCGGCTGGACCAGGACGCCATGCTGTACGCGCTGTACTCACGTGGTTACCGCGCCGGGGGCTTCAACGGGCGCGTGGACAGTGTAGAGACCGCCATCACGGCTTACGATCCGGAGACCGTGGACAACTACGAGCTGGGCTACCGCTCGGAGTGGATGGATCGCACGCTGATCTTCAACGCCACGGTCTTCTACATGGATTACCAGGACAAGCAGGAGGAAATCCAGCAGCCCTCGCAGACCAGCGGCACGGGCCAGGTGACGCGGGTGGTCAATGCATCCACCGCAACCATCCAGGGCGTCGAGCTGGAAATGACCTGGCTGGCGATGCAGGGGCTGACCCTGCGCGGCAACGTGGGCCTGCTCGACGCCGAGTACGATGACTTCATCGTGAACACCGGCACGCAGCAGAACCCGGTGATGACGGACTTTTCCAACCTCGAAATCCGCCGTGCGCCGGACATCACTGCCGACCTGACCGTTGACTACGAGTGGCGGTGGGGACCGGGTGATGCGCTGCTGCATCTCGGTTTGCGCTACCTCGACGATCACGAAGTGGATTTCGCCAACAAACCCGAGCTGCACAACGATTCGCAGACGCTGATAGATGCGTCGTTTACCTACAACCTGGAAAACTGGTATGGCAGCGTGTTCGGCCGTAATCTGTCGGACGAGGACGGCTACCAGATCGGCTTCGACGTGGCGGGACTCTGGTCCTACGCCGCGCCGCGGCCACCGCGCACCTGGGGTGTGGAAATCGGCTATCGCTTCGGCGCGGAATGACCAACGCGCGCTCCGGGCGGATCGCCCGCCCGGAGCGCCTGAGGCGCCACGGCCTGCGCGCCTGCGCGGGGTATCGCCGCCCGGCGATTCCGGAGGTGTCGTGAAGGTGTGATGGAGGTGCAAACGGCTGCGCGACGGCGCACGCCGGCGTCCGGCGGAATGTCGTCAGGAGAACAACGCATGACGGAAAAACCCAAGCCAAAATTCGATCCGGTCAAGCTCGAGCAGCTCAATGTCGCCAGCGATTACCCGATGGAGAGGGACGAGTTCGAGGCCCTCTACCGCCACAACTGCTACTGCGAGATGGCTCACGTCAACTCGAAGGGCTTTCCCATCGTCACGCCCATGTTCTATGTCGTCATTGATGACATCCTGCACATGAGCAGCATCCAGAAGCATCGCCACAAGGTGCATCACCTGCAGAATGATCCTCGGATCTCGGTGAGCATTCACAACGATGGCTCCAACGTGCGCCACCAGAAGGCCATCCTGATCATCGGGCACGCCGAGATCTCGACGGACCAGGAGCTTATGAAGCGGGTGCACTGGGACATCATTGACAAGTATTTCTTCGAGCTGACGACAGAGGAAGAGCGCCAGAACGCTTTCAAGGCGGTGCACACGCCGTTGCGCACCATCATCAAGGTGATCCCGACGAAGATCATGACCTGGGACCTCGGCAAGATGCTCGAGGCCCACGACCCGGGCGTCTGGTACAACGAGGCCTACGAGATGGCGAAGGCGCACGACCCGCGGGCCCGGAAAATCTGATCGCTCCTGCGGATAACAACCGGCCGCGGGCGGGAATCGTCGAGGAGGAACGCATTATGGGCCGCTGGGACGACAAGTTCGAGAAGCACGCGAAGAAGTGGGCGAAGTCGCATATGCAGGAATACGCCCAGCATGACCGGGTACTGACGAAAATCATCGAGGACAAGGCGCGAAAGCACCCCGACCACGTTGTCTTCCAGTTCCGCGATGACCCCATCACGCTCGGCGAGTTCAACGAGAACATCAACAAGGCGGCGCGGGGATTCGTCGAGCTCGGCCTGAAGCGCGGCGACAAGGCCGCCATCATGCTGCCGAACTGCCCGGAGTTCCTCTACGCCTGGTTCGGCCTGAACAAGATCGGCGCAGTCGAGGTACCCATCAATGTGGCACTGAAAGGCGCCGGGCTCACCTACCAGATAGACCAGTCCGACAGCGTGGCGCTCATCGCCGATACCGAGTACCTGGATCGCCTGCCGGAGGTCATCGGCGACCTGAAAAAGCTGCGCCACGCGGTGTTCATCGGCGGCGGCGGCCAGTCGCCGCCGGTACCGCGCTGGCAGGGCATCGAAACGCTGACCTGGGCGGATTTCGCTGATCATCCGGGCACCGCGCCCGAGTCCCGCGTGCACTACGGCGACATGGCCTCGATTCTCTACACCTCGGGCACCACCGGCGTATCCAAGGGCGTGGAGATGAGCCATCACTACTGGTATGCGATCTGGGCGGAGTCGGTGAAGTACTCGCGCTACACCGAGGACGACGTGCTGTACACGGGCCTGCCGTTCTTCCACGGCAATGCGCAGGGTATCACCATCGGCCCGGCGATCCTGGCCGATGCGAAGGCGGTGATCGTCGAGCGGTTTTCCGCGAGCCGGCTCTGGGACGATTGCCGGCGCTGGGAATGCACGGAGGCGAATTACATCGGTGGCATCATCCCGATCCTGCTCAAGCAGGAGCCGCGCGAGGACGATGCCGACAACCCGGTGCGCCTGATGGTCGGCGCCGCGGCCCCGGCTGACGAGTGGCATACCTTTCAGAAGCGGTTCAATACGAAGCTGCTCGAGGTCTACGGCATGACCGAGTGTTATGTGTGTCTCGCGAGTCCCTATGACGAGCCGCGCGCCGGTTCCTGCGGCAAGCCGATCACGGGCTGGGATGTGCGCATCGTGGACGAGGACGACAACGAGTGCCCGCCCGGCGAGCTCGGCGAGTTCATCGCGCGGTCCAATCGCATGTTCGTCGGTACAACCGGATACTACAGGAAGCCGGAGGCTACGCTGGAGCTGTTCAAAAACGGCTGGATCCACACCGGCGACATGGGCCGCATGGACAAGGACGGCTACTTCTACTTCGCGGACCGCAAGAAGCAGGCGATCCGCAGGCGCGGCGAGAACATTTCCTCCTTCGAGGTGGAGTCGGTCCTCAACTCGCACGACGCCGTGCTCGAATCCTGCGTGGTGGGCGTGCCCTCGGAAGTCGGCGAGGAAGAGGTCAAGGCCGTGCTGGTGCTCAAGCCCGGACGTAAGGTGACTCCCGAGGAGCTGGTGCGCTGGTGCGAGCCGCGGCTGGCGTACTTCGCGATCCCGCGCTACTTCGCGATACGCGACAGCCTGCCGAAAACACCGAGCGAGCGCGTCGAGAAGTACAAGCTCAAAGACGAGGGCGTAACGCCTGACTGCTGGGACCGGGAAAAAGCCGGCATCCAGCTCAAGCGCTGAGGTGGCGGGCCGCCGGGCATCATGGGAGCCAGCGATGAACGGCTGAGCCGGCGGGAATGGCTGGCAGGGGCGCTCGGCGTCTCGCTCGGCAGCGTGGCGCTCGGTGCCTGCAAGGCTGGTCCCGGCGGGCAGTGGGATCACGAGGCCGACGTGCTCGTTGTCGGCAGCGGCGTGGGCGCCTGCACGGCGGCGCTGATTGCGCGCAGCCAGGGCCGTACGGTGCGCCTCATCGAGAAGGCGAGCGAGCTCGGCGGCACCTCCGCCAAGTCGGCCGGCGTGCTGTGGGTGCCGAACAATTTCACCCTGGCCGCACGCGGCATCGCCGATCCCCGCGAGGACTGCCTGCGCTACATGGCGCGGTTCTCCTATCCCGGGCGCTACAACCCGCAGGCGCCGAACCTGGGACTGGAGGAAGGGGAACTGGCGCTGCTGGGGGCGTTCTACGACAACGCTGCGCCGGCGGTGGATGCGTTGCGCGGGATGGAAGCGCTGCGCGTCGCGGAATGGCGTATGTTCCATCTCGACCGCCCGGCCACGGACTATCTCGACAACGTGCCCGAAAACAAGGTTCCGGCCGGACGCCCGCTCTCGGCGGTGCGTCCTGATGGCAGCGTGGGTCTTGGAGATGAGCTGATGCGTCAGCTCACCGAGGCGCTCGAACGTCACCAGGTGGCAGTGCACCGGGAGCATCGCGTGCTGCGCGTGGTGCAGGAGGACTCGGGCCGGGTGGTCGGGATCGAAGCCCGGGCGGCCGGGAGCACGGTGTCCTTCCGCGCCGCGAAGGGCGTGATCTTTGCCACCGGCGGTTACGTGCACGACCCGGAGCTGGTGCGCCTGTACCAGCCGCACCGGTTGTACGGGTCCTGCGCGCGCGAAACCGCGACCGGTGATTTTATCGCCATCGCGGGCGCAGCCGGCGCCGCGATGGGCGATCTCTCCGGCGCGTGGCGCACGCAGATCGTGCTCGACGAGGCACTCGTCAGCCGTTATCTGGCGCAGGGCGTGTTCTACCCGCCCGGCGACTCGATGATCCAGGTCAACCGGTATGGCCGGCGCGTCGTCAACGAGAAACGCAACTACAACGATCGCACCGAGATCCATGGAGCGTATGACCCGACGCGCGCGGAGTATCCGAATCAGCTCCTGTTCATGGTGTACGACCGGCGCACCGCGGAAACCTACGGCGGCGCCTACCCGCTGCCTGCGCCGGGCGAAGATCCCGGCTTCATCCTGTCGGGCGACTCATTCGCCTCGCTTGCCGGAGCCATCGAGGCGCGGCTGGCCGAAATCCTCGAACAGACCGGAGGCGTGAGGCTGGATCCGGCGTTCGCGCAGAATCTGGAGGCGACGGTGAAGCGCTACAACGGCTTCGCGGCCGCCGGGCGCGACGAGGACTTCGGCCGGGGTGCTGCCGCCTACGATCGCGAGTGGCAGGCGGTGTTCTCGCCGCGGCGCGCAGATGCCGCGTGGCCTGTGAGTCCGTATCCGAACGTCACCATGCATCCGTTCAACGCCCGCGGGCCCTACCACGCGATCATGCTAGCGGCGGGCGCGCTCGATACGAACGGCGGCCCGCGAATAGATGCTGGCGCCCGCGTGCTGGACGTGCGGGGCCAGCCGATCCCGGGGCTGTACGGCGCCGGCAACTGCATCGCCAGCCCCTCGCGCGAGGCCTACTACGGCGCCGGCCACACGCTGGCGATGTCCATGACCTTCGGTTACATCGCCGCCAACTCGCTTGCCCGGGATGCGGCCTGGAAACGCGGCCACTGACAAGGAGCCAACATGCCGGAGAAGCCCCGGACTCTGTCCGTCACTGAGGATCTGCTGCGGCGGGTTGACGAGCTGGAAAGCCGCACTGCGATCCGCGACCTGGTCTCGGATTACTGCATCGGCTTCGACAGCCGCGACATCGAGCGCTTCATGGCGATCTGGCACGAGGATGCGGTCTGGGAGATCGGTCCTCCGTTCGGGAACTTCGCCGGTGCAGCCAGCATCCGCCGTGCGGTACTGGAAACGCTCTTTCCGGCCTGGCGCGAAACGCATCACCTGGCGACCAACCTGGTGCTTACCTTCCGGGATGCCGATCGTGCGAGTGGCATCTGCAACGTGGATTGCATGGGGGCGACCCCGGATAACGTGGTGCAGATGGTGGGCGCTTCCTATGCCGATGAATTCGAGCGGCGCGCGGGTGTCTGGAAGATTGCGCGCCGCGTGGTCACGCTCCATTACTTCAACCCGGTGCCCGGTGCGAAGATGACGCCTCCGGGAGGCTGAGAATGACTGGAAAATGGCGAGAAATCTGTGTAGCCCATAAAGCCGGCTTGCCGAGCCGGCGACGCTCGCGAGGGCTGCCCGAAGGGGCGACCAAGGGACGCCGCCCCGCGCCCTGGCACAGGGACAGGAATGAGCCATGTCGCGGGCACCGCGGCGAGCGAGCCCAGCCGAGGCACCCCGCGGAGCAAGCCGGCGGGACAAACAGCTGCCTCGGCATTTTTCAGAAGCAGATAAGCGAGCCAGGCAGGTCGTGGCGGCACGCGGCCGGGAGAGCAGCATGAGCGAGGTGAAAATGCTGGCCGGTAAGGCCATCGTCGTGACCGGCGCCGGCCGCGGCATCGGCAGGGCGATCGCACTCGCACTCGCCGATGAGGGCGCGAGCATCGTGGTCAATGATCTTGGCTCGTCGCCTTCCGGCGAGGGGCAGGACACCAGCCCTGCTGCCGAGGTGGTGCGCGAAATCGAGTCACGCGGCGGCCGCGCGATTGCAAACGGCCTGAGCGTGTCCGAGTGGGACAGCGCGCATGCGATAATCCGTGCAGCGATCGACAAATTCGGCCGCATTGACGGGGTGGTCAACAATGCCGGTATCCTGCGCGACACAATCTTTCACAAGATGACGGAACAGGATTTCGATCTCGTCATCAATGTCCACCTGAAGGGCTCCTTCAACATGAGCCGCGCCTGCGCGCCGCACTTCCGCGAGCAGCACAGCGGCTGCCTCGTGCACATGACCTCCACCTCGGGGCTCATCGGCAATCTCGGCCAGGCGAACTACATGGCGGCGAAGCTCGGTGTCGTCGGGCTGTCGAAGTCTATCGCGCTCGACATGGCTCGCTACAACGTGCGATCAAACTGCATCTCGCCTTTCGCCTGGAGCCGCCTGTTCGGGCAGGTGCCGACGGAGACGCCGGAGCAGAAGGCCCGCGTGGCGAAAATCCGGCAGATGACGCCCGAGAAGATCGCGCCGCTTGCCGTGGCGCTGTTCAGCGATGCCGCGAAGGACGTGACCGGTCAGATCTTCGCCGTGCGCAACAACGAAATCTTTCTCATGAGCCAGTCCCGGCCGCTCCGGGCGGCACATACCTCTGACGGCTGGACACCGCAGGCAGTCTGCGAGCGGGTATTTCCCGCCTTCCGTCCCTCCATGTACCCGCTCGACGTGACGGCGAGCGTGTTCAGCTGGGACCCGGTCTGACGTGGAACGGGGCGCTACGCCAGTCATGGTCGGCGGGAACCGGATCTGAGGCGGAGCGCGACGATGCCCTTCAGCTACGAAACGATCCTGCACTGGCCGATTCCAGACGCCCAACAGGCCTACACGCGCCGGGACACGATGCTCTACGCGCTGGGCCTCGGCTTCGGGTTGCGGCCCACCGACCCCGACGAGCTGCGTTTCGTCTACGAGAAGAACCTGGAGGCGTTTCCCACCATGCCGGTGGTGCTCGGCCACCCGGGAGCGTGGATGGCCGACCCGAGCACCGGCATTGACGTGGTGCGCGTGCTCCACGGCGAGCAGCATCTCGAGATCCACCGGCCCCTGCCCGTGGAGGGCGCGGTCGTCGGGCTCAACCGCGTCGTGGATGTGATCGACAAGGGGCCCGGCAAGGGTGCGCTGATCTACGTGGAGCGCCGGCTCATGGATAAGGCAAGCGGTGATCTGCTCGCTACGCAGCTTGCGGTGATCTTCGCACGCGGCAACGGCGGCTTCGGCGGGCCAAAGACCGGGAGCCCGCCGCCACATGCGCTGCCCGAGGGCGAACCCGATCTCTGCGTGGACATCGCCACCTCGCCCCAGGGCGCGCTGCTCTATCGCCTGAGTGGCGACTACAACCCGCTGCATGCCGATCCAGAAGTCGCGGCGAAGGCGGGATTTCCCGCCCCCATCCTGCACGGGCTGGCGACCTACGGCATCGCCGGCCGAGCACTCCTTCAGGGGCTCGGAGGACCTGCCGCGGTTCGCCTGCGCCGCCTCGCCGTCCGTTTCTCCTCCCCGGTGTTTCCGGGCGAGACCATCCGCACCGAGATCTGGCGGCGAGGCCGGGAAGTGTCATTCCGCGCGCGCGTCCCGGCGCGCGATGTCATCGTGCTGAACAATGGCCTCGCGGCCTTCGAGCCGGCGTGAAATGCGATCAGGCGGTAGGCAGCCGCACCTCGATGCGCCCGTCGCGCACCCGCAAAGGATAGCTGCGGATCGGCGCCGTGGCCGGCTTGCCCGTGGCGCGGCCGTCGCGTACGTCGAAGGACGCGCCATGCAGCGGGCAGATGATGCGCAGGCCGCGCAGGCGCCCGCCGCTCAGTGCGGCT
The DNA here is from genome assembly GCA_964403135.1 of uncultured Chromatiaceae bacterium. Taxonomy (GTDB): domain Bacteria; phylum Pseudomonadota; class Gammaproteobacteria; order Steroidobacterales; genus QUBU01. Next base: position 6,576 of record CAYOFE010000072.1, on the reverse strand, counting down.
TCGGCATGCGAGCAGCGGTTCTCCACGGCGCGAAAGCCCTCGACCGTGTGGCAGACCAGGATCGCATGGCCAGCGACGTCGAAGCCTTCACAGCCGCCCGGCGGAATGCGATCGGCGTTCGTGACAAAGATGTAGTCTGCGGGCTCCAGGGTGGCGGCTCCGGTCGTGGGTATTGCGATGTTAGCATCGGCGGCGGGGGCCATTGACCATGGCGATCACTTTTATAGCGCGCATGACCGTCAAGCCCGGGCGCGAGGAGGAGTTCATCTCGCTGTGCCGGCGCCTGCGGGCGGAGGTACGCTCGCGGGAGCCGGGCACGCTGCAGTACGAGTTCTTCCGCCTGCGCGAGCCGCGCCGTTATGCTGTGCTCGAATCCTTCGCCGACGAGGCCGCCGAGCATCGCCACATGAACTCGGCCTGGCTGGCGCAGATCGCCCCGCCCTTGCTGGACTGCCTCGAAGGCGATCCGCCGTACGTGCGCGAGTACCTGGATCCGCTCGGGTAGCCGGGGTGAGCGAAGCGGCACTTCCATATCCGATCCGGGCGACCACGCTCGGCGACCTGCTGCTGATCGCGGCCGCGGAGCGCCCCGATGCAGATGCGGTGGTGTTTCCGGAAGGGCGGCAGAGCTTCCGTGAGCTGGCGTCCCGGGCGCGCGAGCGGGCACGGGGCCTGCGGGCGCTCGGCGTGCGGCCCGGGGATCATGTCGGGCTGCTGCTGCCGACCTGCCGGGAGTTTCCGGAATTCCTCTTCGGCATCGCTTTGTGTGGCGCCGTGAGCGTGCCGATCAACGCGCGGTTTCGCGCCGGTGAGCTGCGCTACGTGATCGGGAATGCCGACCTCGTCACGCTGATCACCACGGATCGCGTGGCGGAACACGTGGATTTCACCGAGCGTCTCGGCGAAGGACTGCCCGGGCTTGCCGCTGCCGCCAATCCATATCGTCTCGGCCTGGACTGTGCGCCACGGCTCCGGAACATCGTGCTGCTCGGCGCATCCGCGCGGCCTGGCTTCATCGCCGAGCGGGATTTCACGCGGCTCTCGCAGCCGGTGCCGGCCGCGGAGATCGAGGCGACGCGGCTCGCCGTGCGCATCCGCGATCCCGCCATCATGCTCTACACCTCGGGCACCACGGCGCACCCGAAAGGCTGCCCGCTCAGCCACGAGGCCATCGTGCGCAACAGCATTGCCCTCGGCCGGCATCGCTACCGGCTCACGCAGGAGGACCGCTTCTGGTCACCGCTGCCGATGTTCCATATCGCCGCGATTCTGCCGATGCTCGCGATCTTCGACGTGGCCGGCGCCTATCTCACCATGACGCATTTCGACGCCGGCGTGGCGCTGCGCATGCTGGAGCAGGAGCGCGCCACCGTCACCTATCCCTGCTTCGTGACCATCATGTCGGATCTCATCCATCACCCGGACTTCGCGTGCACGGATCTGAGCCGAGTGCGGCTGATGAACGCGAATTTTGCCGTGCAGCCCCCGGGTATTCGCGACGCGATGCTGAAGGCCATGCCACACACGGTGTATGTCGGCACCTATGGCATGACCGAAACCGCGGGAACTGTCTGCACCAGCGAGATCACCGACAGCCTGGAGGCCCGCTGCACGCGCCTCGGCACGCCGCTGCCGGGACTGGAGGTGCGCATCGTAGATCCCGCAACGGGCGAGCCGGCGCCGGCCGGAACGCGCGGCGAGATCCTGGTGCGCGGCTACTGCCTGTTCGAGGGCTATTACAAGGATCTGGAAGAGACCCGGCAGGCGCTCGATGCGGAGGGATTCTTCCACACGGGCGACATCGGTTCCTTCGATGAGCAGGGCCAGATCATGTTCCATGGCCGCTTCAAGGATATGCTGAAGGTGGGTGGCGAAAACGTTGCCGCTGCGGAGATCGAGTCTTTCCTCGCGGCCCATCCCGCCGTGAAACTGGTGCAGGTGGTCGGCGTGCCGGACGCACGCCTGCAGGAAGTCCCGGCGGCGTTTATCGAGCTGGAGGCTGGCGCGGCCCTGACCGAGCGCGAGGTGGTGGACTTTTGCAAGGGCCGGATCGCCTCGTTCAAGGTGCCGCGTTACGTGCGGTTCGTCCGCGAGTGGCCCATGTCGGCGAGCAAGATTCAGAAATTCCGGCTGCGCGAAGCGCTGGTCGCCGAGCTGCGCCTGTGACACCCATAACTGCCCGGGAGCCCATTCACATGCAACCCGCATTCATTGCCAGGCTCGTGGTGAAGCCGGAGAAGGCGCCGGAGTTCGAGTCCCTGCAGCAGGAGCTGTCCGACATCACGCACCGCACCGAGCCGGGTACGCTGGTGTACGACTTTCTCCGCCATCGGGATGATCCGCACGTCTACGTGGTGTATGCGCGCTTCCGTGACGAGGAGGCGTTCCGCCTGCACATGGAAGCGCCCGATCATCACCGGCTGGTGCCGCCAATCCTGGCGGCGCTCGCGCAGAGCATGGACCTGCAGTTTTTCGGGCTGGTGGAGCGCGCGAGGCGATGAGCGCGGATCGGGAGGCCATCTTGCGGCTGATGAACGCCTACTGCCTGCGCATCGATGCCGGCGACCTGGAGGGATTCGCCCGGCTGTTCGAGCGCGGCCGCTGGCAGGTGCTCGGCGCGCCGGCCGACGCAGGCGCGGCGGCCGTGCTGCGGACCCTGCGCAACGTGATCCTCTATGAGGGCAGGCCGCTTACCAAGCATGTCATGAGCAACGTGGAGATCGCCATGGAGCCCGATGGCTACCAGGCCACAGCGCAGTGCTACATCACGGTGTTCCAGGCGGTGCCGCCGGATTTTCCGCTGCAGCCGATCTTCGCCGGCCACTATCGCGATCGCTTCGCGAGAGATGGCGGGGAATGGCACTTTGTGGAGCGGACGATCTCGCCGGATCTCATCGGCGATCTCAGCCGCCATCGCGCCGATCTGGCACGGAGTTGACGATGATGCCGGCCACGGTGCGCGCCCTCGCGAGCGCCGCGCTCCTGCTCATGAGCGGTGAGGTGCAGGCCGGCAGCACCTATGCCGAGGCGCAGGCCGCGCGCGGCGCAGCGGCCTATGAAAAGCACTGCGCAAGCTGTCATGGCCTGACGCTGCGCGGTTCCGCGCATGGTCCGGAGCTCGTGGGGCCGGTGTTTCTCGGCAAATGGGGCGCGCGGACCACGTCCGAGCTGCTGGCCTTCAACCAGGCGAGCATGCCGCCCGGTGCCGGCGGGACGCTGGGTGAGGGCGTCCACCTCGACATCATCGCGCACCTGCTGAAGGCGAATGGGCTGCAGTCCGGCGCCGAGGCGCTGCGCGCAGAATCGAATCTCGTCGTCGGCACGGGCGCAGCCGCGGCTGCGGGACCCTCGCGCTGGCAGTCGTTCTCGGTCGCGGGAACGATCGAGGGCGAGGCGAAAACGCGGTCCGGGTTCGTGAATCGGCGGGTCGAGAATTTCCGGCCGGTGAGCGATGCGGACCTGGCGCGGCCGCCCGCCGGGGACTGGCTGAGCTGGCGCCGGACGCTCGACGGGCAGGGCTACAGTCCGCTTGCGGAGGTCAATCGCCACAACGTGCAACGGCTGGAGCTCGCCTGGGTGCTTGCCATGAAGGAGGGCAGCAACCAGGGCACACCGCTGGTGCGCGACGGCATCATGTACCTCACGCACCCGGACAACGTGATCCAGGCGCTGGACGCGCGCAACGGCGAGGTCATCTGGGAATACGCCTACCGATTTCCGCCTGAATCGAAGACGCTAGGCGGCCCGACGCGCAACATTGCGCTCTACGGCGACAAGCTGTTTCTGTCGACGTACGATGCCGCCCTCGTAGCGATAGATGCCCGCACCGGCGAGCAGCGCTGGCGCACGGTAAAGGCCGACTACCGCGAGGCCTACACGCACAGCAGCGGTCCCATCGTCGGTGCCGGCGTGGTGTTGAGCGGCATCAACGGCTGCGAGCGCTACACGAAGGGCGGGTGCTTCATCACCGGGCACGATCCGCAGACCGGTGCCGAGCTGTGGCGCACCTCCACGATCGCGCTGCCGGGTGATCCCAACGATGCGAGCTGGGCCGGGCTGCCGCCGGAGCTGCGCGCCGGCGGCGATACCTGGATCGCCGGCAGCTATGATCCGGAGCTGCGCCTGTTCTACATCGGCACCTCGCAGGCGAAGCCCTGGGTGGCGCCGAGCCGCGGCATGTCTCCGCGCGACGCGGCGCTCTACACCAACTCGACACTGGCGCTGGACCCGCAGACCGGTCGGATCGCCTGGTACTTCCAGCACATTCCTGGCGAAACCATTGACATGGAGGCGGGGTTCGAGCGCGTGCTGGTGGACGTGGACGGCCGCAAGCTGCTGCTCACCGCCGGCAAGGACGGCATCCTGTGGAAGCTCGACCGCCGTACCGGCCAGTTCCTGGATCTCGCGCAGACGCTGCCGCAGACCATTTTCGCCTCGATTGATCGCGCCACCGGCCGCGTCACCTACCGCCAGGAAATTCTCGAGGTGCGGATCGGCGAGACCATCTCGGCCTGCCCGGGCATCTACGGCGGCCACAACTGGCAGGCCAGCGCGTACAGCCCCGACGCTGCACTCTTGGTGATCCCGCTGCACCGCCTGTGCTCGGAGCTGGTCGGCCGGGAAGTCGAGCGCACGCCGGGCGGCGGTGGCTATGGCGGGGATTCGCGCACTTTCGAGATGCCGGGCAGCAACGGCAATCTCGGGATGCTGGCGGCATATGATGTGCGCACGCTGAAAGAGCGCTGGCACCACGAGCAACGCGCGCTGTTCCTCACAGGTGTGCTCACGACTGCCGGCGGGCTTGCCTTCGCCGGCGATCTCGACCGCTGGTTCAAGGCATTCGACAGTACCACCGGGAAACTGCTGTGGCAGGTGCGCCTGGGCGCCCCGCTGCACGGATTTCCGATCAGCTACAGCGCCGGGGGCCGCCAGTACATCGCCGTGCCGGCGGGCATCGGGGTGTTCCGGGCCATGACTGCCGTGGTCAGCCCGGACATCTATCAGCCGACCGGCGGACAGGCGCTGTACGTGTTCCGAGTCCGCGAGGAGGGCTGATCGTCCAGGCGTTCACGTCCGCCACGATCCGCCACATTGGCGCAGCGCGTCCGGAGGGCGCCCGTGCTAATCGTTTCCTTCAGGCCGGCCGTGGCCTCGGCGCGTGGCTCCCGCCTCGCCAGCGGCGCCTCACCTCACTAATGAGGGTGTAAACCAAGGGCGTCGACTCGTGATGCAACCTCCCGCTCCATCGCAATCTTAGGGTGTTGCATCGACCGGTTGAGAGCACCGGGCGTTGTTTGTCCTACACTCACCTTTCCCTTCGGCAATTCTTGACGCCCGGCCTCTGCGGCGCTTACACCACGTTTTCGTCCCTCAGCATGCAGACAGTCACGCTGGCGGAAGGCGGGCAGTGGCTCATGGCCGGGGCCGATGCCACAATGCCATGGCGTCCGTGGCGTTGTGTCGCGCCGCGGTGCGGCCAGGTAATGGTATTGGCATGGCTCTTAACGTTTTGAAAGGCAACTGACATGCACCTGCCTCAGGACGCAGTGCTGCTGCGGATCTTTATCGGCGAGAGCGACCGCTGGCATCACCAGCCGCTCTACGAGGCCATTGTACTTAAGGCGCGCGAGATGCACCTGGCCGGTGCGACGGTGCTGCGGGGAGCGATGGGATTCGGCAAGTCGAGTCGACTTCACACGATGAAGATACTGCGGTTGTCGCTGGATCTGCCACTCGTGATCGAGATCGTGGACAGCGAAGAGAACATTAACGCGTTCCTGCCTGCGCTGGATGAGATGATGCAGGGAGGGCTGGTGACGCTGGAGAAGGCGCGCGTCATCGATTACCGCGCCGGCCCGGACGCGGAGAGCGCTCCCAAATCCTGACGGGCATCCGGGCATGGACAACATCTGGTTCGTCGCCGCCTTCTGGATGGGGCTGGCATTTCTCGCCAGCCTGGTTTCGATCCGCGTTGGTATTTCCGTGGCGCTCATCGAGATCCTCGTTGGCGTCGTCGTCGGCAACATACATTTCGGCGAATACCACCAGTTGCTGCGCACGACCGAATGGACGAACTTCCTCGCGATGCTGGGCAGCGGTGTTCTGACGTTTCTGGCGGGGGCCGAGATCGATCCGGTGTCGCTGAAGGCCAACCTGCGCGCCAGCATGAGCATTGGCGTCCTGTCGTTCCTGCTGCCCTTCATGGGAGTCTGGCTGTTTGCGCAGTACGCTCTTGGCTGGCCATTGCACCAGGCGTGGATCGCGGGTATTGCCCTGTCCACGACCTCGGTGGCCATGGTTTATGCCGTCATGATCGAGGGCGGGCTCGGCAGTACGCCAATGGGTAAAACGCTGCTGGCCGCGTGCTTCATCACGGACTTCGGGACGGTGCTGGCACTGGGCATCCTGTTCGCCGACTTCAATGTCTGGCTGGTCGTGTTCGTGGCGGTGACCTCGTTCATGCTCTGGTTCATGCCCCGGTGGACGCAGTACCTCATCACCCGGCTCGGTGCGACGCGAGTCAGCGAGCCCGAGGTGAAGTTCCTTTTTCTCGTGTTGTTCTTTCTGGGCGGACTG
>CAYOFE010000071.1:4626-14882 GCA_964403135.1 uncultured Chromatiaceae bacterium | reverse complement strand
TCAGAGTCCGCTGTCCTACCACTAGACGATCCCCCAACGTGCCGCGGCGGATCAAGCCCGAGGACCGTCCCCGATCAGCGCTTCGAGTACTGCGTGGCGCGGCGGGCCTTGCGCAAACCGACCTTCTTGCGCTCCACTTCACGCGCATCGCGCGTGACGAAACCGGCGCGGCGCAACGGCGAGCGCAGTGAACTGTCGTAGGCCATAAGCGCGCGGGTCAGCCCGTGGCGGATCGCGCCGGCCTGCCCGGTCATGCCGCCGCCGCTGACGGTCACGGCGACGTCGAATCGGTCGCCGAGCTGTGTCAGTTCGAGTGGCTGGCGCACGATCATGCGCGCCGTCTTGCGGCCAAAGAACTCGTCGAGCGACCGATCGTTGATGGTGATGCTGCCCCGGCCCGGGCGGATCAGCACCCGCGCGGTGGAGTTCTTGCGCCGACCGGTACCGTAAAAAGCCTGGCTAGCCATGACGTGATATCTCTCCGAATCAGATCTGCAGCGGCGTCGGCTGCTGGGCGGCATGCTGGTGGTCGGGCCCGGCATAAACCTTGAGCTTGCGCAGCATCGCCGCACCCAGCCTGTTCTTCGGCAACATACCTTTTACGGCGATGGTCAGCACACGGTCCGGGGCCCGTGCCAGGAGGTTTTCCAGGCTCTCGGTCTTCAAGGTGCCCACGTAGCCGGTATATCGGTAATAGAGCTTATCTTTCAACTTGTTACCAGTGACCTTTAGCTGCGAAGCATTGACCACGACGATGAAATCCCCGGTGTCCACATGGGGGGTGTACTCCGGCTTGTGCTTGCCGCTCAGTCGCCGGGCCAGCTCGGTGGCTAGCCGTCCGAGGGTGCGGCCACTTGCATCCACCACATACCAGCCGCGCCGGACCTCGCCGGGTTTTGCCGAAATCGTTCTCATGGCTGAACCTGTTTGCCCGCCGCTGATGGCAGCCGAAAGGGCCGGAATTCTACGTGGGGCACCGCCCTTTTTCAACGCGCCCGCGGCCGCTCGTGCCGCGCCCCCCGAGGCCCGTGCTAGAACTTGTACTCCAGCGACACCGACGTGAGGGTGTCGCTCTTGTCGGTGCCCGGATCGACGTCCGTGTTGTGCTTCCAGAGATAACCCAGGACCAGGGCCAGGTTGCCGACGATGCTGGCCTTCAGCTCCGTCAGCGACTCGATGTACGTGTTGTCCGAGCCGATCGAAGAGGACAGCACTTCGCTGAATACCGCGTTATCGCTGATATGCCAATGGTAGTCGCCGCCAACGCGGCCGACCATCTCGTTCTGATCCTCTCCCGACTGGAGCTTGGACTGGGTCAGGCCGGGGCCCGCTTCGATGTTCAGTTCCATGGTCTTGCTGCGAAAAACCCGCCATCCCAGGCCGGCAGCCTCGAAAATCTGGTAGTCGTAGCTGCTGAAGCGGTCCTTGTTGTACTCGGCGAGCCCGAAAGCGTAGTAGCGCTCGGCCAGGGCGAACTTGGTCCTGGCCTGCACTTTATAGGCTTCGGCGCTGGTCTCGTCGTCCTGGCTCGCACCCACCGCTGTGCCGAGCAGGCTGTGGTGCCAGCGCCCCGTGTCGTAGAGCGCCTCGGCTTTGAAGTTCTCGGTTTCGCTTTTGCTGTTGCCACGCACCGCAACGTACCCTCCGGCAATGCTGCCGGACCAGCCTTGCGGCGCGTCCTTGTCCGGCTCATCGTGCGCTGCGGCAGGACCGGCCAGCACGGTGGCCAATGCAGCCCATATAAGAGCGGGAAATCTGTGCATCGAAGGATGTCCTGTTGTTATCGGATTAACGGCGCCACCGCCTGCGAAAACAGCGCCGCACTCTAATGCTTGCCGGCAACCGGGCGCAACCACCTGTCCCGCGAGAAGCCCGCCTGCGCAACCCGTGTGACGCCTTTCACAGTTTTTCAATCGGACTTGACATACTTCGCGGGCTCAGGCCTTAGACTGCCGAGCCATTGAACATATGACCCGGCAGCGGGTCTCGCACCGGATGTAAGGTTTAAAGGTTGTTGTTGCTTTACATGGGGAGACTGGCCAATGGCTACCAACGGCAAAACACTAAGTGACATTCCGGCGATCAACCGGTTCCTGACGTATTGCCGGGTGCGCACCGTGCCCGGCAAGACGGTGCTCATCCATGCCGGGGATCTCCCCGACACGCTGTTTTACGTCGTCGACGGCTCCGTCGAAGTCATGATCGAGGACGAAGACGGCAACGAGATGGTGCTGGCCTACCTCAACAAGGGCCAGTTCTTCGGCGAGATGGGGCTGTTCGAAGACCAGCCAAGTCGCAGCGCCTGGGTGCGCACCCGCGTCGCCTCGGAGATCGCCGAAATGACCTACCCGCGCTTCCGCCAGATCGCCAGCGAGAGCCCGGGGCTGGTATTCGAACTCGCCAAGCAGATGGCCACACGCCTGACCCGCACCAACCGCAAGATCAGCGACCTCGCCTTCGTCGACGTGACGGGCCGGGTGGCACACGCGATCCGCGACTTGTGCAACGAGCCCGATGCCATGACCCATCCCGACGGCATGCAGATCAAGGTCAGCCGCCAGGAGTTGTCGCGACTGGTCGGATGCTCGCGCGAAATGGCCGGCCGGGTCCTGAAGGTGCTTGAAGACGACGGCCTGGTATCGGCCAGCGGCAAGACCATCGTGGTCTACAACGTGCGGCCGCAGCCGAAGATCCGCGCAGTTCCGGCCGCCGCGGCCTCTACACCGGCATAGTTACCAGTCACACGGCGGCCGCGGCAGGGCCTGCCGCGGCCGCAAGTTCCCTGCGCATGTCGCGAATGGTTGCCGCGTAGTCGGCGCTGGCGAAAATCGCCGACCCCGCCACGAACGTATCGGCCCCGGCGGCCGCCACGGCACGGATGTTCTCGCTCTTGATCCCGCCGTCCACTTCGAGCCGCTGGCCGTGTCCGCCGGCATCGATGCGCCCGCGGACCTCGCGGATCTTGGCGAGGCTGCCCGGGATGAACGACTGACCGGCGAACCCCGGGTTCACCGACATCACCAGCACGAAATCGAGCTTGTCGAGCGTGTAGTCCAGGTGACTCGCCGGCGAGGCCGGATTGAGCACCAGGCCCGGGCTGCAGCCGCGCCGGCGAATGAGTTCGATGGTGCGATCCACGTGGTCGCTCGCCTCGGGATGAAAGCTGATCCAGCTGGCACCGGCGGAAGCGAAGTCTTCCACCAGCCGATCCACCGGTCGGGTCATGAGGTGCACGTCGATGGGCGCCGTTACGCCGTAGTGGCGCAGCGCCTCGCACACCAGCGGGCCGATGGTCAGGTTCGGCACGTAGTGGTTGTCCATCACGTCGAAGTGGATCAGGTCGGCGCCCGCCGCGAGCACTGCGCGCACTTCCTCACCGAGGCGCGCAAAATCCGCCGAGAGTATCGAGGGAGCGATCAGGTAGTCGTTGCGGCGCACGGTCGGCCTCCGGTCGGAGCGGGCAGATGGTATCACGCCCGCGGTCGCAGCCGGCCGGTTACTTCATGCCGCGCCGGTCGCGGACAAGCTCATAGGCGGCGCGAATTTCGCGGGTTCGCTCCTTGGCAATTTCCATCATCGAGTCCGGCAGCCCCCGGGCCACCTGCTTGTCGGGGTGGTGCTGATTGATGAGCCGCCGATAGGCTGTCTTGACCTCTTTATCGGTGGCCTCGGGCGTCACCCCCAGCACCCGGTAGGCCTGAGCCAGCGCGTCCTCACCGCGCCCGGCGGGCGGTGGCCCGCCCGATTCGAAGAACCGGCGAGCGCGCAGGATCGCCTCCAGCTGCGCCAGCTCCACGCGGCCCACGTCGAGATACCCGGCCACGCGCCATAGCAATTCATGCTCCGGCGGCGAGATGTGTCCCTTGGAGAGCGCCAGGTCCATCTGGATTTCGAGGAACGTGCGCAGCAACTCCGGCCGTACCGCACAGGCACGGCGCAGCCGCTGCACCTGCGCCTCGATGGGGAAATCAGCCTGCTTGCCCTGATTGAACAGGTCGATGGCCAGCTGCACGGCGCGCGCCTCGAGGCCCATGCGACGCATCACTTCGCGGGCGGCCTGGATCTCCGTTGGGGAGACGCGCCCATCCACCTTGGCAAGGTGCCCCATGACGAGGAAGGTGGTCTCGAAAAACACGCGCTGCCGCTCGGCCGCAGTGGCAGCGTCGTCGCGCAAGCGCCCACGCGCGGTGTCGAACACCAGCCCGCGGTCGAACTGGTGGCCCAGCAGTAAACCGACGACCGCGCCGATGGGCCCGCCCGCTGCGAAGCCAAGCAGGCCCCCACCGAGTTTTCCGATCCAGGACATTGGTGCTTGAAGTTTGCTGTGCGGCGCGGGGTGGCGATTAGCCAGCCTGGGCTACAATGGCCGCTCTGCCGCCACCCCAGAGAGCTAGGATCAATGAGCGCCGCCGGACCGGGCCATGCCCTTTACGAAACCAGATTGGCAGGCCTGACCCGGATCAGTCAAGGCAAGGTTCGCGATATCTACGCGGTAGACGACCGGCACCTGCTGATCGTCACCACCGACCGGCTGTCTGCTTTCGACGTCGTGCTGCCCGATCCGATTCCGGGCAAAGGCGAAGTCCTGACCCAGCTGTCGAATTTCTGGTTCGCGCGAACCGCCGGCATCGTGCCCAATCATCTGACCGACCTGCCGCTCGACTCGGTGGTGCGCGATGCCGCCGAGCGAGCCGCGATCGCGCGCCGCGCGATCGTCGTGCGCCGGCTCAAACCCCTGCCGATCGAAGCGGTCGTGCGCGGCTACCTGATCGGCTCCGGCTGGAAGGACTACAAGGCCACCGGCGCGGTGTGCGGCATCGGCTTGCCAGCAGGCCTGCAGATGGCGGCGAAGCTGCCTGAGCCGATTTTCACCCCGGCAACGAAGGCCGAGATCGGCGAGCACGACCAGAACATCGGCTTTGCCGAGGTAGAGAAGCTGATCGGCGGCGCGCTGGCCGAGCGCGTGCGCTCGCTGGCGATCGAGATCTACACGCGCGGCGCCGACTACGCCCGCGACCGCGGCATCATCATCGCGGATACGAAGTTCGAGTTCGGCCTCGACGAGAAGGGCACGCTCTACCTGATCGACGAGGTGCTGACACCCGATTCATCGCGATTCTGGCCGGCCGCGGAGTATCGCATCGGCATCAGCCCGCCGAGCTTCGACAAGCAGTACGTGCGCGATTACCTGGAGACGCTGGACTGGAACAAGAAGGCGCCGGGTCCGCGGCTGCCGCCCGAGGTAATCCGCGGCACCTCGCAGAAGTACCGACAGGCGCTCGAACTGCTCACGAGGGCCGGTTGACGGCGCGACATCGCGGTTGGTCCACGAGCGGCCTTTCGGCAATACGCCTATCAGGAGTTGGCCTCGACGCCACCAGTCTATCGGCCAATGTACTCATCGTGAGCCGGCTATAAGGACTTCACTAGCGGCAATCGCGACTTGCGTCGCTCCCACAGGATTCCCCCCGGCCGAGCGCGACCGGCGTCGCTCCCACAAGCCGTTCGCGAGCGGCGCAAAGGCGAGGAGCTAGTTACCGGCGATCGTCATTTCGCGCACCAGGATCGAGCCGGTGCGGACGGCGCCGCGCAGATCCACGTCGTTGCCGATCGCGAGAATGCCCTGGTACATGTCCTTCAGGTTCCCGGCGATGGTGATCTCGTTGACCGGAAACCTGATCTGCCCGCCCTCGACCCAGAAGCCCGCCGCGCCGCGCGAGTAGTCGCCGGTCACAGGATTCACGCCGCTGCCCATCAGCTCCGACAGCAGCAAGCCGCGATCCATCGCCGCGAGAAGCTCCGCGAAGGTCTGCCCGGTGCTGCTGACCACCAGGTTATGCACGCCGCCAGCATTGCCGGTCGTGGCCAGGCCGAGCTTGCGCGCGTAGTAACTGCCGAGCACGTAACCCTGCAGCACCCCTGAGTCCACCAGCCGGCGATCGGTCGTGGCCACACCCTCGTCGTCGTAAGGGGCGCTCGCCAGGCCCTTGGGGATATGCGGTCGCTCATCGATGTGCACGCACGGGGCCAGTACCCGCTTGCCCATGCTGTCGCTCAGAAACGTCGCCTTGCGATACAGCGCACCGCCACTGATGGCGCCGAGCAGGTGGCCGAGAAAGCTGCGCGCCAGGCGCGCCGGAAACAGCACCGGGGCCTTGCAGGTGTCTAGCTTCACCGAGCCGAGCCGGGCCGCAGCGCGTTTGCCGGCCTCGCGCCCCACGACCAGCGGCGACTCGAGATCCGCCGGATCGCGAGCCGTCGTGTACTCGAAGTCGCGCTCCATCTGTTCGCCCCGACTCGCCAGCACGGCACACGACAGGCTGTGGCTGCTGCTCGCAAAGCCGTCGAGAAAGCCATGCGAGTTGCCGTAGGCGCGGCAGCCATCGTGAGCGCTCAGGCTGGCGCCCTCCGAGTTCGTGATGCTCGGGTCCGAATCGAGCGCCGCGGCTTCACAGCAGGTCGCCACCTCGATGGCCTGCTCCGGCCGCAGCGGCCACGGGTGCCAGAGATCCAGCGCCGGGATGTGCCGCGCCAGTCGCTCGGGGTCGGCAAGCCCCGCGGCCTCATCTTCCTGCGCGTAGCGCGCCAGCGAGCAGGCCTTGCTCACGGTTTCGGCGATCGCGCCGGAACCCAGATCTGAGGTGCTGGCGCTGCCCTTGCGATGGCCGAAATACACGGTCACACCGAGACTCTGGTCGCGGTGGTATTCCAGCGTCTCCACCGAGCGCATGCGCACCGTCACCGCAAGGCCGGTGCCGAAGCTTGCGCTCGCCTCCGCCTGCGAAGCACCGAGTTCGCGCGCTTTCGCCAGCGCAACCGCGACGTGTTGCTTCAGGTCATCGACGGTCGGCTGCTGGCGTTGCGAGTTCATGATCGGGCATTCCGGCACGAGGCGGCGAATTCTAACAGGATGCCCGGTGGTATCATTTCGGCCCCCACCCGAATCAAGGCAGCCTGGCCTGACTTACGCTATGAAACCACTGGTCGGAATCATCATGGGCTCCCGGTCGGACTGGGAACTGATGTCAAACGCCGCCTCGACGCTCGATGCGCTGGGCATCGGCTACGAAGTCAATGCCATCTCGGCCCACCGGGCACCGGATCGTGTCGCCGAGTACTGCGAGACGGCCCGCGACCGTGGCCTGAAAGTGCTGATCGCCGGCGCAGGGCTCGCCGCCGCATTGCCCGGTGTAGCCGCCGCAAAGACCCCGCTGCCGGTACTGGGCGTACCGCTGCCGTCGCCCGCTCTCGGCGGCATGGATGCGCTCCTGTCCATCGTGCAAATGCCGCCAGGCATTCCCGTTGGGACACTGGCCATCGGCAAGGCCGGCGCCATCAATGCGGCGCTGCTCGCCGCGGCCATCCTGGCGCTCAGCGACGAGAAAATCCGCGCTGCACTGGACCGCTATCGGGCGGAACAAACGGCGAAGGTACTGGCGCAGACCGACCCGAGAAGCTGAGTCCCGCGCAGGTTCGCGCGCCATCAACGGTTGCGGCGATACTGGCGCCGCAGCCACCAGATGCTGGCTCCGGACGCCAATGCACCGAACCCGAGAAAAAGGGCAAGGACGCGCCATCGCCAGTCGTCGAGGTATCCCGACGCGGCGAGCAGCAACGCGCCGACGGCCAGGTACAAAAACGGCAGCGGCTCGTAAAGTGACTTGGCCAGCCAGGTGCGCATACGCGGGCAAGCCTCGCTCGTGCCTCAGTGCTGGCCCGCCGTGCCGCCCACGGTGAGCCCATCGACGCGCAACGTAGGCTGGCCGACACCGACGGGCACTGACTGGCCTTCCTTGCCGCAGGTGCCCACGCCCTCGTCGAGCTGCAGGTCGTTGCCAACCATCGACACCTTGCGCAGCACCGATGGCCCGTCGCCGATCAGCGTGGCATCGCGGATCGGTGAGCCGAGGCGGCCTTTCTCGATCAGGTAGGCCTCGCTGGCCGAAAACACGAACTTTCCATTGGTGATATCGACCTGGCCGCCCCCGAAATTCCTTGCGTAGATGCCTTTTTCGACCGAGGCGATGATCTCCTCGGGCGCATGCGGGCCAGGCAGCATGTAGGTATTGGTCATGCGCGGCAGCGGCAGGTGCGCAAACGACTGGCGCCGCCCGTTGCCGGTCAGCGCCATGCCCATCAGCCGTGCGTTGAGTTTGTCCTGGAGGTAACCGGCCAGGCGCCCTTTCTCGATCAGCACCGTGCGTTGCGTGGGCGTACCCTCATCGTCCACATTGAGCGAGCCGCGCCGGTCAGCGAGCGTACCGTCATCCACCACGGTGCACAGCTCCGATGCCACCTCCTCGCCCAGCCGGTTGCTGAACGCGGATGTCCCTTTGCGATTGAAATCGCCCTCCAGGCCGTGGCCGATCGCTTCGTGCAACAGCACCCCGGGCCAACCCGGCCCGAGCACCACCACCATCTCGCCCGCCGGGGCTGGCCGGGCCTCCAGCGCCACCAGCGCCTGGCGCACCGCCTCGCGGCCATAGCCGATGGCCCGATCCGCAGCGCGAAACTCCGACAGGGCGAATCGCCCGCCGCCGCCGCTGTAGCCCTGCTCGCGCCGGCCATTCTCCTCGACGATCACCGAGACGTTCATGCGCACCAGCGGCCGGACATCGGCGGCCATCACGCCGTCGCTCGCAATCACGAGAATCACCTCGTGCACGGCGACCAGGCTCGCCATGACCTGCTTCACGCGCGGATCGATGGCACGCGTGGCGGCATCCACTTCGCGCAGCAGCGCCACCTTATCGCCGTCACTGAGCGTGGCAATCGGATCGAGCGGCGGGTAGAGCCTGGCGACCGGCCGCGCCGACCACGCCTGTACCTGCCCGGCCTGGCCGAACCGTGCAATGGCGCTCGCGGCCTCCGATGCCTGCATCAACGCCGGCACCATGATTTCGTCGGAGTATGCGAACCCGGTACGCTCGCCGGCCACGGCACGCACACCGACTCCCTGATCGATGCTGTGGCTGCCTTCCTTGACGATGCCGTCTTCGAGCGACCAGCCTTCGTGACGTGCAATCTGGAAGTACAGGTCCGCAGCGTCGGCCCCGCCGCGCAGGAGCGCATGCAGGGCGCGGTCCAGGTCGCGTTCTTCCACGCCAGTCGGCGCCAGCAGTGCGCGACGCGCCAAGTCGATCGGGTTGTGGCATGCAGTGGTCATCGCGGCCTCCATGCAGTCAGCCTGCCCGGGCACCGGCCGGTATGCGCCGGTGATTCAACGCCGGAAACTGCGCGCGCAACCGGCCGAGGTAATCCGCATCCATCGCAGCGGTTGCCACACCCGGGCCGGCAACAGCCTCGGCCAGCACTTCCCCCCAGGGCCCGACCACCAGCGAGTGCCCGTAGGTTCGCCGCCCGCCAGGATGAATGCCGTCCTGGGCGGCAGCCGCCACGTAGCAGAGGTTCTCGATCGCGCGCGCCCGCAACAGCGTGTGCCAGTGCGCTTGTCCGGTGCGATGCGTAAACGCCGCCGGCAGTACCGCCAGATCGACATGCGGATTCAGCATGGCGCGGAACAGCTCGGGGAAGCGCAGGTCGTAACACACGGCGATGCCCAGACGGCCGAACGGCGTATCGAGCACCAGCGGTTGTGCTCCGGCAGTGGTGCGCCGGGATTCACGATAGGCCTCTTCACTCTGCGGAACGCGCACGTCGAAGAGGTGGATCTTGTCGTAGCGCCCGACACGACGCCCGCTGGAGTCCCAGACGCAGCATGCCGAGTACGGCCGGCCAGGCTCGGCGCTCTGTAGCGGTATCGTCCCACCGACGATCCACAAGCCGAGATCGCTCGCCGACCGGGCAAGGAAATCCTGAATCGGCCCGCAACCATCGGTCTCGGCGATTCGGGTGCGCGCATCCTCGTCGGCCGCCATGAAGGCGAAATTCTCCGGCAGCACGGCGAGCTTCGCACCCTGGGCTGCGGCCACGGCGAGCAGCTGCCCGGCGGCGGCGAGGTTGACGCGCATCTCGTCGCCCGAGTTCATCTGTATGACCGAGATCTTCGTCATTGGCAGTGACGGTTCCTCAAGGTCGTGCCGGCGGCGTCTCGGCTGCTGCGCCCGCGCCAGTGATTTCATCGATGGCCTGCAACGTCGCCGCCAGCTCCCGCTCGCAATCCTTGAACGCCGAGGTATCCGCGTCGCCGCGCTGGATGCGCGTTACGACCGGTTCGTCCCATGTGCCGGTCATCCGGTAATAGGACTCACCCAGCGTGCTCAGGGGCTTGCGGAAGAGCTGCGAAACCAGCAGCA
>CAYOFE010000071.1:0-4616 GCA_964403135.1 uncultured Chromatiaceae bacterium | reverse complement strand
ATCGTAGCACCGCCCACCGGACCGCCCAAGACGGCGCCACCCACGGTAAGCACATTGGACACCTCCGGGCGAACCACCGCGAGCTGCTCGTAATCGCGGCGGACCAGCCCGGTCTTGCCAACCAAGGCAAGGCTCGCCGATGGCCCCTCGAGGCCGAGATTGCAGGTATAGGCGCTGCCCCCGCCGAGACGGAAATCGCCGCGAATCGTGTCGAACGCCAGGCCCTTGTTGAACACGTCGCGAAAATCGAGCGCCAGCCGCCGTGGCAGTGCGGTAACGCTGAGCAGACCCAGCAGCCGGCCGCTGCCGGGCTCGAGGTTGAGCACCTGGCCGCTGTCGATGACCACGTTGATATCGCCGCTGGCTTCGCGCAGGAAGTCGCCTGACGGCGCGTCTGGCCAGCTGATCTTCACGCCGACGCGGGCGCTCTTTGCATCGATCACCGGGTTGTAACCGAGCTGCGTCAGCGTGTCCTTGACGTTGGTGCTCGCCAGCACTAATTTCAATTCACTGATCTGTCGCGCCGCATCCGTTCCTTCCACGCGCCAGGCGCCGTCGCCATCGATTGCGAAGCTTGGCGCGCGCGCCGTGATGCGCCGCACCGCAAGCCCATCGGCGATGCGAACGGCGTTCAACTCGATGGCACCGAAGCGCCAGTCGCCAATGGCCGCATCAGCAGCCCGGATCTGCAGCGCCGGGGCTTCGCGCGGATCGGGGCGGTCCGCGCCAGCGCCTGTGTCGGACTCCTTGAGCCACAGTCGTTGCATATCGAGCGTGAGCGGTACGCTGCCGCGCACGTCAAACGGCGCGACGATTCGGCCGATGACGTGCGGTGCCGAGACATCCACCGTCCAGCCATCCTTGCCGCGGCGGGCGCTCATGTCGAGGTCGCGGAACAACTGTCCGACCACGCCAAAGCGATCGATGCGCAAACGCGCTTCGCGGTACAGTTCACGGAACTCGCGGCCGTCGCCGCCCTCGCCGAGTGCCAGCCAGTCGCCGAAGTGCAGCTCCGTCAGCCGGCCGGTGAACTCGACACCGCGCGTCTCGGGCAGGCGAGCTGTCTGACCACCGGCCACCACGGCGCCACGATCGACGCGCCAGCCCGTATTGGCGGCCGCCAGACGCAGCGCCCAGGCGTAGTCTGGGCCGGTAAGCCCGCCGTCAATATCGATGATTCCATCGCGTGGAAAGCTGATTTCCACATCCATCGGCCAGGCGAGGTCCGCAGCCTTCGCGAGCGGCGCAGGCATCAGGCTGGTGACGCCCACCATGTCGGAACGCACGCCGACGCGCAGCGGATCGCCGCTGCGGGCCGCGGGGATCTTCGCCACGGCGGTCCAGTCCAGCTGGCCCGCAAAGCGATCGGACTGCGGCAGACGGAACGTGCTCATCACGCGCGGCACCGGGGTCGTGCCCCGCACCGTGGCGAGGTGACTGACCGGCGAACTGCGCTCCGTCACCGGCGCGATCGCGATCTCCACCGGCCCGTTGAGAAAGTTCGCGGTCAGACGCTGCGCAATCAAACGGGTGTTCTGCAGGCGCGCCTGGCCGCGAACCTTGTCAAATCCGAAATCGAGGTCTTGCCAGCCGAGCTTGCAGCCTTTCACATCGAAGAGAACTTGCAGCTCGTAGTCCGAGGCTGTTTTCAGAGGCAGTGCCAGCTGCAGCGTTGCATCCAGCGGCCCTGATCCGCTGACGCGCTCGAGTGTCGGGCCGAGGGCCGCCGCCACCGGTGTCAGGCGCAGGAAGTCGAATACCTGGTCGAGACCGGCGCTGTGCCGGCCCGCCAGGGCGAGCACGCCGCGGCGCATGTCGGGTATCCGTACGTGGAAATCGGCAACCCGCAGATTGCCGACGCGGCCTTTGTTCTGCATCGAATACATGCTCACACCGTCGAGAACCACGGTGCCGTTCAGTTCCTCGACGCGGGGCCAGTCATCGGCGTAGTCGAGCGTGGCGTTCTCCAGGCCCAACTCGACGCGGAACGTGCCCTCTTCAGGCGTCTCGTAGGGAAAGTCGCGCAACGGCCCGCGGAATTCCGCGCTGGCCGTGGGTACGCGCCCGCCGACCACGGCCCGCTCCAGCCAGCCCACCACGCGTGGCGGAAAACTCTTCAGCGGCAGGTAACGCAGGACCTCGCGGGCCTGCTCCGCCGCAGCCCGGGCCTTGAGCGCGATCACCGGCGAGCCGCGGTCGGCAGGAAAATCCAGCTGCAGCTGCGTATCGATGCTGATACCCGTCGCCACCACGCGCAGATCCTCGCTGCGCAGGCTGATGCCCTGCGGGCCGGAACGCCAGGTGACCGTGCCGTCGAGGCGGTTGGCAACCAGCCGATCGCGGAACCATGCCTGCAGCACGAGCGAGGGACTATCGCTGCCCAGTTGCAGCCGCCCGCCATGGCCGTCGGCAGCCACCGATCCGCTGAGGTTGGCGACACTGATCTCGCCCGTGGCCGAGGTCACGCCCAGGCGCTCGAAGGAGCCGCGCAGCGAGAATTGCACCGGCGCTTCCGCCTCAGCCGCGAATTCGCCGGTCACATCGCGCAAGTCGCCGTTGAGCGCTTGCGGGAGCGCCTGCGCGAACTCGGTCCCGGCGGTGAGTGAATGGGCCAGTGGCAGCAGATCCTCGAGCCGCGCGAAGCTCGCCGCCGCTACCCACTGCGCCGGCATCGCCTCGGTGGAATCGCGATAGTGAACCTCCATGTTGCTGAGCGGCCAGGCACGCTCTCCGCGGCGCACGCGCAGGCCCCGCACCGACACGTCCCAGCCTTCCGGCACGCGGCTCCACTCGAAGCGGCCGGAAACGGTGTCGTAGCCGACCGCAAACTCACCGGCACCGACGCGCACTTCGCGAAGCGCCGCCTGAATGCCGAGGCGACTGCGGTCGGCCGTGGAAAAATCCGCATCGATGGACAGATCGCCGCGCGCTGCAGCGAGCGGCAGCGATTCATCGAGCGCGTAGCGCAGCAGTGCGGCCACGTCGAGGTCGCGCCCGGCGAGCTTGCCGCTCCAGACCGACGTCAGGGCACGGGGGCCGTCCGGCGACAGCGCGAGCCGCATTCCCAGGCTCAATCCGCGCCCATAGCGCGCATCGAGATCAACCTCGCCGTCGAGAACCACCGAGGCCGGCTCCACAGCCACCGTCATGCGGTCGATGTGAACCGGAAATGACGCGCGTTCACGCTGCCGGTCGCTGAAACCGATGCTGATATCCGCGAGCACGACTTGCAGTGCCTGCAGGGCCTGCTGGCGTTGCGGCAGCAGCTCGTCGACCGGCCGTCCCTGCAGCAGCATGCGGCCGTCGCTATCGCGCACGACGTCCGCACTGCTGCCTTCGACATAAACCCTGGCGATGGCGATCTGGCGATCGCGCAAAATCTGCCAGAGACTGACGCCTGCGGACAGCTCCCTGGCCCTGAGCAGCGGCGTTTCATCACCGGGCGCGGTCAGGCCGACCCCGTAGAACGACAGTGCCGGACCGGCAAGTGGCCAGCTCGCGCTGATGCCTTGGAATTCCAGCCGGTAGCCGGTGCTGATCAGCACCTGCTGGCGGATTTGCTCCTGGTAGTCCGGCGCCAGCGGCAACAGCAGCCGCAACGCCCCGACGATCAGCGCCAGCAGAATGACCGCGGCGGCCGCCAGGTACGACAGCCAGCGCATTGCGATGCGAACTCCCGGCGCCATAGTGCGGCTACATCAGCACGACATCGAACTGGTCCGGAAGGTAGCCGGCTTCCGCCTGCAGGCGAATCGGCTTGCCCGTAAGTTCGGCGACCTCGGCCAGGCCGCCCGACTCCTCGTCGAGCAACATCTCGATGACCTCCTGGTGGGCCAGCACGACCAGCTCGCGGGCATTGAACTGGCGGTGCTGACGCAGGATCTCGCGATAAATCTCGTAACAGACGGTTTCCGCATTCTTGACCGACCCGCATCCCCGGCAGGTTGGACAGGGCCGGCACATGACGTGTTCCAGACTTTCGCGACTGCGCTTGCGCGTCATTTCCACCAGGCCCAGTGGCGAAGTCTGCGTGATCTGGGTGTGCGCATGATCGGCCGCCAGCGCCCCCTGCAGCGCCGCTAACACCTGGCTGCGGTGCGACTCCTCGCTCATGTCGATGAAATCGATGATGATGATGCCGCCCAGGTTGCGCAGGCGCAGCTGCCGCGCGATCGCGACTGCAGCCTCCAGGTTAGTGCGGAAAATCGTCTCCTCGAGGTTGCGATGGCCGACGTAGCCCCCGGTATTGACGTCAATGGTGGTCATCGACTCGGTCTGCTCGATCACCAGATAGCCGCCCGATTTCAGCGAAACCGTGGTGTCGAGCGCCTTGTTGATCTCGTCCTCGACCCCGTACAGGTCGAGTATCGGCCGCGGCTCTTCGTAAAGCTCGATCAGTGGCGCCAGTTCCGGCATGAAGGTATCGGCAAACTGGCGCAGTTCGCGATGGGAAACCGCCGAATCGACGCGCACACGCTCGATTCCGGGGTTCACCAGGTCGCGCACCACGCGAATCGCCAGGGGCAGATCGGCGTGTACCAGCTGGCCTGCCGGCGTGCGTCGCGCCTTCTCCTGTATGAGCTCCCAGAGCTTGCGCAGGAATATCAGGTCGGCGC
>CAYOFE010000070.1:4164-14952 GCA_964403135.1 uncultured Chromatiaceae bacterium | reverse complement strand
GGCGGCCGAGGGCGTCCTGCGCTATCCGCAAATGTTCGCCCTGTACGGGCGCATCACCGGCGATGCGTCCCGGATCAAGGCCGGAGAGTACGAGATCGCTGGCGGCACGACACCCCGCTCGCTGCTGCAACAACTGGTGGAAGGCCGGGTCCGGCTGCATTCGCTGACGCTGCTCGAAGGCTGGACGGTGCGCGAATTACTGCGAGCGGTGCGCGCTCATCCCGCGATTCGTCACACGCTGCAGGTGGACGCCGGCGCCGAGCTGGCGGCGGCACTGGATCTGCCGAACGAGAACCCGGAAGGTTGGTTCTTTCCCGATACGTATCATTTCGCGCGAGGCACGACCGATCGGGCAATCCTGATGCGGGCCCACGAGATGATGAAGGTGCGCCTGTCCGCGGCCTGGGAGGGTCGCTCGCGCGAGGCAGTGGTCAAAAGCCCCTACGAAGCGCTGGTGCTGGCATCGATCATCGAGAAAGAGACCGCGCTCGACCGGGAACGACCGCAGATTTCCGGGGTATTCAGCCGCAGGCTGCGGCTGGGCATGAAGCTGCAAACCGATCCAACCGTGATATACGGGCTCGGTGAGGCGTTCGAAGGCAACCTCACGCGCCGGCACCTGGAGCGCGATACCGCGTACAACACTTATACGCGGACAGGGCTGCCGCCAACGCCGATCGGTTTGCCCAGCGAGGGATCGCTGCTGGCAGCACTGCATCCGGCTGAAGGCGACGCGCTGTATTTTGTTGCCAGCGGCACCGAGGACGGCAGCCACGTCTTCAGCGCAACGCTCAAAGAGCACAATGCCGCCGTAAGGCGCTATCTGGTAGAACTGCGGGAGCGGACGCGATGAGCGCAACGGCCGGGCGATTTGTCAGCCTCGAGGGCATCGAAGGAGTCGGCAAGTCCACTAATCTGCATTTCGTCGCCGACCGGTTGCGCAAGGCAGGCAAGTCGGTGCTGGTGACGCGAGAACCGGGCGGAGTGCCGACCGCGGAGAAGATCCGCGACATTCTCCTGCACTCGGAGCGTGGCGCAGTGGATGCCATGACCGAGCTTCTGCTGATGTTTGCCGCGCGGGCCGCGCACGTCAATGGGCTGGTGAAGCCGGAACTGGCTCGCGGCCGCTGGGTGGTGTGCGACCGCTTCATCGACGCCACGTATGCCTACCAGGGCTATGGGCGGGGTGTACCGACCCGGACTATCGACCGGTTGAGCGATCTGGCTATCGGCGGGTTCACCCCCAGCCTCACCATCCTGCTCGATGCGCCGCTCGACATATCGAGTGCCCGACGCGGCGAACGCAGAGTTGCCGATCGTTTCGAGCGCGAGGACGACACATTCTTTCGCCGCGTGCGCGATGGTTATCTGGCGCGCGCCGCTGCGGATCCCGGGCGCATCCACCTCATCGATGCGTCCCGCCCATTGGCGGCCGTGCAGGCCGAGATCGGAGCGGTTCTTGACCGGTTTCTGCAACGGGACGCGCCGGACCAATGATCACCAACACCGAGTTACCGCCCTGGCTTACGCCCCACGCGCAGTCCCTGAAGGGCATGCTCCACCGGGGTCAACTGCCCCAATCCTTGTTAATTCACGGCATGGCCGGCACCGGTCGCAGCCGCCTGGCTCGCTGGCTGGCCGCCGAGTTACTCGGCGTTCCGGCTGAACAGCTTGCGGCGGGATCGGGTGGCGCAGGAGCCGACGAGGCGGCGCCGGGCGGCCATCCGAACTTCTGGCTTACAGCGCTTGCGCCGGATAAAAAGTCAATCGGCATCGATCAGGTGCGCGAGCTGATCAGTTTCCTCCAACTCAAGAGCTACCAGGGGGGCGCACGCGTCGCACTGTTGCTGACCGCGGACCTGATGAGCCCGTCAGCGGCGAATGCGCTGCTTAAGACATTGGAGGAGCCGCCTCCCGACAGCACCATCATCCTGCTTGCAGCCAGACTGGCCCGATTACCGGCGACCATCATCAGTCGATGTCATCGGCTGCGCGTGGGCATCCCTTCGCAGCAGGTGGCGAGCGACTGGCTGGAACCAATCCGTCCCGGGGCGCGTTGGATCGATCTGCTCGACTGCGCCGGTGGAGCCCCCCTCTTGGCAATGTCGTTCGAGCGCGCTGGCTTGCCTCGACTG
This sequence comes from uncultured Chromatiaceae bacterium, assembly GCA_964403135.1. Lineage (GTDB taxonomy): Bacteria > Pseudomonadota > Gammaproteobacteria > Steroidobacterales > QUBU01. The sequence goes on along the minus strand of CAYOFE010000070.1, from coordinate 12,817 downwards.
GCCAGCGGCTACGATGAGGACCTGCGGGCCCTTCAGCAAGGCCGGGCCAGTCCCGTTACGGTAGCGCAGCGCTGGGCCAGTGATGACCTCGATCTCGCTCTGCACTGGCTTTACTGGCGTGCAGCGCGAGCGATTCGGGCGGCAGTCGTGTCGTCGCCAGCCCTGGCCAGTGCAACGCGATCCTTGCAATCCGGCGGAAAAGCTTCAAATATTTGCGCGCTGTTCGCGTATTTGCGTGACATCGAGCGGGTGCGCCGCCAGCAGGGCAGTGGCCTGAATATGCATTTGCAACTCGGAGCCCTGCTCACGTGGTGGTGCGGTGCGCCGTTCGGCCGTGAAAGTGAGACCTGATGTCCAAGCCAGGACTGCTGACGCTGACGATCAAGGACAAGAGCGCGCTGTACGTTGCCTACATGCCATTCGTGCGCAACGGCGGCCTTTTTATTCCGACCAACAGCAGCTACAAGCTCGGGGACGAGGTATTCATGCTGCTGAATCTCATGGGCGAAGACGAGAGGATCCCCGTGGCCGGCAAGGTCGTGTGGGTAACGCCAAAACACGCCCAAGGCAAACGGCATGCCGGCATCGGCGTGCAATTCAGCGATCAGGACGGCGGAGCGACACAGAAGAAGATTGAGAACTATCTGGCCGGAGCGTTGGGCGGAGACAAGCCTACGCACACGATGTAGGTGCGCCAGGCGCCGCCGGCTAACGTCGCTCGGCGGTACCGCCCTCGACAACGTTCAGACCGCCGCGCAGAACCCGCGTGTCGAAGCCGCGCTCGTTCAATATGAACGCCCCGGCCGAGCTGCGCCGCCCGGTATCGCAGCACACCACATAAGTGAGGTTCGGATCGAGAGTACCGACTTTCAGGCGGATGAAATACAGCGGAATGTTGATGGCGCCACTCTCGTGATACGCCTCGAATTCACTCGGCAGCCGTACGTCGAGCCAGCGCCCGCCGCGTGCGATGACCTCGCGCGCCTCCTGGTAGTCCACCCATTCGAGCATTGGCTCGTTCAGCAGAGTGCGAAAATCGGCCTTGGCCAGGCGCATCAGCGAGCCGCTGGTGAGCATCACCACAGTGGCGTTGCGCCGCGCATCGGAAATCAGCGCCTCCTCGCCGAAGGTATCGCCAACTCCAAGCTCGGCCAGCTTGATACCCTCGCGGTTCAACGGCGTTTCCCGGACGACGCTGCAGCGGCCCTCGGTGATGACGTAGAAGTAGTCGCCTTCTTCGCCCTGCCTGATGATTACTTCGCCGGCATTTGTTGCCACGCGCTGCATCCGCATAAATATCGCCTGAATATTCGCCGGCGGTATGCGGTGGAACGCCTTGGTCTGGAGCAGCTGCGTCATCCAGTCGGCTGGCCCGGCCGCCGTCTGAGTCGTGTTGAGGTCACTGACCTCGTAGCTGCCGGTCTGGTCCCAGGTCAGCATCACGTCCAGCAATTCGATATCGATCGAGATGTACTCGACGCGGTCCAATGCCTTGGCGGTCCAGCGCCGCGGCAGAAAAGGAGCGAGCGGGTTGCGAGCCTCGTCCGTTCCGGCGCGCACCGTACGGGTAGCCTGGCCGGCGCCGACCAGCTCCACACTGCCTGAAACGAGGTAATAGGCCCGACGCTCCGTGTCGCCCTCGCGGAACAGCAACTTGCCGGGCTCAAGCGGGCGGATCTGGGTCTTCTTGGCCAGCGCCGCGATGTTCTCGCGTTTGAGGCTGTTCAGCGGCGAAAAACGGCGCAGGCACTCAATCGTGGCATTAGTGCCTGACATAGTGATCCGGCGGGCTGGATTGCGTCCGTGTCACGGGCCGATGGGAACGTCTACTGGCGCACTATTCTAACCACAAGGCCGCATCTGCTGAAAGCACGACCGCATCACGTCGCTCCGCGCAAGCGGTTCCAGCCCGGGGACGGCGCGAAGCAGGAACCGACCGTCGCCGCAAGCTCTTCAAGCCGTGCGACTACTCGGTCGACGCCGTACTCGCGCGCGTAGTGCAATGGCCCGCCACGAAACGGCGCAAAGCCCGTCCCGAACACCACACCGGCGTCGACGAGATCCGCGTCCTCAACCACGCCTTCGTCGAGGCAGCGTGCCGCCTCATTGAGCAGAGCGAAAACCAGCCGATCCGTTACCTCGGGCCGGTGCGAGCCGGAACCGGATCGCGGTCGCACCGGTCGGCCTTCCTGCCAGACGTAAAAGCCGCGGCCGCTCTTCTGGCCAAGATCGCCGGCAGCCACACGCCTCTCCAGTTCGGGGGCCACCGCGCGCCCGATCAGGGGCGCCAGGATACGCGCCACGTGCAAGGAGATATCAAGCCCCACCGAATCCGCCAATTCGATGGGACCTACGGGCATGCCGAACTGGACCGCCGCCTCGTCGATCTCCACCAAAGGCACGCCTTCGCGGGCAAGATCCATGGCCTCGGCCAGGTATGGCGCAAGAATGCGGTTCACCAGGAAGCCGGGCTGGCTGCGGCAGAGCAGGGGAAGTTTGCCGATCTGGCGCGTAAACGCCATTCCGGCTTTCTGCACCACAGAACTCGTACGGGCGGTGCGAACCACCTCGACCAGGGGCAGTTTCGCCACCGGATTGAAGAAATGCAGGCCGATCAGCCGCGTCGGGTCCTGCAGGCCGGCCGCAAGCTGTTCCAGGGGAATGCTCGAGGTATTGGTCGCCAGAATCGCGCCGGGCTTCAGTCGCGGCTCGATCTGGCGGTAGAGGGCCTGCTTGGCCTCCAGGTTCTCGAAAATCGCCTCGATCACCACATCACTCGCCGATACGGCATCCCCATTCAGGTCCGCTTGCAGTCGATCGCGGGCGGCGGCCTGTGCCGGGGCGCGCGGCAGCCGCCGCGCAAACAGCTTGGCGGCCCGCGCGAGAGCCGCATCAAGGTACTTCTGCTCGCGATCCTGGATCGTCACATTGAGGCCGCGCAGCGCGCACCAGGCGGCGATGTCCCCGCCCATGATGCCTGCCCCGACCACGTGGACCCGGCGCATCCCGGCACCGTCACCGGCAGCGATCCGTTTCAGGCGTTCCTGCAGAAAAAATACCCGCACCAGATTGCGCGAAGCAGGCGTCATCACCATGCGCGCGAAAGATCGGGCTTCAGCTTCGAAAGCGCTCGCCCCCTTGGCGGCATGCTGGTGCCACAGGTCGATCATCGCGTACGGGGCCGGGTAATGATGCGGCGGCGCCTTGCGGCGCGCACGCGCGGCGAGCGATCGGGCTACCGCACCGCGCAACGGGCCGACCGACAACACCCGGTCCGTAAACGGCGGGCGCCGGGTCGGGGCGCGACGAGCGAGCAGGCTCGTTGCCGCCTGACGCCATTCCTCAGCCGGCACGATCTGGTCGACAAGGCCCGTGCGCAGGCCTTCTGCAACGGTAACCGAGCGCCCGGTCAGCATCAGTGCCATCGCCTGGCGCACGCCAAGCAGGCGCACCAGGCGCACCGTGCCGCCGAAACCGGGATGCACGCCGAGTTGCACTTCCGGCAGCCCCAGGCAGGGTTCGTCCACTGGCAGGGCGATCCTCCAGCGGCAGGCCAGCGCCAGCTCCAGTCCGCCACCGAGCGCATGTCCATTGATAACAGCGACGGTCGGGCAGGGCAGGCCCTCGATGCGCGCGACAATCTGCTGGCCCCGGCGCACCAGCTCGACAGTGGCCTGCTCCGATGTCAGTTTCGGGAATTCATTGACATCGGCACCGGCGATAAACGTATCGGCCTTTCCCGACCAGATCACCACTCCCCGCGGCGGATTGCGTTCGAGCGCTGCCAATCGCGCGTCGAGCTCCTCCAGCACCTCTCGCGTCAGGACATTGGGTTCGCCGTTGCGGCGGTCGAACCGCAGCCAGCACACACCATCGGCATCGGTCTCGGCAACCCAGTCGCACTTTTCGGTTGTCGTCACGTCCGCGTCACCTCGAATTCGCACACCAGCGGCAGGTGGTCTGAGTAGTCCACGCGCGGCACGCGAAAATCCGTAACCTCGATACCGGCGCCGTAAAGAATGAAGTCGAGCTCCATCCGCGGGGCGCGGCTGGGGTAGGAAGGCAAGCCATGGGCATTGGCGCTACGCAGCCCGGCTGCCTCCTTGAACAGAAAAATCTCATTCTCACCCCAGAAGGTATTGAAGTCGCCGGCCACGATCACCGGTTTCGTGCTGCGTCGGACCAGCTCGTACAGATGCCGCAGCTGGAAGTGTCGATGTCGGTATTTCAGCGAGAGATGCACCAGGAAAATCGCCAGGTCGTCGAGCTCCAGCTCGATGATCAGCCGCTTGATGCCGGTGTCGAAATAGTGAAAGCGCTCGCCGGTTACCCGCGGTGCCGCCAGGAACGCGTTCGCCTGCTTGCGCAGGATCGGCAGATACTGGTTGACGGACTCCTCGCCGTATTTGCACTCGTAACAGGTGTAATGGCCAAGCGCAGCAGCGATCGCCTCAGCCTGGTTGACGCGATTGCTGCGCACCGAGCCGATGTCGACCTCGATCAGGCCGACGATGTCCGGGTCCTGCGACTTGAGAAAATCGATGATGCTCTGCAGGTTGCCCGGGTTGCCGAACAGGTAACCCGCGCCAGGGACCGGCACCCGGGGCGATGTGCCGACCCCGACGGCATAGCGAATGTTGTACACAAGCAGACGCATGTCCTTGACAGTGTAAATGCCCCTGCACCATCGTTGGAACCATGCCGGCAGGCCGGGCCTGTTGTGCGCCCGCGCCCGCCGGCGGCAGCGAATGCCGTTCCCGGGAGAACGCATATGTCAGAGAGCAATCCATTTCGCGTTTTCGTGACGCATGCCTTCGCCGAGCACGCCGACTATCTGCGGGTTTTCGAGTATCTCGAGAGCCGGCCGAACTTCTTTTACCTCAATTGCAGCAAGCCCGCTGCGCCATCAAGCGTGGATCCGGAGGTTCTCAAGGAAGAACTTCGCAAGCAGATTGCGCTGGCCGAGATCGTGATACTTCCCGTGGGGATTTTCGCCTCCAATCCGGTGCTGGTGACATTCGAGTTGAATTGCGCCAGGGGCTTGAAAAAGCCGGTACTCGCGATCAAGTCGTTTGGCGATACGATCGCGATTCAGAAGTCCGTGCTGGACAAGGCCGACGAGATCGTCGACTGGAACGACCGGGCCATCACGGACTCGATCCGTCGCCTGGCCCGTAACGAACAGACCGGCCAGTGGGAAACCATCGAGTTCAAGCTGGACTGAGACCGATTTCGGCGCGCTGCTGCAGCGACCGCTACGCCCGCCTGCGGGACCGTGCCGCGCTTGTTGCACCGCACCCGCTCCAGTAATATTCGCCGCCGCGCGGAGGTGCGGGTCGGCCGCCACTGCCGCAGATTTCGACCCTCCTGCGCCGGCCCTGACGTTATAGCCATGACTATCGCTACCGATGCACTGATTATTGGGGCCGGCCCCGCGGGATTGTTCCAGGTATTCGAACTGGGCCTGCTCGGCATCAAGGCCGAGGTGGTGGACTCTCTGCCGGCAGTCGGAGGCCAGTGTACATGGCTTTATCCCGACAAGCCGATCTACGACATACCGGCGATCCCGGTGTGCACCGGGCAGGGACTGATCGACGCGCTGATGCAACAGATCGCGCCGTTTCACCCGAAATTCCACCTTGGCGAGGAAATGGTCGGCCTGCAGCCGATCGAGGGTGGGTTTGTAGCCCGCACCAGCGCCGGCACGGAATTTCACGCGAAGACCGTGTTCATCGCCGCCGGTGTGGGTTCATTCCAGCCACGCAAGCTGAAGATCCCCGGGGCGGAAGCCATTGAAGGCACTTCGTTGCATTATCACGTTCGCGATCCGGGCTGCTATGCCGGCCAGCACCTGGTGATCCTTGGCGGCGGCGACTCGGCGCTCGACTGGGCCGTGGCGCTGACGCCACGCGCAGCGAGCATGACGCTGGTGCACCGGTCAGATCAATACCGCGCGGCCTCGGCAACTCTCGATGCTTTCCGGCGCATGGTGGCCGATGGCAAAGCGCGGCTCATCGAATTCGGCAATGCGGTTGAATGCCACGTCCAAGGCGGGCGGCTCGTCGCGGTCGACGTTCGCCAGGATGACGGAGCGATGCACTCACTGAAGGCTGACCAGCTGTTCGCGTTCTTTGGCATGTCGCCGAAACTCGGGCCGATTGCCGATTGGGGCCTTGCTATGGAGCGCAAGACGCTGAAGGTGGAGACGACCAGCTTCCAGACCAGTATCCCCGGCATCTTCGCCATTGGCGATATCTGCGACTATCCCGGCAAAAAGAAGCTTATTCTGTGCGGCTTTCATGAGGCCGCACTGGCCGCATTTGCTGCCAAAGCGATCATCGAACCCGGCAAGAAAGTGCACCTGCAGTACACGACCACCAGCCCGATCATGCAGCAGCGGCTCGGCGTGGCGGGCGGGGCCTGACCGGGGACCCGATGACCGGGCCCCGGCACGGTCCCCCGATCGTCATCGCCCACCGTGGCGCGAGCGGGTACCTGCCCGAACACACGCTCGTTGCCAAGGCGCTGGCGCACGCGCAAGGGGCTGACTACCTCGAACAGGACGTGGTTGCGACCCGCGATGGCGCGTTGATCGTATTTCATGACCTGACGCTTGACGCAATGACCGATGTCGCCAAGCGTTTTCCGGGCCGAGCCCGCGCCGACGGTCATTTTTATTGCCTGGATTTCACACTCGCTGAAATCCGCACCCTTGCCGTGCGGGAGCGCCGCGCAGCCGATGGAACGATTCGTTACCCCGGTCGGTTTCGAGCGGATGTCGGCCAGTGCGCGATCGTCACCCTCGAGGAGGAAATCCGCTTCATCCAGGGGCTGAACCGCTCGATGGGGCGCATCGCAGGGCTGTATGCCGAGATCAAGAACCCTCGCTGGCACAGGGAGCAGGGCAGGGACATCGGCCCGCAGACTCTGCAGGTGTTGCGCGATTTCGGTTATGTCGGCGCGAACGATCCGATTTTCCTGCAGTGCTTCGAGGCCGAGGAGTTGCAGCGCCTGCGGCGGGATTTCGGCTGCCAGTTGCCCATGATCCAGTTGCTCGAGGGCACCAACTCCGGCGGGCACATCCCGACACCGGCGCAACTGGCCGCTATTGCACAATACGCCGTCGGCATTGGCCCCTCGTTGAGCCTGATCAGTCGGGAGTGGCGCGCCGGCGTCGCGGAGTCATCCGATCTGGTCAGAGATGCTCACGCGGCCGGGCTGTGCGTACACCCGTACACGCTGCGGGCGGATGACCTGCCGGCCGGTTGCGCCAGCTTCGACAGCCTGCTCGAAACGCTGCTGGTGCAGTTGAGGGTCGACGGCGTGTTTACCGACTTCCCGGATCTTGCGCGCCGATTCGTCGCTGAACAGCGTTGGCCACTCCCGCTGCGCTGACGGCCAATTCAATCCCGGCCCGGGTCGCGCTGCATCCCGAGCAGCGGGAACGAGGCCGGCCAGACCAGACCGAAGATCAGCGCGGCGATACGGGCGCGAATGGCAACTGATTGATTGTCGGCAAACGACCGGTCGAGCCCGGCCCTCCGTTCAGCCAGTGAACGTAATACAAACGCTGGAATGCGACGCTGCTCGCAGCATCGACAGGCCATTTACTTTTACTCTGGCGCCATGCGCGTCTCAACGCCCGAACAGGCCAAGCATCTCCTCGACCGGACTCAGCCACGTTCCCGGGCGGCGGTAGCCCGTGCCGGAGCGGCGCCGGCAGTGCAGGCAGGAATCGGGAACGACCCGGGCTGCGAGTTTCTGGAGATCGATCTGACCCCGCAGGGGCTGCTGGCCCTGAATTTCACGATTCGCAATCGATACCATGAGCCGCTCACGGGAGCGGCGTTCGAGTTGAACTTGCCGAAAGTGCCGGGCATCAGGGTGGCCACGCGGCGCGCCGGAGCGGACCTGACCAGCGGGCAGGGCGCTTATCCGGCTGTCAAGACGCAACTCGAGTGCGTCCGTGCCCGCGCATCCCTGGGAATCGTGCCCGCCAATAGCACCGCGATGGCCTTCGGGCTGCCGCTGGTTCTGGTGATTGATTCGGCCCTGCAGGGCAGGAAAATGGCTATGCGCTATGCAATCGTGGCGCAAAATCTACCGTCGCCGGTTTGGGGACGACTCAAGCTGAAGTTTCGCGCACGACAATCGGCCAGCGCCTGATCGACCGCCGGGCGATCGAATCGATACGCCCGCGCCAATCTGCCGCAGGCAGATGGCTGCCGCCGCGGGATATCGCGTTCTACAATGAATGCGATGATGGAAACCTTCCGCCAGTCCTGGTTTTCGCGGATTTGCGCCACCGTGCTGATATCGATTCTGCTGGCGTCGAGCGTCGAAGCGGCGCATGACAACGTTCACCAGCATGAGCAACACCCTGGCGCTGCCCACGGCGAGCCCGCCGGCACGGATCACGATGCTCCGGCGTCGGACAACTGCGAACACTGCTGGCATTTTGCTGGGCCGGGGTTGACCTCGGCGTCCGCCGCGGCAGACCTGCAACTCACCAGGAACATCGAACCGTGGCTTGCCGATCTCGATTTTGCGGATCTCTATCTGCCGCCGCCCACGCGACCACCGATCGGCTGACTTCCAGCCAATAACAAGACAAGCCCATTCCCTCGACGGGAGCTTCTGGATCGCGGCCGCT
>CAYOFE010000070.1:0-4154 GCA_964403135.1 uncultured Chromatiaceae bacterium | reverse complement strand
GCGATACAAGGGGGTTCCACGCGCCGGATGCGTTGCTGCCGGCGTGGTGACGTTGCTTTGCGGTGGGCCGACAACTGCAGGTCCGCCACTATCAATTGACGATCCGGGGATTCTCGATCCCGGGCAGGTAGAACTGATCCTGGCAGGTGCCTTCGAAGACACCGATGCGGCGTTTACCTACGAACTGCCGGTCATCGATCTGTCGTACGGTTTGACGCCGAATGTGCAGATCTCGGCGGCGGCCACACGGGCCGGCATAGAGCCGGACCAGGGCGACTCCAAATCGGATTTCGGCCTTGGAGCCGTCGGCCTGAAGTGGCGCTTCTGGAACCGCGATGCTCTCGAACTGTCGGTGGCGCCGTTCTACGAAACGCTGCTCAGGGATGGCGCCGCTGACCGAGGTGTCGTCGATGAGCTCGATGCATGGACGGTGCCCGTCCAGATGCAATACAGCTTCAGCCGTTGGCGTCTCAATGCCGAACTCGGTTACTCGGCGATACGGAACAGCGGCGACGAATGGTCCTACGGCGTGGCGGCGAGCACTCCGGTGCGGGACGACCTCGAGTTGATGGCGGAGGTTCATGGTGGCGCACTGAAGGATCTCGACGATCACGGGACCCTGTACCGGCTCGGCTTCGACTGGGCAACGCGGGAAACCCTCCACGTGCTGTTTTCGGCCGGATCGAGCCTTCATCAACCGGGTGACGAGGACATCGACCTGCAGGGCTTCCTCGGTCTGCAGTGGTTTTTGTAGCTCGGCTCTGCCGGCACCGGAGGGACCTTCGACCGGCGGCACGCCCCCATCAGCGCGGCCCTTCGACAGAGATGCGTATAATGTATATTATGTTAACTCATCAATGGGCCGCGTTGCAGGCAAGACCATCCACCCCTTAGATCTCCACGCCAGCCGGAACGTAGCGCTTGTAGACCGGCTCCCAGGTATGCCGGCGGATTTGTTCCATCACGGACTGGCGAGTGGCCACACCGCAGCGAACCAGGAGTTCAGCAGCGACCTGGCTGCACACGTCCCGCAATTTGCTGATCGGCGGATACAGCAGCCCCGCGTCGAGATCGGCCGGTGTCATCGTTGCGGCGAGCGCCCGGGCGGCATGATGGAAATGTTGCTCCGTAATAGACGGTAGGCCGCCAATGATTGCCGCGAGACCGACGGCCGGAAAAATGAAGGCGTTGTTGCCCTGGCCAATGCGGTAATGCCGTCCGCCATATTCGACCGCAGGAAATGGGCTGCCGGCCGCGACCAGCGCCCGGCCGCCGGTCCATGCGTAAATGTCGGCGGGGACCGCCTCGCATTGCGCAGTCGGGTTCGACAACGGCAGTATCAGCGGCCGATCGACCTGGCTGGCCATCGTCTCGATCACCTCGCGGGTGAACGCGCCTGCCTGGCCCGACGTGCCGATCAGGGTTGTCGGCCGCACTTGACGGACGACGTCAGCCAGCTGCCGGCGACCCTCCCCCAGCCCAGCGCCTTCTGCCGCGTGCGCCGGCCATGCAAGCTCGTGCTTGTAGGCGTCAGCGATAGCAGCGCCCTCCACCACCAGGCCTCTGCTATCCAGCACGGCAATGGCCCGGCGCAGCGCCTCGCCGCTCAGCCCTGCGGCCGCGATGCCCGCGCGTATCTGCCTGGCAATGCCGAGCCCGGCTGCACCGGCTCCAAGGATGACCACGCGCTCATCAGCCAGCGACCTGCCCGTAATACGTCCCGCGGACAACAGACCGGCCAGGGCCACGGCGCCGGTGCCCTGGATGTCATCATTGAAAGAAGGCAACTGTGTCCGGTAGCGGTCGAGGATCCGCAATGCATTGTCTTTGCGGAAGTCCTCCCACTGCACCAATGCCCCGGGCAGCACCTCGCGCACCGCAGCCACGAATTCATCCAGCAGTTCCATGTAAGCGGGGCCGCGCAGCCGCCGCTGGCCCCACCCCAGATAGAACGGATCGGCGAGCAAGGCCTCGTTGTCGGTGCCTACGTCGAGGCTCACCGGCAGCACCTCGGCCGGGTTGATGCCGGCGGCGGCCGTGTACAAGGCGAGCTTGCCTATCGAAATCGCCATACCACCGGCGCCCTGGTCGCCGATACCGAGGATCGATTCATTGTCCGTCGCCACGATCAGCCGCACCCGGCGGCCGGCCACCGCACTGCGCAGCACGTCGCCGATCCGGCCTTTCATCGCCGGCGAAATCCACACTCCTCTGCCACGCTGGAACACGTGGCTGAAGCGCTGCGTAGCCAGCCCTACAGTCGGCGTGTAAACGATCGGCAGCAGTTCCTCGAGCCGCTCCGTCAGCACGCTGAAGAACAGGTGCTCGTTGCGGTCGTGCAGACTCGCCAGCGCCACATATTTTTCCAGCGGGTCGCTGATGCGATCGAGGTTTTCGAAGACGCGGCGCCGCTGAGTCCCGATGCTGATCGGGCGCGGCGGCAACAGCCCTTCCAGGCCGAACAAACGCCGCTCTTCTTCGGTAAATGCCGCACCTTTGTTCAGCAGTGGCTCCCGGAGCAGAGCCGGTCCGAAGTGGCTGATTTCGCGAACCTCATCTGTCATTGCCTACCCCTATGCCCTGCCCCGTGGCCCTGCGATGCCGCGGCCGCTGGGCTTAATCGCAGCAGAACTGCCGAATGAGGCGACGCAACACCTCGAGCATCGGTTGCAGCCGCGCCAGCTCCAGATATTCGTCAGGCTGATGCGCCTGCGCAATGGAGCCCGGTCCGAGTATCAGCACATCCGTCCCCAGCTGCGCGAAAAACGGCGCTTCAGTCGCGAAAGCCACGGCCTCTGCCATCGTACCGGTCAATTCCTCTGCCGCCCTGACGAGCGGCGAGTCGGCCGGCGTGCTCATCGCTTCGATTCCTCCAAACAGGACTTCAAAGCTGACGCTGCAACCGCTGCCCGCAACCGCGTGTCGGGCGCGGTCATGCAATTCGGCGCGCAGCGACGTCAGCGACATGCCCGGCAGTGGCCGCAGGTCGATATCAAGCTCGCAGTTGCCGCAGATCCGGTTCGGATTGTCGCCGCCGTGAATGCGGCCGAGATTAAGCGTCGGCGTCGGAATGTCGAAAGCCGGATCGAAGTGTGCCCGCTGCAGCTCGGCGCGCCACTCCAGCAGAGCGACGAGGACGCGCTGCATCGCCTCGATGGCGTTACGGCCGAGTGATGGATCGCTGGAGTGACCGCTGTGCCCGTGCACGCGGATGCGTTCCATCAGGATGCCCTTGTGCGAACGCACCGGTCGCAGGCCAGTAGGCTCGCCGATCACCGCATAACGTCCCGGGGCCTGGCCGGTAGCCGCCAGCGCTCGCGCACCGGCCATGCTGGTTTCCTCGTCCGCGGTGGCGAGTATCACCAGCGGGCGGCGCAGTTCGCGGGCCTCGAATTCTGCGGCGGCAGCCAACGCCAGGGCGAAAAACGCCTTCATGTCGCATACGCCGAGACCGTACAGCCGCCCGTTGCGTTCGCTCAATACGAATGGGTCGCTTTGCCAGGTGCCGGGGTCGCAGGCCACTGTGTCGGTGTGTCCTGCGAGCACCAGCCCGCCCGCGCCCCGGCCGAGCGAACCGATGAGATTCCGCTTGCCGGGGCCGCCAGCGGTTTCCTGCAATTGCAGATCGAAACCCTGCGCTTCCATTCGGCCCGCCAGATAATCGATCAGAGCCCTGTTCGGCATGTCGCGGCCGGCCAGCGCGCTGCTGACCGAGGGAATGCCGACCAACGCGGCGATGTCCTGCAGGACTGCGCGTGAGTTTGTCACCTCAGCCTCATGGCACGATGCGATCGACGGTGATCTGCAGCGGCATCTGCGCGCCGCGTGTCCAGGCAACCTCGCCGAAGAGGTCACCGCTGGTGGCGCTTGCTTCACCGCCATTGGCAATGCGCGCGGTGATGCCCAATCTGGGAAGATTCGCCAGACTCTGGCCCGGCACCATGACGTCGGCATCGGTGAGCACCATGGTCGACGGCAGGCTGGCCGCCTGGCCACGAACCACGGCCACCGGCGGGCCCGGGCGCTCAGGATCACGCGCGATCAGAAACACCGCTGCCCCCGGCTTCACCTTGTCAGCCATGTCGGCTGCGACCCGGACCCGGACTTCCAGGCGCATGGCCCCGCTCGCAGCCTCGCTCGGGTTCGCGGCCGCC
>CAYOFE010000069.1:0-15044 GCA_964403135.1 uncultured Chromatiaceae bacterium | reverse complement strand
GCAGGCGGCGCGCCGGCTCCTTGTCCGGCGAGCCGAAATGCGGGCCGCCTCTGGCGAAGAGCCGCGGTGACACCGATTCCAGCATGATGCCCATCGAGGGCGCCACCGCGCGGAGCGAGCGGTAATCGTCGAGCGTAAGCACGCCGGGGTTCAGATGCGGCAGCAGCCCGGTTTCCCTCCGCACCATCTCGGCCATCGCGCGCACGTAGGCGAGCGTGGTGTCGTAACCGAGTTCCTTCAGCGCCTCTCGTGCGGCGCGGTAGCGCAGCTCCGGCTTGTCGCCGAGCGTGAAGAGCGCTTCCCGGCAGCCGTTCGCCTGGCCGGCCCGCGCGATCGCAAGCACCTCGTCCGGCGCGAGATAGGCGCGCTTCAGCCGCCGCGGCGTCTTGGCGTAGGTGCAGTAGTGGCATACGTCGCGGCAGAGCTCGGTCAGCGGTATGAATACTTTGCGCGAATACGAAATCGCCGCGCCCTTGCTGGAGTCGCGCAGCGCCGCCGCGGCACGGCGGAGGCCGCAGAGCGGCGCATGCAGCGCCAGCGCGACGATGTCGTCGCGGCCGAGCGCCTGCCAGTTGCCGACGCGGTTCAGCATGCGACGGTCGCCTCAGCGCGCAAGCGCGCGGGCAGATTGATCTCGTCGAGATAACGGCGCGCCGTGCTGTCCACGCGCTGCTCGCAGAGCCAGCGCAGATCATCCGGCGTGTCGATATCGCACGCGAAGGCCGGCATTTCCAGGCGCGTGGCCGTGAAGCCCCGGCGCATGGCTGACTCCAGGTGCCGGCGCGCGCTATCGAGGCCGAACAGGAACTCGGTGGCGGAGGGCGGCGTGGCGACCAGCGCGTTGGTGCCGCCGTCGCGTGCCGCCGGGCACACGGTCAGGCCGTCGCGATGCGCCGCCAGCAGCTCGCGCACATCCGCGGGACGCAGCGTCGGGAGGTCTGCGGGCACGACGAGCAGGGTGCCGGCACCCCCGGCTTCGAGCTGCTTGGCCGCCCGCTGCAGGTTGCCGCACCAGTCCAGCGCCGGGTCATCGGCGATCACCCGGCTGCTGCAGCCGAGGGCGGGCAAGTCAGGGAGCGCATCGCCGCTGAGAATCGCAATGCCAGCCAATTGTCCGGACTCGCGTAGCGCGGCGATCACATCCGCGGCCATGTATCGCGACAACGCGCCGCGCTCGGCGGGGGTAAGCACGCCCGACAACCGGCTCTTCGACCGCGCCGGCGATTTTACGGACACCAGGGCCCAGGTTTTAGGTTTATGCACTGTCAACGAAGCGTTCCGGCAAACTCGAGCGCAAAGCGCGCCAGCGCGGCTTTGTCGTTCAGCGTGCGCATGACGGTATTCGTGGCAGCCACTGCCATGCCCATCGGCTCGATCCCCGCGGCCGTTTCCCGGTCGCGCGCATCCAGTATGAAGCCGTCGAGCAGGTCGCGGTAGTGCCGCGCCACGCCTTCGGCACTGGCCGGCAGACCGAGTTCCCCCATGATCTTGGCCGTCGGGCCCTTGATCGCGGCACCCGCGACGATGGGCGAGACGGCAACCACCGGGGCGGGCGAGGCGAGCAGAGCCTGCCGCAGCGCGGGAATCGCCAGCATCGGTTCGATGCTGAGCCAGGGGTTGGAAGGCGCGATCAGGATGGCGCCGAGCGCCGGATCGGCGAGCGCCTCCAGCGCCGCGGCGGGCGGGCGGGCCTCGGCCGCGCCCGCATAGTCAAAACCGGTGGCGACCGGTCGCGCCTGCGCGCGCACGAAATACTCCTGGAAACCGAGTGCACCGCCGGTGGTGCGAACCTGGGTGCGCACCGGCGAATCGCTCATCGGCAGTAGCTGCGAACGGATGCCGAGCCGCCGCGCAAAATCGGCCGTGATCGCCGAGAGCGAATCGCCCGCGGCGAGCCGTCGTGTGCGCTCGACGTGCACGGCGAGATCCCGGTCACCGAGCCGGAACCAGGTCTCGCCACCGAGCCGCTCGGTCTCCGCCATGAAATTCCAGGTCTCGTCGCGCCGGCCCCAGCCGGTTTCGCGGTTGACGATGTCGGCGAGCGTGTAGAGCAACGTATCGAGATCGGGGGAGATGGCGAGCCCGAGATGCTCGAAGTCATCGCCGGTGTTGCCGATGATCGTGAGCTCGCCCGGCGCGACCACGCGGTCGAGCCCGAGCGCGAGCTTGGCGCCGCCAATGCCTCCGGAGAGGACTACGCAACGCACGAGCAATCCCGCGCCGGGAATCGCGACTGACGTCGCTCCCACGGGCGTTGCCGCTGCGAGCAGGCCCGGTTCATCAGCGGAACAGGTCGTCGCGCTGCGGGCGCAGCACCGCGCTCGCAGGTTGCGTGGAATCGGCAGGCGGAAAGCCTCGCACCAGCACCACCGGCGTCGACTCCGCGGCTTCGCCCATCGCCAGTACGGCCGCGGCGGCGAGACTGTCCGCCGGGGCGATCTCGCTCGCCTGCAGCGCGCGGCCGAAAAGATCGGTGCGCCCGCGCAGGTCCTCGAACGCCACCACACCAGCCACGCCGATTGCGATGCCGACCGTGCCCATGCGCCATGCGCGACCGACACTGTCGGTGATGATCACGCCAGGTCTGACGCCAAATGCGGCTTCGATCCGTTGGCGGAGCCGCGCCGCGCTCGCATCCGGGTCGAGCGGCAGCAGCAGCACTGCGTCGTCTCCGCCGGCGACGTTGGAGCGGTCGATGCCGGCGTTGGCGATAACGAAGCCGAGCCGGTGCTCGACGATGAGCACGTTCGTCCGGCAGCGCAGTACTTCGTTGGATTCTTCGAGTATCAGCTCCACCAGGCGCGGATCCTTGGCGCACTGTTGGGCGAGTTCACGCGCGCGGGGTGAGGGCCTGACCTCCGCCAGTCGCCGCATACGGCCCTCGGCCTTGGAAACGATCTTCTGCGTGACGGCGAGAATGTCGCCCGCCTGCGGCTGCAGGTTGGCGGCGCGCAGCGCATCAATGATCAGCGCGGCGAGGTCGTCGCCCGGCTGTACCACAGGCAGGCCCGGCAGCGGCAAAAAGGATAAAGCGGGACAGGACATGCTTTCCTGCCAGACACCCGGCGCCTGGGTGAATCAACTCACGCCGGTGAGACGAATGCCGGCGTGATCGGCCTTGTGATGCTTGTTGATGAAAATCAGCACTGAGGTCAGCGCCTCCATGGCCACCGCGTTGGCGAGCGGCCCCGCATGCCAGGCGCGAAAGCCAGCCTGGCGGGCCAGCCCGATCACCAGCTCGCGGGCATCGGCCTTGTCGCCGGCCACCAGCACGTCGCAATCGGGTGTCTGGTCGCTGGCGAGCACGTCGGCCGCCACGTTCTGGAAGGCGGACACCACCGTGGTCTCGGCACCGACGATCTTTTGCGTGATCAGTGCCGCGCAACCTTCGGGCGGCAGCCTAACGCGCGTCACCTTGGGCGGCATCAGCGGCACCGTCGTATCGACGAGGATCTTGCCCTTCAGCGCGTCGCGAATGTCCTGGAGGATCGATGCCTGGTGCGAGAAAGGCACCGCGAGCACCACCAGATCGGCGGCCGCGGCGGCCTCGCGATTCGCAGCGCCGCGCGCACGCGCTCCGGGCAGCGCGGCGGCGAGTTCTGCGCCGGCGGCTGTCGCCTTGGCGCCATCGCGCGAGCCGATGATGACTTCATAGCCGGCGCGGGCCCATCTGCGGGCCAGTCCGCCGCCGAGCGAGCCGGTGCCGCCGATGACGGCGATGGAGCGAATCGTGGCTGGCGCGTTCATGGCGGCATTGTAACCTGAGGCTGCGGCTGGCCCGCTTGACGGTTCGGGCAGGCCGCCTGACGGCAGCACACTTCTGCATGAGGCGGCGCCAGCGCCGGCGGCCTACCGGCGATGCGGTCAGTCGGACAGTTCCGTTTGCCCTGCCGGCATGCTATTGGGTCGGGCTGCTCAGGCGACTCGGGATCACCCCCGCGCTAAATCGCGCTGCGCCGTCCATGGCTGCGCTCGAAGCATCCCGGCCTCGATGCCGCGCGGGCGTGATCCCGAGCGCCCCGGGCAGCCCGCCGGGGACAGACTTGAAGTCTGGCCCTTCCGCTGACTGATTGCCGTGAAATGTCACCGCGACGATGAACGAACAGGGCCGCAGCAGCGGCCGCAGCCGATGTGCTCTGCGCGAGCCGGACGGGCCAGCCGAAGAACCCTCCGGTGAAGCGTACGTTCGCCGGTAGGCCGCTGGCGCCTGCCCATCAAAAGGTCCATCGCCGCCGCGCCGACGCGGCGATTCGCCCGCCGGGTGGCCCCGCTGGCGCGAGTCATGCAGAATAGGGCTGGTTTCGACCAGGGGCGAATACGGTCAAATATAGTCCCATATAGAACAATCAGTTAGAGAGTTAACCTCAACCACACTTGCCGTCCCGTGCGCGCTCGACGAAGGCGGCGCCGTACGTTGCGGCCAACACTCGCGATGGAGATATATAAGGAATTCATTTTCGAGGCGGCGCATCGCCTGCCCAACGTGCCGCCCGGCCACAAGTGCGGTCGGCTGCACGGGCACTCGTGGAAGATCGCGATCTACGTGCGCGGCGAAGTCGATGCGCACACCGGCTGGATCATGGACTACGCGCGCATCCGCGCGGTCTTCCAGCCGCTCTACGAGCAGCTCGATCACAACTACCTGAACGATCTCGACGGCCTGGAAAATCCGACCAGCGAAGTGCTGGCGAAATGGATATGGATGAAGCTCAAGCCGCAGCTGCCGGAACTCTCCAGGGTGCTGATCAACGAAACCTGCACGTCCGGCTGCATTTACCAGGGCGAGGACGCGGCGTGAGCGGGGCCGCGTGCGCTGCTGTCAATGCGACGAGCGCGGCAGCGCGCGATGCGGCTTTCATGGCGCGAGCCATCGAGGCCGCGCGCCGCGCCGGCCTGTCCGGGCAGCCGCCCGTCGGCGCCTGTATCGTGCGCGACGGCCAAATCATTGCTACCGGGTCGAACGCGGTTGTCGCCGAGACCGATCCCACGGCGCATGCCGAGATCGTGGCGATCCGCGCTGCGTGCCGCGCCGCGCGTCGCCTCGATCTCGATGGCGGCGAAATGTACTGCACCGTGCAGCCGTGCCCGATGTGTCTCGCCGCTTGCCATTACGCCGGTATTCGTCGCATCGTCTATGGCGCAAGCCTCGCCGATATGCAGGCGGTGACGCGCCGTGAACTGATGACGGTGGCGGACCCGGCTGCACTCGCGCCCGGGATCGAGATATCCGGCGGATGCCTTCGCGAGGAGTCGCTCGCGCTGTTGCGGCAGTGGGCCGCGAGTGGGGCACGGTGACGATCGTACCGCAGACGGCGGGCGCAGCGGACGCGGCACAGTACGACGCGATCGCCGCGCAATATCAGCGCTCGCGCCGCGCGCCGATCCGCCGGTTCGTCGAGGCGCATACCTTTCTTGGCTTGATCGGTTCGGTCGGCGGACTCGCCGTGCTCGATCTGGCCTGCGGCGAAGGCTGCTACACCCGCGAGTTCGCGTTTCGCGGTGCGCGCCGCGTGGTCGGCGTGGATATCTCCGCGGCGATGATCGCGCTCGCCCGACAGCAACCCGTGCCTGGCGTCGAGTACGTGGTGAGCGATGTGGCGCAGCTGCCCGATCTCGGCGAATTCGATCTGGTGGTCGCCGCGCACCTGCTGCACTACGCGCGCGACGCCCGCGATCTCGGCCGTATGTGCGAGCGGATCGCCGCGCACCTGCCGCCCGGCGGGCGCTTCGTGGCCCTGAACGAGAACCCCGCGCAGCCGGCGGCCCGTTACGCTGGCTATGCGCAGTACGGGTTCAGCAAATCCGTGACAGAGCCGCGCCGCGAGGGTTCGGCCATCACCTACTGCATGATCACGGGCCGCGAGATGTATCGCTTTCAGGCTTATCACCATGAGCAATCCACGTACGAACATGCGCTCGAATCGGCCGGCCTGACCGATATTCGCTGGCATTCGCTGCGACTCGATCCCGTGGGCGAGGCTGAACTCGGCACGGCCTACTGGCGCGAGTATCTCGACAATCCGCCGATCGTGGCACTGGAGTGCCGGAGGCGCAGTTAAGCGCGACGGCGGAATTCCCACGGAAGGACAACAACGACAATGATGGGGAATCGGCCAAATGCGCGAGACCTCGCCACGTCGCTGCCACGACGGGTGGAGCAGCAGGCGCGGCGGCATCCGGATTCCGTGGCGATTCGCGCCGGCGCCCGGGAACTCGCTTACCGTGACCTCAACGAGCGGGCGAACCGCCTGGCGTGGCGGCTGCAGGCGATGGGCGTGGCTGCCAACACGACGGTCGGACTGTGCCTCGATCGCGGGCCGGAACTGATCGTCGCGCTGCTCGGGATTCTGAAGGCGGGTGGGGCCTATGTGCCGCTCGACCCGGCGTATCCAGCGCAGCGGTTGCAGCGGATCATGGCGCAGGCCCGGCCGAAATTCCTGGTGAGTGCGCAACACCTGCTCGACCTCGCCGGTGCCGATGGCATCCGGGCGTTGTGCGTGGACCGCGACCATGCAGCGATCGCTGCTGAGAGTGCCGCAGACCTGCCCGGCCCGATCGGTGCCGGCGACCTCTGTTATGTGATCTTCACCTCGGGCTCCACCGGCGAGCCGAAGGGCGTGGCGGTCACGCACGGCAATATCGCGCGGCTGTTCGATGACATCGGTGTGCGCCTCGGCATCGGGCCTGAAGAAACCTGGAGCCAGCTGCACTCGGTGGCGTTCGGTTTTTCCGTATTCGAGATTTTCGGGGCGCTCGCTCATGGCGGGTGCCTGGCGCTGGCGCCGGCTGCGGCGCGCGCCGATGCGGCGCTGCTGCGCCAGTTCCTGCGCGAGTCCGGTGTCAGCATCCTCAGCCAGACGCCATCGGCATTCCGCGAGACGCTGCTCAGCGCGGCATTCACCGATGCGTGGCCGGAACTTCGCGTGCGCTGCGTGGTGCTTAGCGGCGAGGCGGTGCGTGCGGAAGACCTGCAGAGCTGGTTCGCGCGGCGCGGCCCCGCGATGCCGCGGCTGGTCAATACCTATGCCATCACCGAGACCGGCGGCAATGTCATGTATCGCGAGTACCTTGGGCCGGCGAGCGCCGAGGATGCGCGCAATATCGGGCGCCCGCTGGCCGACGTCGCCGTGCACGTGCTCGACGTGGCGGGCCGGCCCGTAGTGGCTGGCGAGACCGGCGAGCTTTATGTCGGCGGGCCGGGCGTCGCCCAGGGTTACATCAACGATGCTCCCCTGACCGCGCAGCGTTTCGTATCGTTACCGGGGTGCGCGGCGCGCGTGTATCGCACCGGGGACCTGGTGCGGGCGATGCCGGGCGGCGAACTGGAGTTCATGGGGCGCGCCGATGACCAGGTGAAATGGCGCGGACACCGCCTCGAGCTCGGCGAGATCGAGTCCCTGCTGCGCACGCATCCGGGGGTGAGCGCCGCGGCGGCCGCGATCCGCGCGGACGAGGGCGGCGCGGAAAAGCTGGTCGCCTATGTAGTGCCCGGCGAGAACGGCCCGCCGATGCCCGCAGCGCCGGCCGATCGGCCGGAGTTCTGGCCGTCGCTCGGCGCCTACCAGGTGTACGACCGGTTGCTCTACGAAATCATGAGCACCGACCCGGTGCGAAACGCTGCATTCCGCGCCGCATTCGAGCGCTACGCCCGCGATCGCGTGGTGCTCGATCTCGGCACCGGGCCCGAGGCATTGCTCGCGCGCATGGCGGTCGACGCTGGCGCGAAGAGAGTCTATGCGGTCGAAGTGCTGCCGGATGCCGCAGCCCAGGCGCGCGCCCGGCTTCGCGCCGCGAATCTCGAGGATCGCATCCGGCTGATCGAAGGCGATGCGGCCGAGGTGCCGGTCGCAGAGCCGGTGCAGGTCTGCACGCAGGGCATCATCGGCAATATCGGGGGTGCGGACGGCATAGCCGCCATCTGGAACCGCGTGCGGCGGCATTTCGCGCCGGGCTGCGTGCCCGTGCCGTCGCGCTGCAAGACGATGATCGCCGCCGTCGAACTGCCGGAGGAATTGCGCGAGCAACCCGTGTTCAGCGCGCTGGCGCGCGACTACGTGAAAAGGTTGTTCGCCGCCGAGGGTCGCGAGTTCGATGTCCGCCTGTGCGTGCGCAATCTTCCGGCGGGCCAGCTCATCTCCGGCCGCCAGGTTTTCGAGGATCTCGATTTTCGTGGCGCATTGCCGCAAGCAGGCCGGGGCGGGGCGAACTTCAGCATTGCGCGCAGCGCGCGTTGTGACGGATTCCTGCTCTGGACGGTGGTGACCACCGCCGCGGGCATCCACATCGATTATCTCGATCATCAGTACGCGTGGTTGCCGGTGTTTTTCCCGTTTCCCGACGGGCCGGTGGCGGTGCAGGCGGGCGATGTGATCGGCGCGCGCTGGGACTGGGCCCCGGCGGCGGGCAGCATCTTTCCCGATTACCGCATCCGCGCGACGTTTCCGCAGGGCGCAGCGCAGCGCAGTTGCACTTACGTCAGCCGTCACCATGAGACCTCGTTCGGCGGCACCGAGATTCATCGCCGCCTGCTTGCGCCGGGCGCATCGCTGACCGCCGGGGTCGCGCCGGGCGCGTTGCGCGCCTGGCTGTCGCGGCATCTGCCGGAACCGCTGCTGCCGAACGCCTGGATGTATCTCGATGCGCTGCCAATCGGCCCCAATGGCAAGCTCGACCGGCGAGCGCTGCCGGTGCCGGGTGCGGCCCGCACCTGGGGCGGGCACGGCGGCGCGCCGCAGTCGGCGCTCGAATCCGATCTGGCCTCGCTGTGGTCGGAAATACTTGGCGTGGCCGCGGTCGGCGTGCAGGACAATTTCTTTGATCTCGGCGGCGACTCGATCGCCGCCGTGCGGCTTACTACTCGCCTGCAGCAGCTGCTCGATGACGGCGTGATGCTGGCGGCGATCTTCGAGGCACCGACGATTGCCAAGCTCGCGAGTTATCTCGAACAGCGTCATGCGACGGCGGTAGCCGGCCGTTACGCAGCGCGGCACGAGCACGCCACCGCGCCGCGCGCGCGACAGAAGAAGCCCTTCCGCACTCACGGCGAGATATGAGCGCCGCCGAACTTCTCAGGCACCTGCGAGAGGCGGGCGTGGAGCTTTGGGCCGACGGGGATCGGCTGCGCTACCGCGCCCATGGCGAAGGGCTCGACGATCGCGTGATCGAGGAGCTGCGATCGCGCAAGGCGGAGATCATCAGCCTGATCCGCCATCGCGAAGCCCGCGCGACCGCCGACGGCGCCCGCCCGCTGAGTTTCGCGCAGCGCGGCTTCTGGCTGCTTGCGCAGCGCTTCCCGGGGCACGCGGGCGCAAATGAGCAGTTCGCGATTCACCTCGACGGCTATCTCGACGTGTCGCGGCTGCAGGCGGCGTGGCGCGCGGTGCTGGAGCGGCACGACATCCTGCGAGCACGCGTGCTGACACGTGATGGCGCACCGTTCCAGGTCATCGACGAGGTGCCCGGCGGCGAGCTGCCGCTGCTCGACCTTTCTCCGCTCGATTCCCCGTCAAGGCAGCAGGCGCTGACTGCTCACGCGACCGCCGCGATCCGCCGGCCGTTCGACCTGGCGAACGGCCCGTTGCTGCGGCCCGAGCTGGTGCGCTTGTCAGACGAGGCACACGTGCTGCTGGTCACCGCGTGGCATGGTATTGCCGATGGGCCATCGGTGGCGGTGATCCGCGATGAGCTGGCCGCAGCCTATTCGGCCGGGGACTCCGCAATGCTGTCGCCGGTCCTCGCCAACTACGCCGATTTCGTCGCGCAGGAGCGCGAGTCGCTCGGCGAGTCGCGGCTCGATGAGTTGTGCGCGTGGTGGCGGCAGGCTTTGGACGGGGCGCCACCACGCCATGCCCTGCCGATGCGGGCCGGGGCACGGCCCGACGAATCCGGTGCCGCGCGGCGCCGCGCTTTCGAGATACCCGCCGGCCTCGCCACGCAACTGCGCGGCCTCGCCCGCGTACAGGAAGTCACACTCTTCACCGTGCTGCTCGCGGCATGGCGCGTGCTGGTGGCCCGATACAGCGGCCAGGACGATGTGGTGATCGGTTCGCCTGTCACGTTCCGCGACACGCCGGAACGCCGGCGCATGGTCGGTTGCCTGATCAACAACGTGCTGTTCCGCACACCACTGCGCCGCGACATGAGCTTCGCTGCGCTGCTCGCCCGCGAGCGCGCCACGTTGCTCGGCGCGCTCGAGCACCGCGAGGCGCCTTTCGCCCGCGTGGTCGAAGCGGCGTGGCAAGGCCGGCGCGGCGGCGAACCGCCATTGTCGCAGATCCTGTTCCAGTTCGATGTGGCGGCACCGGCGCAAACGGCCAGCGGTGTGGTGTTTCGCATCGAGCCGATGCATGCCGACCGGGCGTCGTTCTTCGACATCGAGTTCTCGATCACCGATCACGGCCGAGGAGGCCCTTTAGCCGGGCACCTCTGCTATGCGGCGGCGTTGTTCGAGGACTGGTTGTTCGATGCCGTGCCGGATCATTTCGTGACACTTCTCGGCAACATCGTCGCGGACCCGGATTGCCCGATCGGCCGGTTGCCGATGCTGCCGGCCGCGGATCGCCATCGTGTACTGTTCGAGTGGAACGACACGCGCATGGACTATCCGTCCGATGCGACGCTGCACGGACTGGTCGCGCGTCGTTGCGAGGAGCAGCCGCCGGCGGTGGCGCTGCGCTTCGGCGGCGAGGCGATGAGCTGCGCGGAACTGCAAAGGCGGGTCGCTATCCTCGCGGCGCTGCTGCAGGCGCAGGGGATACGCGCCGGCGATGTTGTCGCGATCTCGGTGCAGCCATCGCCGGAGTTGGTGATCGGCCTGCTGGCGATACTGCGTTGTGGAGCGGCCTACGTGCCGCTCGACCCGGCGTATCCGGCGGCGCGCCAGCGCTTCATGCTCGAGGATTCGGCCGCGCGAGCGTTGCTCACGGAGTCCGGCATCCTGCCGGAGGTCGGCGGGACTGGTGTCCGCCGGCTGCATGTCGACGCCGTGGACTGGCGCGCCACGCCCGCCACCGTCGCGCCTGTCGACGTCACCCCTGACGGCGCTGCCTACGTGCTGTATACCTCGGGCTCGACCGGCGAGCCGAAAGGGGCGGTGGGCACGCATCGCGGCGCGGTCAATCGCTGCCACTGGATGTGGCAGTCGTGCGGTTTTTCGGGCGCCGACGTGTTTTGCCTGCGCACCACGGTGAATTTTGTCGATTCGCTGTGGGAGATCTTCGGCGCGCTTGTCCACGGCATTCCGCTGGTTATCCTGCCGGCAGAGGTGACGCGCGACCCGGCGCGGCTCGTGCCGGCGCTCGCGGCCGACGGCGTCACGCAACTCGTGCTGGTCCCGGCGCTGCTGCGTGCGATCCTTGAGCACGAGCCCGCCCTTGGGGCAAGGCTGCCACGTCTGCGCACCGTGATCACCAGCGGCGAGCCGCTTGACCCGGCGCTGTGGTCGGCGTTGCGCCGCGCTGCGCCGCGCGCGCGCCTGCTGAACACCTACGGCACATCCGAGATCTGGGATGCGACCTGGTGTGATACCGGCACGCTCCATGGCATGCCGGCGCGCATCCCGATCGGCCGCCCGATCGCCAACGTCACGGCCTACGTGCTCGACGACGAGCTGCAGCCGGTGCCGATCGGCGTGCCGGGCGAGCTCTGCGTCGGTGGTATCGGCATCGGGCCCGGTTACTGGTGCCGCCCGGAGCTCACTGCGGAGCGATTCGTCGCGGATCCGTTCAGCGCGACGCCCGGGGCGCGCCTGTATCGCACCGGAGATCTCGCGCGCCGGCTTCCGGATGGCAGTATCGAATGCCTCGGGCGGGGTGACCGGCAGCTGAAGATCCGCGGTTTTCGCGTCGAGCCCGCCGAGATCGAGGCGCTGATGCGCCGCCAGCCCGGCATCCGGCAGGCGGCAGTCGCGGTGCGCGAGGATCCGCGCGGCGAACCCTGCCTGGTGGCGTATGTCGCGGGCGACGCTGCGCAACCCGATGTCACGGTGTTGCGTGATGCGATTGCCGACGCGTTGCCGGAGTTCATGCGTCCCGCCGCATGGGTGGTGCTGGACCGGCTGCCCCTCACGCCGAGCGGCAAGGTGAACCACGGCGCATTGCCGTCCCCGGCATGGCAACGGCGCGAGCCGGCGCTGCGACGCGATCCGGTGAATCAAACCGAGGCGGCGCTGCTGGCGATCTGGGCCGAGGTGCTCGGGGTGGCTGATGCCTGCGTCGCGGACAACTTCTTCGACGCCGGCGGCCACTCGCTGCTGGCGATGCGGCTCCTGGCGCGCGCCGGGAGCACGTTCGGTTTGACGCTGAACCTGAAGGAACTCTTCGATTATCCGACGGTGGCTGGTCTCGCGGCGCGCATCGCGGAGCTACGGGCGCAGACTGCGCCCGGCGACGACGCCGGCCCCTTGCAGCGTGATACCGGTCTGCCGCTGTCCTGGGGCCAGGAACGGCTGTGGTTCCTCGAGCAGCTCGACCCGGGCAGCGCGGCCTGCAACATCGCGTGGACCATTCGCGTGCAGGGCGTTCTCGATCGGCGGAAATTGCAGGCGGCGCTCGATCAGCTGATCGAACGCCACGAAAGTCTGCGCACCACCTTCGCAAGGGTCGATGGCCGTCCCGTGCAGCGTATCAGCGAGCGTTTGTCGGTGCCGGTTATGCCGGAGGACCTGAGGCCGGCAAACGCCGATACCGTCGAGCGGCGGCGCCGTGAGCTGGCATGCGAGCCGTTCGATATCGCCAGCGGCCCGCTGCTGCGAGTCCGCCTGCTGCAGCTCGGTGCGGATCGGCACGAGCTGGTGTTCGTGATCCATCACCTGGTTACCGACGGCACTTCGAACGGCATTCTGTTTCGCGAGCTGACGGCGCTCTATGCGGGCTGCGTGACGGGCCAGCCTGCGGCACTGGGGCCGTTGTCGGTGCAGTATGCCGATTTCGCGTCGTGGCAGCGGCGCTGGCTCGAAACACCGCGTCAGCGCGGCCAGCTCGACTTCTGGCTGCGACGGTTGAATGACGCGCCGCCGTCGTTGCAACTGCCGGCAGATCGTCCGCGGCCGGCGGAGCAGAGATTCCAAGGTGCCTGGGTGTGGCGCTCGCTCGCGGCGGAGAGGGCCGCGGAACTGCAGGCGCTGGCGCGGCGCGAGCAGTGCACGCTCTACATGCTGCTGCTTGCGGCGTTCAAGGCGCTGCTGTATCGCTACACGGGCCAGGCTGACATCGTGGTCGGCACGCCAGTGTCGTCGCGGCCGCGCCCGGAGCTTGAGGGCGTCGTCGGCCTGTTCATCAACTCCGTGGTGCTGCGCACCGAGCTTGCTTGTGAGCGGGATTTCCGCGGCCTCGTCGGTCGTGTGCGGCGCACGGCAACCGAGGCCTTCGCGCACCAGGACCTGCCGTTCGAGCGGCTGGTGGAGCGGCTGGCGCCGGACCGCACGCTGTCGCGCGCTCCCGTGTTCCAGGTGATGTTCAACCTGGTGCCGCTGCCGCAGCGGCGGGTGGAGGCCGGCGGGGTGGTGTTCGAGCTCGGGCGGCTCATCGATCCGGGCACATCGAATTTCGACCTGGCGCTGACTGTCGGCCAGCACGAGGCGGGGCTCGAGTTGATATTCGAGTACGACACGGATCTTTTCGATGCGGCATCCATCGAGCAGCTCGCAGATTGCTTCGACACGCTGCTGACCGGCGCGCTGCGCGATCCGGGCATGCCGCTGTCGCAGCTGCCGCTGCTCGATCAGGCGAGGTCAGATTCTCTGGCCCGGCTGATGACCGGTGAGGCCGCGGCGAGTCGCGCCGTGGAAACGGTGCATGAGCTCTTCGCGCGGCAGGCCGTCGCGCGCGCCGGCGCAGCGGCGGTTGTCAGCAACGGCGAAGCGCTGAGCTATGCCGAACTCGATCGGCGCGCGAACGCGATGGCGCAGCGCCTGCATCAGGCCGGTATCGGCCGCGGTGCGAGGGTCGGCATCTGCGTGCCGAAGAGTCCGGAACTGCTGGTGGCGATACTCGGCGTGCTGAAATCCGGCGCAGCCTATGTGGCGCTCGATCCCGATTATCCGCCAGCCCGATTGGCGTTCATGGTCGAGGATGCGGCGCTCGGTATGCTGATTGTCGGGACAGGAGCGGCATCGGCATGGGCGCACGGCGTCGTGGCGTTGCAGGAAATCGCTGACCTGACCGATGCGCAAGTGGCAGCGCCTCCCGATGTGCCGGTCGGTTCCGACGACGTCGCCTACGTGCTCTATACCTCAGGCTCGACCGGGCAGCCGAAGGGCGTAGTAGTGACGCACGGCAACGTGGTCAGCGCGTACCGTGCGTGGCAGTCGGCGTACGACCTGACGGCGCATGACACACACCTGCAGATGGCAAGCATCGCCTTCGACGTGTTCACGGCGGACTGGGTGCGCGCGCTGCTCTCGGGTGCGCGGCTCGTGCTCTGTCCCCGCGATGTCCTGCTCGACGCGCCGCGGCTGCGCGCACTGCTGCTCGATCAGCGGGTAACGGTGGCGGAGTTCGTGCCGGTGGTGATGCGGCTGCTGGTTGCGCACCTGGAGCGCAGCGGCGGCGACCTCGCTTTCATGCGATTGATCGCGGTGGGCTCCGAGGCCTGGTACGCCAGCGAGCTTGCCCGGTTGCGCCGGCGCTGCGCGCCACAGACACGCATTGTCAATTCCTACGGCGTGGCCGAGGCCACCATCGACAGCTGCTACTTCGAAGCGCCGCCGCATTGGACGGGCGACGGTGTCGTGCCGATCGGCCGTGTGTTCGCCAACAGCGCGATTCGCGTACTCGATGCGCAGCTGCAGGCGCTGCCGCCGGGCGTGCCCGGCGAGTTGTGCATCGCTGGCGCGGGCGTGGCAGTCGGTTACTGGGCGAGGTCCGATCTGACGGCTGAACGCTTTGTCGCCGATGCGACGGTGCCGGGCGGTCGTTTGTACCGCACCGGCGATCGCGCGCGCCTGCGTCACGATGGCGTGATCGAGTTTCTCGGTCGTGCAGACGATCAACTGAAGCTGCGCGGTTTTCGTATTGAGCCGGGCGAGGTGGAGGGGGTGCTGGTGG
>CAYOFE010000068.1:0-15190 GCA_964403135.1 uncultured Chromatiaceae bacterium | reverse complement strand
CCCAATCATGTCATTTGGCCGAAAGTTGCGTGCCGCGGGCGCGGTGGTGAGTATTGCGGCCGCGCTGGCCGCCCCGATCAGTGCGATGGCTGCCAAGCCCGGAGGTGGCGGCGGCGGTGGCAACACCGGTTGCGGCGGCAAGCCCGACCGCACCGCACCGACGATTTCCATCAGCAGCCCAGCTTCGGGCACCACGTACACCACAGCGCAGACAGTTACCGTCAATGCCACCGCCAGCGATAACGTCGGCATTACCCAGGTCGAGTTCTATCGCAACGGCGTCCTGCAAAGTACCGACACCGTGGCGCCTTACAGCCACGCCTGGAGCATCACCAGCGCCAGCAACGGCAGCCATAGTTGGACGGCCAAAGCCTTCGACTGCAGCAACAGCACCACGTCGAGCCCCGTCAGCCTGACGGTCAACATCGCTACCGGCGACACCTCGCCGCCGTCAACATCGATCACCAGCCCATCATCGGGCACCACTTACACCACCGCCCAGACCGTAACGGTCAACGCCAGCGCCAGCGACAACGTCGGCGTGGCACGAGTGGAGTTCTACCGTAACGCCATCCTGCAGAGCACCGACACCACCTCGCCCTACAGCCACGCCTGGAGCGTGACGAGCTCGAGTAATGGCAACCACAGCTGGACGTCGAAGGCCTTCGATGCGGCAGGCAACAACACCTTGTCGAGCCCGATCAGCCTGTCGGTCAATATCTCGACCGGCGACACGACGCCGCCCACGGTCTCGATCACGAGCCCGGCCTCCGGGACGACTTACACGACGTCCCAGACCGTGACGATCAACGCCTCGGCGAGCGACAACGTCGGCGTGAGCCGGGTGGAGTTCTACAAAGGCGGGGTGCTGCAGAGCACCGACACCACCTCGCCCTACAGTCACGCCTGGAGCATCACCAGCGCCAACAACGGCAGCCACAGCTGGACTGCCAAGGCGTTCGATGCGGCGGGCAACAGCACGACGTCTTCGCCGGTCAGCCTGAACGTCAACATCACCAACAACGCGCCAACCGTGTCCATTACGAGCCCACTGTCCGGCAGCCTGTACAGCACCGCGACGACCGTAAGCATCAACGCCACCGCTACGGACGACGTGGGGGTGAGCCGTGTGGAGTTCTACAAGGGCGGCGTTCTGCAGAGCACGGATACCACTGCGCCGTACAGCCACGCCTGGAGCATCACCAGCACCAACAACGGGACTCATAGCTGGACAGCAAAAGCGTTTGATGCGGCCGGCAACAGTAACACCTCGAGCGCCGTCAACGTCACGGTCAACATCAGCAGCACCGCCGGCGCGCACCTGTGGTCGCGGCAGTTTGGCGGCGCAGCAGGCACAGATACCGCCGCGGGCCGCCTTACGGCCATCGATCCTGATGGCGAAGTGCTGGTGGCTTCCAGCGTGTATGGCACTGTGGACTTCGGCGCGGGCGCGCATACGAGCACCGGCGGCATCGTACTTGCCAAGTACAGCGCCAACGGTCAGGAGGTCCGATGGTCGCGACAGTGGACGCGGACATCGACGGCCGAGTTCATGCCGACCGGTCTGGTGGTCAATGCCGACGGGTCGGTCGTCGTAGCCGGCTACTTCTACGGCACCGTGGATTTCGGCGGCGGCGTCACGATGACCAGCGCGGGCGGCTATGACATCTTCCTGGTGAAGTACTCGAGCACCGGAAACTACGTTTGGTCGCAGCGCTACGGCAGCACCGGTTCCGAGACGCCTGCGTCGCTGGCCCGCGACGGCTCGGGCAACCTGTACGTTACGGGCTGGATCCAGGGCAGCGCCAGTCTGGGCGGTACGGCGCTAAGCACGAGTAATGGCAGCCGGGATATCTTCCTCGCGAAGTACAACGCGAGCGGCGGGTTCGCCTGGCAGCGCAGCTATGGCGGCACGACCACCGACCAAGGCATGTCGGTGGCGGTGGACGCCAACGGCAACCCGTCGATCAGTGGCTTCTTCCAGGGCAGCATCAATTTCGGCGACGGCACGCGGACCAGCGCCGGACTCGACGATGCTTTCGTCGCGAGCTTCTTCTCCGACGGAATCCTCGTGCGGTCATGGCGCGAAGGTGGCGCCGGCCGTGAGCAGGGCCGCGCCGTTGCCATCGACGGCAGTGGCAACCTGGTGCTCGCTTCCTCGTTCGAGGGCACCGCCACGTTCGCCGGCCAGTCACTCACCAGTTCCGGGAATATCGACATTGCACTGACGCGCTACGACTCCTCGGGCGTGCCCCTCTGGGCGCGCCGCTATGGCGGCAGCAACACCGACATGGTCAATGGCCTGGCAGTCAACGCGGCAGGCGACATCGCCATCACCGGCACATTCCTCAGCTGGATCAACCTCGGCATTGACCACTTCGGTGGCGACGGCTCGGTCGATGTCTTCATCGCCAAGTACACCGCGAGCGGCTCCCGCCGCTGGTCGAGAACGGCGGGCGTCAGCTGGGATGACTACGGTAACGGCATTGCCATGAACACCGGCGGTGAGATCGTCGCAACCGGAAGCTTCTATAGCGGCATTGACCTCGGCGGTGGCCTGCTCTCGACGACCACGGGCAGCACCGACGCCTTCCTGGCACGATACGCACCGTAATCGCTTAGCTCGCGTCCGAAGACGCTGCAGACGACCCGCCGGAGAGCAATCTCCGGCGGGTTTTTCGTGCCTGCTCGCCCGGCTGGTTCGCGCGCCGTGAACATAACTGGTGGCGCCATTTACAGAACACCCGAGGACAGGTCACGAATCCGACCGATGGCCTCTGGCACGTGACGTCGTTCTCATCAGCCACCACCCAAGCCGCCTAACGTCGCACTCCGGCTGCGCTCGTTCCTCGTGCTGAGTTTCCCGCTTGCGACCCAAGCGGGAAACAACGCCCGGACGACGCAGCCCGGCGCCCGGATCACGCATGGCTGTGTTGCCTCCGGGTTCGCCGACTACGAGTACGACGACGCGGAGGAATGCATGAAATTCGTTCACGCGAAAGCGCGGGCTGTCGCTCCGCTGCTGCTGCTCGCACCGGTCCTGAATTACCCGATCGATGCCACTGCAGCCAAGAACGGCACCGCAAGGGGCGACTCGCGCAAACCCTCGGTTTCCATTACCAGTCCGGCCGACGGCGCGATGTACGCGTCCGACCAGACTGTTTCCGTTACCGCGAAAGCCACCGACAACGTCGGTGTCAGCCGGGTGGAGTTCTACCGCAACGGCGTCCTGCAAAGCACCGACACCGCCGCCCCGTACGCTCACTCCTGGAGCATAACCAGGACTGCCAATGGCTCGCACAGCTGGACGGCCAAGGCCTATGA
The DNA here is from genome assembly GCA_964403135.1 of uncultured Chromatiaceae bacterium. GTDB lineage: Bacteria > Pseudomonadota > Gammaproteobacteria > Steroidobacterales > QUBU01. The sequence continues at coordinate 11,866 of CAYOFE010000068.1, read as the reverse complement.
TGCGGCAGGCAACACCGCCACCTCGGCTGCAGTCAGCGTGACAGTAAACATCGGCGATGCGGATACAGCCGCACCCGCCACGTCGATCATGAACCCAACCGCTGGCACCGTTTACACCACGGCGCAGAATGTAACTGTCAATGCCAGCGCCACGGACAACGTCGGCGTAAGCCGTGTAGAGTTCTACCGCAACGGGGCATTGCAGGGCACGGATGTCACATCGCCCTACACGTACTCCTGGAGCGTTAACAGCGCCGTCAACGGCAGTCACAGCTGGACATCGAAAGCGTTCGACGCCGCCGGCAACGCCGCCACGTCGAGCCCCGTCAGCGTCTCGGTGGATATACCTCCACCCGATACGACGGCCCCTAGCGTGACGATCCAGAATCCGCTCAGCGGCACGACATACACCACGGCCCAGACCGTTACGGTCGACGCCAGCGCCAGCGACAACGTCGGCGTGAGCAGGGTGGAGTTCTACAAGGGCGGGGTGCTGCAGAGTACGGATACCACCTCACCCTACAGCCATGCCTGGAGCATCACCAGCGCCAGCAACGGCAGCCATAGCTGGACCGCCAGGGCTTTCGATGCGGCCGGCAACAACACCACCTCCAGCGCCGTCAGCGTTACTGTGAACATACCGGCTCCTGACACCACAAGCCCGACGGTAGCGATCACCGCACCGGCGTCGGGCACCACGTACACGTCCGCTCAGACCGTGAGCGTCAATGCGAACGCCAGCGACAACGTCGGCGTCGCGCGCGTCGAGTTCTACAAGGACGGCGTGCTGCAAAGCACGGATACGACATTGCCGTACAGCCACGCCTGGAGCATCACCAGCGCTGACAACGGTACCCATAACTGGGCCGCAAAGGCATTCGATGCGGCCGGTAACAATGCCACCTCGGTCGCGGTCAGCACTACGGTCAACATCGCAAGCTTGGCGGGCGTTCACCAGTGGTCACTCCAGTTCGGCGGTGCCACCACCGCAGACACGGCCGCCGGACGGCTGACGGCCATCGACCCCAATGGCGAGGTAATCGTCGTGGCCAGCGTCAGCGGCGCGGTAACCTTCGGCGAGGCCAGTCATGTGAGCAGCGGCGGCATCGTGCTTGCGAAGTACAGCGCCGATGGCCAGGCGCTGCGCTGGTCACGCCTGTGGACCCGCGAGGTCAGCGCCGAGTTCATGCCAACCGGATTAGCGGTCAATGCCGACGGATCTGCGATCGTGACCGGGTACTTCTACGGCACGGTGACCTTCGCGGGCGGCAACTCGCTGACCGGTGCCGGCGGCTATGACCTGTTCATGGTCAAGTACGCCAGCGATGGCGCCTTGCTGTGGTCGCGGCGATTTGGCGGCACGGGCTCGGAGACAGCCACCGCGCTGGCCACCGACGGGATGGGCAACCTGTTCGTCACCGGCTGGATACAGGGCAGCGCCAGCCTCGGTGGCACAGCACACAGCTCCAACAGCGGCAGCCGCGACGTGTTCGTCGCCAAGTACAGCTCGAACGGAGCTTTTCTGTGGAGCCGGGCTTTCGGCGGGAACACCACCGACCAGAGCCTGGCAGTAGCCGTGGATGCCGGCGGCAATCCGACTATCAGCGGGTTCTTCCAGGGCAGCGTCAATTTCGGCGACGGCACGCTCACCAGCGCCGGCCTCGACGACGTGTTCGTCGCGAACTTCACTGCCGATGGCACGCTGCTGCGGTCATGGCGGGAAGGCGGCACCGGCCGTGACCAGGGCCGCGCGCTGGGCGTCGACGGCCTGGGCAACCTGATGCTGGCCGCCAGCTTCGAAGGCACGGCGAGCATGGGGGGCCAGTCTCTCACCAGCGCGGGGGCCACCGACATCGCGCTGGTGAAATACGACTCCAGCGGCCCTGCCCTGTGGGTGCGACGTTTCGGCGGCAGCAACACCGACATGGTGAACGGCATGGCCGGGAACGCGGCCGGCGAAATCGCCATCACTGGCACCTTTCTGCGCTGGATCAGCCTTGGCGGCGCGGATCACTACGGTGACGGATCCACCGACGTGTTCATCGCCAAGTACGACGCGAGCGGCAACCGTCGCTGGTCGCGAGGGGCCGGCGTGGCCTGGGACGACTACGGCAACGGCATCGCCCTCGACGATGACGGCGGGGTCGTCGCTACGGGCCAGTTCTACAGCGGCATCGACCTCGGTGGCGGCTTGCTCTCCACCGCGACCGGCAGCACCGACGGCTATCTGGTGCGCTACGGGCCGTAGCCCATAAAGGGAAAGGCCCGCCCGGTTTCCCTGGCGGGCCTTTCTTGTTTCTGCCCGGTGGTGGGGCTGGAAGCCCCAGCACCGAGCCGAAGTGCCGCAGTTACGGCGTGGGCTGAACCACTACGCCGTTGCCCTTCGATCCCTGGCAGGCCGTCGGATCGGCCATGCCCGGACGATTGAGCAACTCGGAGTCCAGCGTGTCCTCGCTGTTGTTGAACTCGTCGAGGATGTTGATGCAGGCGCCCATGGTGTAGCTGCCCTGGTATTCGCCCGTGCAGATGCTGTCGCTGTCGCAGCAGGCATCCAGCACCGCGTTCAACTGCGGGTAGCCAGACGAGCAGTCGCCTTCCTCGGCCAGCGTCACCGCCACGTTCAGGTAGGCGGCCGTGCACTGACGGATCAGCTGGGTCTTGTTCGGACCCAGGATCTTGCCGTCGGTGCCGACAGAGCACATGGCCTCGATGGCCGAGTTGCCGTTGCCGGCCGCGACGTTGGTCAGAGGCGTACCGCAAACCGTCTGCGGGAGGAAGTCATACGTGCCGATCCTGGCATCGCTGCCCGGATGCGTGCCCCAGAAGCCCGGGGTGCGCGTGATGCAACCTTCCTCCTCTCTGAACTCGCAGACCACCGGCGGCGCATCCGCCGTCACCTGCTGCGCGGTTCCGGCGACCGTACAGGTCACAGAAGCCGTGTTGCAGGCATTCTGGTCGAGCGCCGGCTCGATGGTGCCGAACAGGCTGTTCGACGCCCCCGGAGCCAGGCTGAACGGATTGGCCGACTGACCGGCCTCCGGACTCAGCGGAATCGCCGTGCCGGCACCGGCCGGCGGGCAAGTCGCATCGTCGAGGTAGATCGTGTCGGTAGCCGTGCAGTTCTCGAAGCCGACTTCGCCACTGGTGGCGGAAGCCGTCACGCGAACGTTGTCAGCCGTGCCGTCGAGGTCCGTGTCGATGCACTCCTTGACCGCGTTCAGGCCCGACGGAGTCGAGCAGGTCACGGTGGAGACGTCGTACACATCGACGCGATCATTGGCATTGCAATTGGCGATACCGGCCACATCCTTGGTGCAGCAGGTCATCGTCACCTTGCCGAGATCAGGCGCCTCGGAGGCCTCCAGCTCGTTGCTGCAATCCTGCGGGCTCTTGGTGGCCGGGAGATCCGACGAGCACTGGCCGGCGGCGAGGTTGCCCACCACGATCGGGTTGCTGACGAAGGTGGAGTTCAGATCCACCAGCGTGCAGTCGTACAGCGGGGCGGCACCGGCGTTGCAGCCCTTGTACTGCCAGGCCACCGGTTCACCGTCCACAGCGGTGCAACCATTGGTGCCGTCCTCGTTCGCGCGCACCTGGGTCGGGTCCACGAACCCGCCGCCGCAATCGACCTGGCGGTCAACCGTGGCATCGACGGGCAGGCACTGGAACGATGCCAGGTCACTCGCCTGCGCGGGGGTGCCACCAGTCTGGCAGGTGATCGTCGCCGTGTTCGGCTCGTTCGGATTCTCGTTGCTGCCGTACGCCGTGCTGCAAGCCGGGCTGTTCACCGCCGGAATGAAGTCGGTCGTGGCGCCCGGCGCGATGCCCGCGATGTCAGGCGAACCGCTGAAGGTGCCGCCGAACGTGCCGTTCGACTCCGTCAGCTCGCAGTCCGTCAGAGCACAGCTCTCACTGGTATTCTGCGCGCGGTAGCGCACCAGGATCGGCGTGTTCAGGCCGATGGCCGAGCAGCCGTTGGTGCCGTCCTCGTTGCTGGAAACGAGGGTCGCATCGGTCCAGGTCTCGCCACCATCGCAGGATACCTGCTTATCGATCTTCACGGCGCACGGAGTGACCGTGACCGTGATGGTGTTGGCGCGGTCGAACGGGCTGCCTTCAAGCAGTTCCGTATCGAGCAACGTGCCGGAAGCGGACGACCAGGCGCTGATCGCCTTGTTAGTGTCGACTGCCGGCATGACGCAGTCGATCGAGCCGACCGAGGTGGGCGGCGTTCCGGCCGGGTAACTCTGATTCGTAGCCAATACCTGATCCGCGGTGGTCGGCGGTATATTGTTATTCGCATCCGGACACCGCGCGACGATCGTGACATTGCTGGTATCACACGCGGGCACGCCACCGCTGTCCGTCGCCGGTACGGCGACACTGACGCCAAAAGTCACGGTCTGGCCCGGCACTGCGACCGCGGTGCTGCGATTCAGTGTCAGGCTCAAGGTGTTCGCGTTACAGCCGGGCGGGCTTTGCACCGCCAGCGCCTGCCCCGACATCCCTAACCCGGCAAGCAGAGCGGTTGCGCCGAGCACTTGCGTCAGCGTGCGCCCCCTGCGGGTCTTCCTACATGATTTGGTTGTCATCTGTTGTCTCCTGAAAGTCCCTTTGAATTCCCGCCTGCCTGCATGGGCCAGACAGAAACCCCAAGCGGCGCCGATTGCGACCCTGGTCGCGAACCTTTTCCGAACACGTTAAAGATCACGTCTCCCTGATCGGCGCCGTCCACCAGCCATCGGTTGGTCGATTGGCAAGTGAAGGCTACGCCCGTGCATTCAGCGGATCAATCAATGTTAGCTTAAGTCTATATTAACGGGATGTTAATAAGACGATTTTGATCTGGCGCGATAGCGCGACAAGAATAAAAACGCCCGCAGTACTGCGGGCGTCTTTGTTCACTCTTCGGCGCTGCGAGGATCAGCGTCACGCCAATTGGCTGGCGTCATTTCTTCGCGGGTAGCGCGAGCAGCTTGTCAAGCTCTTCCTTGAACGTCGCCAGCGGCTGAGCACCGCGGATGATCGTCGCGTTTCTCACCTGCTCGCCGTCACTGATGCCGACCACGACAGTCGGCGTGCCGCGCACACCGAGCTTCGTACCGTAGTCGACATCGTTCTGCACTGCAGCGGCATAGCGTCCGGAACTCAGGCACTCGTTGAATTTCGCCTCGTCGAGGCCAATGCCCTTGGCGAACTCGGCGAATTTCTGGTCCTTGATTTCCGGCTGCAGGTCGAACATCCGATCATGCATTTCCCAGTATTTTGCCTGGTCCCCGGCGCAGCGAGCCGCCTCGGCCGCCTTCGCCGCCTGCGGGTGCAGCGCGGCCAGCGGGAAATCCCGGAACGCATAGCGCACCTTGCCGCTGTCCACATAGTCCTTCATCAATGCCGGCACGGTCTGGTCCACATGGCGCTTGCAGAACGGGCACTGGTAGTCGGAGAACTCGATCATCGTCACCGCCGCCTTGGCATTGCCCTTGGTGGGTATGTTGCCGATCGCCACCGCATTCTCGAGCTTCTCGATCTGCGCGGGCGGCGGCTTCGGTGTCAGCAGTTTTTTGATCTCCGCAAGCTCGTTCTTGATTTCCTGCTGGCCCTTCTTCAGCTCCGCGATGTCCGCAGCAACGCTGTCAGCGGCCTCGGCAAGTGTGGCGGCGGGGAATGCCGTCCCGAGGGCCAGCGAAGCGATCGCGCCGGCCAGTACCAGTAAGTGACGGGTGGTCGGTTTCACGAACATGAACTCCTTGGATATTTAACTTAACGCGACGGATAGTACGACAAACCGCAACCCGTCAGGGGGTTGCTGGGGAACCTGTGGCATGCGCAGCCGGATCGCAGTTCAACTTGTATCCGAAGCGCTTGACGTTGACTAGGCACCGGGGTGCCGCCGGGTCATCGCCGAGTTTCTTGCGCAGCCGATGCACGTATTGAGCGATGTGCGCCGTCGTGGCCGAGTCGCTGTCGCCCCACAGGCTCTGCAGGATCTCATCGTCGGAATAAACCCGGCCCGGTTGCGCCGCGAGCAGGCTCAGCAGGTCGAACTCTTTCGGGGTCAACGTGATCCTGCGGCCGTTGATAACGACTTCCTTGGAGAAGAAGTTGATCCACAGGGCGGGGCCCGCGGCCAGCGCGATGGTGCGCCAGATGCCGGATTCCTCGGCGCCGCGCGGCCGGCGGCGATCGCCCTTGCGCCGGTCCACCAACGCGCGGGAAGGGGGTTGAGCCGGTCGCGCAGGCGGCCGGTCGTCGGCACGCGGTGAAATAACCAGCCTGGAGCTTGGATGCTTGTTGTCGTTATTCATTCCGTGACGCTCTTGCGGCGTGTTGTCGTCTGCCCGGATCGAGGCGGCGATCGTCGGCGGGGACTTTAGAAACCCGGCCGGAAATCCCGCCGTGACAAGCGTCACGTTCTAACTCTTTGATTTCAAGGGTTACTTAACATAAGCATTAATATTCCATTAATAGATAGCGGGCTACCGCTCTTGATGTAAAGGGATGCAGCCCGATGTCCGGCCCGCATCCCGGAAGTGACCTGCGCGGGTTGCTGGAACCCGGCGCACGAAAGGGGATGCAAACCATTATCTTGATTCATCTTTATCAGGTCAGGAAGTAATCGGTACGATCGTGATCTCGACCCGGCGGTTCTGCGCCTTGCCATCCGGGGTGGCATTGCTGGCGATCGGGCGACTCTCTCCGGCGCCCACCGTCAGGAATCGGTCACCACGCACCTGGCGCGAAATCAGGTACGAAACCACGCTTTGCGCCCGGCGCTCCGACAACTGCTGGTTGTAGGCATCGGAGCCGTCGCTGTCGGTGTGACCAGCCACCTCAACCATGGTCTTGTCGAATTCCTTCAGCACCAGGCTCACAGAATCCAGCACCGGGTAGAACGAGGCGCTGACGTCGGCGCTGTTCACCGCGAACGTCACGTTGCCCGGCATATTCAGCGTGATGTTCTCGCCCTTCGGGCCCGTGCGGGTAACGCTGACGCCGGTGCCCTGCAGCTGCGCGCGGAGCTTGGCGTCCTGCCGGTCCATGTAGTTGCCGACCGCACCGCCGGCCAGTGCGCCAACACCGGCGCCGATGAGGGCCGCCTTTTTCCGGCTGGCCGAATCGTTGCCGGTGATCAGGCCGATGGCCGCGCCCGATGCGGCGCCGATGGCCGCGCCTTTCGTGGTCTTGTTGACCTTCTGCTCCCCGGTGTAGGGATCTGTCGTCTGCATGTACTCACAGCCGCTCACCAGGGCGGTCATCACACCGGCGATCAACACGCAACTGGTCAAATCCCGCGTACGCATATCGTCACTCCTGTTGGAAGCGCCTCGACTGATGGCGCAGCTTATGACAAAAACCCTGTCGGCCGGCAAGACCACCGCCAACTTTGACGACCGAAGACCGCCTATTGCCCTGCCAACGCGAACCCCGTAGGGTCGCGCCTGCGCGTAACCCTATGCGCTAGCTTGAAAAATGCAGCCTGTCCCCGGCCTGAACGACCCGTACGGCAACCGCGCAATCTGGCGGATTGCCGCGCCCATGATGCTATCCGCCGTCACCACGCCCTTGCTGGGCATGGTTCACACGGCGGTGATGGGGCACCTGGAGGAGCCCTATTACCTTGGTGCGGTCGCCACCGGGACGACCCTCTTCAACGTGCTGTTCATGGGGCTGAACTTCCTGCGCATGGGCACCACCGGCGTAACGGCCCAGGCCTGCGGCGCCGGGCAGGGCGATACGGTGCGCGAGGCGCTCGGCCAGGCGCTGCTCACATCCGTGGCGCTCGCGGTACTCATCATCGGTGCACAATGGCCCATCATGGCCGCGGCGCTCTGGCTGCTCGCGCCGAGCGCGGAGGTCGGAGCCTACGCACGGGAGTATTTCGAGGTGCGCGTACTGAGCGCGCCAGCCACGCTGGCCAACTTCGTGGTGATCGGCTGGCTGCTCGGCATGCAGAACGCGCGCGGACCGCTGGCGGTCATGCTGAGCGCCAACTTCGTGAATATCGTGCTGGCGTTGTGGCTGGTGCTGGGCCTTGGCTTGCGGGTGCGCGGGGTGGCCTTCGCTACGTTGATTGCGGAATTTGCCGGGCTCGCCGTCGGCCTGCTGTTCGTGCGCCGCGAGCTGGCGCGATTCCCGGGCCACTGGCGCCTCGCCGCGCTCCGCAACCTGGGTCGCTACCGGCAGATCTTCGCGATCAACGGCAGCCTGCTGCTGCGCACGCTGTCGCTGATGTTCGTGTTCGCGTTCATCACCGCGCAGGGTGCGCGCATGGGCGATGTGGTGCTCGCGGTCAACGCGGTGCTGATGAATTTCCAATGGTTCTTGTCCTACGCCCTCGACGGTATCGCGCACGCCGCCGAGGCGCTGGTCGGCAAGGCGGTCGGTGCGCGCGATCGCGACGGCATGCTCGCGGCTGTGCGCCGCTCGCTGGCGTGGTCGGTCGGCTTTGCGGCAGCGTTCTGCCTGGCCTACGCGGCCGGCGGCACGGCGCTCGTTGATCTGCTCACCGGCGTCCCGGCGGTGCGCGCTGGCGCACGCGAGTACCTGCCGTGGCTGGTACTGCTGCCGCTGATCTCGGTGTGGAGCTTTCTCTATGACGGGGTCTACGTCGGCGCGACCCGTTCGCGCGAGATGCTCGTCGTGATGGCCGCCTCCGCCTTCCTGGTGTTTCTGCCCGCGTGGTACCTGGGGCGCGATTTCGGCAATCACGCGCTGTGGTTCGCCTTCACGCTGTTCATGCTGGCACGCGCGGTGGGCATGCACTGGTGGTTCCGCCGGCTGGTGGCGCGAGGGGCGATCGTCCCGGCCGTTGCGGTATCGTGAGCGCAACTTTCCGTTAAGGACACTGCATGGACCGGAACAAGAACCCGTGGACCACGCTCAGCGTACGGCACGTCTACGGCAATCCCTGGATCGACCTGTGGGAGGAGCGCGCGCTCGATCCGTCGGGCAATCCGGCCCTGTACGGCAAGGTCAGCTTCCGCAACAAGGCGGTCGGCATCATTCCGATCGACACGCACGGTTACACCTGGCTGGTCGGCCAGTACCGCTACTGCCTGAACCGGTATTCCTGGGAAATTCCGATGGGCGGCTCGCCGCACGGCGTACTGCCAATCGAGTCCGCGAAAGCCGAGCTGCGCGAAGAAACCGGCCTCACCGCGCGGCGCTGGGAGCAGATCCTGTACCTGCACACCAGCAATTCCGTCACCGACGAGGAAGGCTACGTGTTCACTGCCGAAGATTTGACACAGGGCCAGCCGGAATTCGGTTCCACCGAGAAAATCGAGATCCTGCGCCTGCCGCTGAGCGAAGCCATGGCGATGGCGCTCGATGGCCGGATCACCGATGCCATCAGCGTAGCGGGCCTGCTCAGGCTGGCGGTGGCGCGCGGCCTGTTCGGGCAGGGCAGTTGAGCATCCCGGAGCTGCCTGCCATGATGCCGGGCGTCATGCAGGATGCGGCTATCCATCGCGTTCTCGATTTCTGGTTCTCGGCCGAGGCCCTCGATGCCCCGCAACTCGACAGCCGCATGGAGCGCTGGTTCGGCAGCGACCCCGTCGTGGACGAGCAGATCCGTCTCGATTTCGGCGATCTCGTCGAGCGGGCGTTGCGCGGTGAGCTCGATCGCTGGGCGTCAACCGCCGAGGGGCGCCTGGCACTGATCCTGCTGCTCGACCAGTTCTGCCGGAACATCTTTCGCGGCACGGCGCGGGCCTTCGATGGAGACAAGCGCGCGCTCAAGCTGTGCGCCGAGGGCTCCATCAAAGGCGACCACAAGTCGCTGTCGCCGATCCAGAAGGTGTTCTTCTTCATGCCGCTGCAGCACACCGAGTCGGCCGACGTTCAGGCCAAATCCGTGCGCATCTACAACGCGCTCGCCGAGGGGGTCTCGGAGACGTTGCGCGAGACCTTTCGCACCTTCGCGGAATTCGCCGAGCTGCACCGGGACATCATCGACCAGTTCGGCCGTTTCCCGCACCGCAATCGTCATCTCGGCCGGACGAACACCGCCGAGGAAGACGCTTTCCTCGCCGCCGACGCGCCGACGTTCGGCCAATAGCCCCACCGCAGGGGGCCAGGGGGACCACGCATGCATTACCGGGTACCGCGGCGCGTCGCCATCGTCGGCGGGCTCCGCATTCCGTTCTGCCGCGCGCACACGAATTACGCCGACACATCCAACCAGGACATGATGACCGCGGTGCTCGCCGGGCTCGTCGAGAGATTCGCGTTGCGCGGCGTAACGCTCGGCGACGTTTCGCTGGGCGCGGTCATCAAGCACTCGCGCGACTGGAACCTGGCGCGCGAATCGGTGCTCAGCAGCGGCTTGTCTGCCGCCACGCCGGCCTTCGACATCCAGCGCGCCTGCGGCACCAGCCTGGAGGCGGCCATCCTGATCGGCAACAAGATTGCGCTCGGGCAGATCGATGCGGGCATTGCCGGCGGCACGGACTCCATCAGCGACACCCCGGTGGTCTATGCCGACGAGTACCGCCAGCTCCTGCTGCGCAGCTTCCGCGGTCGTTCCGCCATCGAGCGGCTGGCGCCCTGGCTGAACTTGCGCCCGCGGCATTTCAAGCCGGGGCTGCCGGGAGTCGTTGAGCCTCGCACCGGCCTCTCAATGGGCGAGAGCACCGAGATCACAGCGAAACAATGGGGCATTACACGAGAAGACCAGGACCGGCTCGCGCTCGCCAGCCACCAGCGTGCCGCGCGCGCCTGGGACGAGGGCTTCTACAAGGATCTGGTCATCCCGTTTAAGGGTGCGGCCGAGGACAACAACCTGCGGCGCGATACCTCGCTCGAGAAACTCGGCAAGCTGAAACCGGTGTTCGATCGCAGCGCCGCCGGTACCCTGACCGCGGGCAACAGCACACCGCTCACCGACGGGGCGGCCGGCGTGTTGCTGGCGTCGGAGGACTGGGCGCGCGCGCGCAACCTGCCGGTGCAGGCGTACCTGCGCTACGGCAAGGTCGCCGCCGTGGATTTCGTGACAAGCGAGGGACTGCTGATGGCGCCCGCCTATGCCGTGTCGGCGATGCTGCAGGATGCGGGCCTCGGGTTGCAGGATTTCGATTTCTACGAGATCCACGAGGCGTTCGCCGCTCAGACACTGGCGACGCTGAAGGCCTGGGAATCCGCGGAATTCTGCCGCGAGCGCCTCGGGCGCGACCGGCCGCTGGGCAACGTCGACCGCAGCCGCATCAACATCAAGGGCGGCAGCCTCGCCATTGGCCACCCGTTCGCCGCCACCGGCGCGCGGCTGCTCGCGGGGCTCGCCAAGCTGCTCGATGGGCGTGGCAGCGGTCGCGGCCTGATCTCGGTGTGCACGGCGGGAGGGATGGGAGTGACTGCGATCCTGGAGCGATGACGGATGGCGGCTGCGTTGTCGCGGCTTGCGCCGCTCCCACAAAGACGACGGGCTGCAAGCCTCTTGTGGGAGCGACGCGAGTCGCGACTGTCGAAGTTCAGCGGATGCTGATCGGGGAGTGAGCGGATGAACGGCGTCAACGAAACCATTTCAGCAATCAACGCGGTGCTCTGGCACGACTACGTGCTGTTCGCGCTGCTCGGCACCGGGCTGCTGTTCACCATCTGGAGCCGCTTCTGCCAGTACCGCGCCCTGACCCATGGTGTACGCGTCACCCGCGGCGCGTACGACAACCCGGCCGACCCTGGCGCGATCAATCACTTCCAGGCGCTGTCCGCTGCGCTCTCCGCCACCGTCGGTCTCGGCAACATCGGCGGCGTGGCAATCGCCATTTCGCTTGGCGGACCCGGCGCGGTGTTCTGGATGTGGGTGGTCGGCATCGTCGGCATGGCGCTGAAGACCACCGAAGTGACGCTGGCCATGCTCTACCGCAAC
>CAYOFE010000067.1:0-15278 GCA_964403135.1 uncultured Chromatiaceae bacterium | reverse complement strand
CGCGGCTATCGCCTGCACGAATTGCGGATCCAGGTCGAAGCAGCCGGCCTGGCCCTGTACCGGTTCGAGGATTACGCCTGCGACCGAGGCGTCGATCATGCGTTCAGCCGCGGCGATGTCATTGCGCGGAATGAAGCCGACGTCGAACGGCGTGCGCGGGAAACCGTACCACTTGCCTGCCGCCGTCCAGGTCACGGCCGCCGCCGCCGCGGTGCGGCCGTGAAAGCCATGCTCGATGGCGAGAATCCTCGCGCGTCCGGTCACCCGGCAGGCCAGCCGCAATGCGTTCTCGTTGGCCTCGGCGCCGCTGTTGCCGAAGAACGCGTGGTCGAGGCCGGCCGGGGCGAAGGCGGCGAGCTTGCGGCCCGCTTCTTCGCGCACGTCGAGCGCCACGGCGTTACTCTGGAAGAACAGCGTGCGCGCCTGCCGCTGCAGCGTGCGCAGCACGTCCGGGTGCGCATAGCCGAGCCCCGCCACCGCATGGCCGCCGTAGAAATCGATGATCCGCCGCTTGCCATCGCTGAGATACACGCCCTCGCCCGAAACCGGCCGGAATGGCAGGTAGGGATAGACGTCGAGCAGGTGGCTGGGCGTGGCTGCGTCGTTCATGGGCGCTACATCCAGCCGACCGAGGGCGCGGTGAGCCCGGCGGTTTCTTCGAAGCCGAGCTTGCGGTTCAGCCACTGCACGGCGCCGCCCGCGGCACCCTTGACGAGGTTGTCCACCACCACCATCACGGCGGTGCTGCCCGAGTGCACCGCCACGCCGATGTGGCAGAAATTGCTGCCGACCACGTTTTTCACGCGCGGCAGTTCGCCCGTCACCGTGACGAACGGGCTGTCCACGTAGAAGCCAGCGAGCGCGCCGCGCAGATCATCCGCCGACGTCGCGCCCTTCAGCTTCGCCTGCACGGTCATGTGAATGCCGCGCGCGAATGGCCCGGAGTGTGGAATAAAGTGCAGCCGCGGCCGCGTGCCCGCCAGATGCTCGCAGATCCCCATCACCTCCGGGGCGTGTCGGTGCGAAAGGGCCTGGTAAGCAAACAGGTTCGAGTGACGCTCCGGATGGTGAGTAGTGGCGATCGGCGAGCGGCCCGCTCCGGTGCTGCCGGTGATGCCGACCGCGTAGAGATCGGGCTCGACGAGGTTCAGCTTCAATAGCGGTACCGCGGCCATGAGCATGGCGGTGGCGAAGCAGCCCGGGTGGCCGATATGCGGCCGGTCGGTGGCCTTCAGGTGCTCGGGTACGGCACAGGCGAATTTCTCCAGCAACTGCGGCGCGCCGTGCGGGTGCTTGTACACCGCCTCGTAGGCGCCCGGCGTGGCAAAGCGAAAGTCCGCTGAGACGTCCACCACCGTGAGATCCGTATGCCGGTCGCGGGCCCAGGTGACGAGCGAGCCGATGAGTCCTGCGCTGGCGCCGTGCGGAGCGGCTGACAGCAGCGCCAGCTTGCCGCGCCCGAAGCGTTCCAGGATCTGCTCCTTCGAATCGAAGGCCCGGTCACCGAGCATCGCCTGCAGGTGCGGAAAGGCGCTCGCGATCGGACTGCCGGCCTGGCTCTCCGACATGACACCTGCCAGTTTCAGCTGCGGATGGCCGAGCACCAGGCGCAGTAACTCGCCCGCGACGTAGCCGCTGCCGCCGAGAATGATGGTCGGTACCGGCGTGCTCATGACACGCGGAAACCCAGCGCCTTCGCCACGGCATCGCCGAGTTCCACCGCCTCGGTGATGGCGTTGAAAGCGGGCACGTTCAGCCGCTCGCGGATGATGTCGCGGCCGACCTGGTTGTCGGTGGCCGGGCCCGTGACCACGCCGGGCTCGATGCCGAATTCCCCGCGCAGCAGCTCGACACCGCCCCAGGCGGCCACCGGATCGTTCGCCGAGAGCACCAGGCAGGTGAGCGCGGCGCGGATGCCGGCATCGCCCAGGATCGCCTCGACGCCGTAGGCGCCGAGAATGCCGTCGCCGAGTTCGAAGACGATGACATCGGGCTTGCCGGCGGCCAGCCGCGTCAGCATGGTGCGGGTCACCGCGGGGCCGTTCGCCGCCGTGGTGCTCACCACGCCGAAGTCGGTGAAGATCAGCGTGCGCCGCGCGCCCGCATCTTCCATGGCGAGGATGTCCCGGCGCAGCGACACGCCGGTTGCCTTGAAGGCATCCACGGTGTAGCCGAGATGCCGCAGGCGGCTGACGATGGCGCAGGCCGCCGCTGTCTTGCCCGCATTCATGCAGGTGCCGGCGAGCGCCACCACCGGGACGCCCTGCGTGTCGAGAGCCGGATTCGCATCGAGCTTCTCGGCACCGACCCGCGCCGGCACGCCGATGCGCTCGCCGAGGAACGGAAAATCGAGCACAGCGCCGAGCACCCGCGTCTCGAACGGTGGGCCGAAGCTGGCATTGATCGAGTCGCACACGCCGATCACGCCACCCATGTTCAGCATCTGCAGCACGTCGCCCGGCGCGCACTTCTCCGGCAGGTGCCCGGAATAGCCGAACAGCGCCTTGCGATGGCCGAGCGCGCCGACCACCACATCGCCGCGCTTGACCTGCGCCTGCCGGCCGCTGGTCAGCTCCAGCGTGTTGTAGGTGCCCTTGTTGTTCAGCACCTCGGCGGCGATCAGCACGCCTTCCTCGCAGGGAATATCGGCGCTGACGCGCAGCTCCCGCGAGAGCTGCGCGTGCTGAGCGACCGAGGCGATCTTGTCGGCAATGACGGTTTTCACTTGGTCGCGCCTTTGCTGCCGCCGGCGGCCCGCGTCTGCAGGATGCCCGGCAGGGAGAGGATCCGCGAATAGCCCAGCGCATCGGCGGGCGTCCATTCGCCCGCCTTCTCGCCGTAGACGCCCCTGGTGGCGGCCATCAAGGAGTGCGGCGAGACGACGCCCTCGACGAACAGGTTGCCGGGCCGGAACAGCAGCCGGACTTCGCCGGTGACGCGGTCCTGCGACGACGCGAGCAATGCCTCGATGTCCCGGCACACCGGGTCGAGCTGCTTGCCCTCGTGCACGAAATCGCCGTACTGGGTGGCCACCTGGTCCTTGATGCGCTGCTGCAGCGGCGAAAGCACCAGCTTCTCCAGCTCGCGGTGCGCGACCAGCAGGACTTCTGCCGCCGGGGCCTCGAACGCCACCCGGCCCTTGGTGCCGAGCACGGTGTCACCGACATGGATGCCGCGGCCGATCGCGTAGGGGCCGGCGAGCTTCTCCAGCGCTTCGATCAGCTTCACCGGATCCATCGGCTCGCCATCGAGCGCCGTTGGCACGCCTCTCGTGAAGCTGATCGAGTGCCGCACCGCCGGGCGCGCCTGCTCGAAGGCGTGCGCGGACAGCACCCAGGCGCTCTCGGGAATCGATTCCTTCGAGTCGAGCGTCTCGCGCCCGCCGATGGTCACGCCCCACAGGCCGCGGTTGATGGAGTAGGCCGAGCCCTTCACCGGCATCGGGTAGCCGTGCTCTTCGAGATATTTCTGTTGCTCGCTGCGGATGAAGCCCTGGTCGCGCACCGGGGCCAGCACCTCGAGCCCGGGGGCGAGTGTGCGCAGCGCTACCTCGAAGCGCACCTGATCGTTGCCGGCCGCGGTACAGCCGTGGGCCACGGTCTGGCTGCCGCGCTGCCTGGCGATCTCGGCCAGCAGCGTGGCCTGGATGCCGCGCTCGGCGCCGACGCACAACGGATACAGGTGCCCGCGCCGCACGTTGCCGAATACCAGGTACTTGAGCACGCGGTCGAAGAAGGTCTGCCGGGCCTCGACCAGCACATGCTCGACGGCGCCGAGCGCCTTGGCCCGCCGTTCAAGGTCCTGCGCCGCCGCCTCATCGATGCCGCCGGTGTTGATGGTGACCGTCACCACCGGGCGGCCGTAATGCTCCTTCATCCACGGCACGCAGAACGAGGTGTCGAGACCGCCGGAGAAGCCGAGGATGATGGGTGAGTTGTTGCCCGGTTTGCTCATTTGCCTTGCGTGTGTCATCCGGGGACAGATTCCAGATCTGGCCCTTTCTAGTCGTTGCCAAACGCCGCCCGCATGCGCACCAGCAGCCGGCGCTGCTCGCCGCCGCCGCGGGTGGCGACGAAAATCGTGTCGTCACCCGACACCGTGCCGACAATCTCCGGCCAGCCGCTGCGATCGAGGTACAGAGCCACCTGCTGTGCGGCTCCTTCCGCCGTTCGCACCACCGTCAGATTGCCCCCGGCGGTGCGAATCTCGCGCACGAACTCGGCTACCCGCTCGGCATCCGTCTCGCTCTCGCCGGCCGGCGCATCGAGCTGCCGGTAGCCCTCGTCGAGCTTGGTGATGCCCAGCTGCTGCAGGTCGCGGCTGATGCTCGACTGCGTGGCCCGGATGCCGCGGTTCTTCAGCAGCCGCACCAGCTCGGCCTGGCGCCCGACGCGGCGGCTGCGCAGGATCGCCAGGATAGCCTGCTGGCGCTTCCGCATGGTTTCCGTTGCGACCGGCATTTCATTACATGCGCATAACTGTCGAAGGATGCGCATAATATGCAGGCGCGTCCGAAAGTCAAGGGAATCGTCCAGGAAGTCCGTCGGAGCAACGCCAGTCGCGACAGGGAAACCCCCGCTGCTCGCGCCGCTCCCACGGGAATCGGGCTGGATCATCCGGCAATAAGCGCTACCATTCTCAGTGCTGACCGGCTGGAGGAAACGATGTCGTCAGGCGCACTCGAAACCGTCGAGCGGGAAACCGGCGGCAAGCCCACCGCCAGCGTCATCTGGATGCATGGGCTGGGTGCCGATGCATACGACTTCGACCCGGTGGTGCCGCTGCTCGACCTGGGGCCGGACCGGCCGGTGCGCTACGTGTTCCCGAATGCGCCAGTGCGCCCGGTCACGATCAACGGCGGCTACCGCATGCGCGCCTGGTTCGACATCGAGGGCCTCGACATCAACACCCGCGAGGATGATGCCGGCATCCGCGAGAGCGCCGCGGCGGTCGAAGCGCTGATTTCCAGGGAGCTCGGCCGCGGCATCGCTGCCGATCGCATCGTGCTGGCCGGGTTCTCGCAGGGCGGAGCGATGGCGCTGCACACCGGGCTGCGCTACAGATCGAAGCTCGCCGGCCTGTTGATTCTTTCAGCTTATCTGCCGCTCGCCGACTCCGTGGCCGGCGAGGCAGCATCGGCCAATCGCCAGCTCCCGATTTTCATGGGCCATGGCGAGGTGGACAACGTGGTGCCGCTCTGGATCGCGCGTGAATCGCGCGATCAGCTCACGAAACTCGGTTACGCCGTGCAATGGCACAGCTATCCCATGGCCCATTCCGTGTCTCCGGAGGAGCTGCAGGATATCCGCGCGTTCCTGGCGAAGGTGCTCTAGCCGCAGGCGCGCGGCAGTTTTTTCATCAGGTCTCGCGTCGCCTCGAACTGCGGCATGGCCTTCGGTGGCGGGCCGTCGGGATCCACCGGCACGAACACGCCAAAGGCATTGTCGCCCTTGCCATCGAGGAAGATCACGCCGCGAATCGGCCCTTCGGCGCCCTGCAGTTCCAAGGTGTAGATCGCCGAGACCAGGTCCGGGCGCAGGTGCCCGCCAAGGCCGGGCCCGTACTCGAGATTGAAAAAGCTGCTTTTCTTCGATGGCTTGCCGGCGTGGAGACGGCCCTCGATCTCGAAGACGTGGCCCGCTTTCAGCACCAGCGTGCGGGCTTCTTCCCAGGCGAGCAGCGATTCCCAGACCTTCATGAACTCGCTGCCGGGTACGCCAACCGCCCGCTCCGGGCCGAGCGCGCTGAGGAGGACGGCCTCGGGCATGCCGAGCTTGGGCGCGGCGAGAAAGCTCGGTGGGGATGGCGGCCTGGCATACAGATCCCGGACAGCCGCGGCCTGATCGGACGTCGCGCAGAGGGAAGCGGACTGCTCGCTCCAGGCCCGGGGCACGGACAAGGCGATCATGGCTGACCAGAGCAGCACTCGCAGGCTAGTGCGAGCGGGCAATTGCGGGAATTTCATACTGTGTCTCCGCTGCAGGTATCTAAACCTTTACGCGCGCGCCGGCGATGACGCAAGCGCCGTGTCGCCAACCACCGCGATCAGCGCCAATCGCCGAGCACCAGGCTGCGCAGGTACTCCGGGGCAATCAGGTGGCAGGAGTGCTGGCCGCGAAAGCGGTCGGGCATCCAGGCCCATTTCCAGTCGTTCCAGTCCACGCGGATGGACTTCGCGCGAATCAGCAGTTCGCCGGCCTCGTTGCGTCGGACCGGGTTGAAGACGTCGTTGGTCCATGCGGCGCCGGTCAGGGCCTCCTCGTCCGGCTCGAGAACGATGCGGTCGCGATCGACGACGAGTTGCGCCCGCTCGCCGGGGGTGAGCGCTGCGAAGACCCGCGCTACCGTGTCGGCATTGACACTTCCGCAGGTTCGCTCGCTCGCGGCCGCGCCCGGGCCATACTCGGCGTTCAGGTGATCGCTGCTTTTCATCTTGCAGGATACGATTTTTGGCCGCGTCCCGGCCGCATCCGCATAGGTGACGAACTGGTCGGTCTCGAGCGGCCGCACGCGCGGCTTGGATTCCACGAAATCCTGGCGGGCAGTGAATACCAGATTCACCGGCAGTATGCGGGTACCGGTGATGATGCCTTGTGCTCGGCCACAGAAATCCTTGTCGCTGGCCGGCGCGGGCCGTTCGGTGGCAACGGTAACCGCCGGTAGCGCGGCGGCCGCAAGCACCCATGCCGGGAGCCGCCTCATCGCGGATCGATACCCAGAGCCGCGATATCGAGGCCCGGCAGGCCGTCCACGCTTTTGCGGTTCTGCTTCGCGGCCTTGGCGGCGAGCTGCTCGGGCGTGCGGCCAGCCACCGCCCGCGCAATCTCGTCGCGATCGCCCCGGTACTCGAAGAGCGGGACGCCCCAGCCGCAGGACTCGGAGATTCGGCTCACCTGCACCCGGATGATGGCGCGGCAGACCGGCGGCGGCGGAAATTCGGCCAGTAACCGCTTGAAGTCCGCATGCCTACGCTCGATCGCCTCGCCCTGCCCGTGAAAGCGCACGATCCGCGGCGGCCCCTCGAACGCGCAGAACATCAGCACGATCCGGCCGTTCTCCTTGAGGTGCGCCACGGTCTCTATGCCGCTGCCGCCGAGATCGAGCCAGACCACTTCGCGCGGCCCGCGAATGCGCAGCGTGTCGAGGCCCTTCGGCGAGCAGTTGACGAGACCCTGATCGCTGCGTGGCGCTGTTGCGACGAAAAACATTTTCTGCGCCGCCACCCACTTGGCGAGCGTTCCGTCAATGGCGTCGAAGACCCTGCCCATGGTGGCTATTCCTCCAGTTCGAACTCGGCGCGCGACTCGCCGAGCGGCTGACCGTGCGGATCGAATCGTCGCTCGATGACACGACAGCGGCTGCCGCGGTCGACGAGCACGACGGTCGAGGCCCGCGTGCCGTACTCGCTGCCGACGACAAATGGCGTGCGTCGCACCCATTCCGTGGCCGAGCGTGGCGGCGGGGCATCGCCCACCGGCTCGCGATGCGCCAGCAGCGAGAATAGCTGCTCCTCGTCAATATCGCTGGCCTGCAACAGGTCTTCCAGGCGCGCCTCGAGATAACGCGCCTTGGGCCAGGGCGATTCGAGTGGCGCATTGCTGATGGCCCATACGCCCTCGGCCAGCTGCCACGGTGAGGTATGCGTGCCCGCCGGCGAGACGACCCCATGCAATTCGCCGACGTCGCCGGCGATCAGGCAGAAGCCCGCATACCGCTCGGCCGTCCGATGTACGCCGGCGACGAACGATGCCGCCGGCGCGGTCCCGGTAAGATAATCGCGCACCAGGTGGCCCCGGCTGGCTTTGTGCTCGTCGGACGGCGGCCGGGCCAGGTTGTTGGTGACGAGCGCGATGCGCCCGCGGCGGCTCACACCGAGCCAGCTGCCGCCGGCCAGCAGGTCACGCCCGGCGAATACGTGGCTCGCATCAGGCCACCAGTCTGCAGCGGCCGCCGGCCGCGCGTGGTACTCGTCGCGATTGCCGGCGACGATCAGCGGATAACGGGGGTGGGCCGCCCAGGCGATGCCGACCAGGCACATGGATCAGCTCGCCTCGGGCGGTTGCCCGGCTGGCCGCAGAAAGGCACCGTCCTGGCGCAGTTCCGCCAGCCGCCACCCGGGGCGGGTGTCGAACCAGGCCTCGATGAGTTTCCAGGCAATCGATGCACGTGGCGGCAGGATGACCGCTCCAGCTGCAATTTCATCGCGGGTTAGCCAGCGTGCTTCGGCGAGCTCCGCGTCATTGAGCCGGATATCGTCGCTCTCGGCGTGCGCGTGAAAGCCGACCATCAGGGCGGACGGAAACGGCCAGGGCTGCGAGGCCAGGTACCGGCATTCGCCGATACGGATGTTGGTCTCCTCCAGGACTTCGCGCCGCGCCGCGTCCTCCAGGCTCTCGCCGGGCTCGACAAAGCCGGCGATGGCGGAGAAACGCTGCGCGGGCCAGCTCGGCTGCCGCCCGAGCAGGCAGCACTCGCCCTGCTGCACCAGCACGATGATCGCAGGATCCAGCCGGGGGAAGCTGCGGTGCGCGCAGTTCGCCGCCGAACATTGCAGCACGAAGCCGCCCTCCAGGGCATCGCTTGGCGCGCCGCAGGCCCCGCAATAGCGATGGTGCCGGTGCCAGTTCAGCATCGCGCGTGCGTAGCCAAGCAGCGCCGCCTCGGTTGCGGGCAGGCCGCTGATCAGCTCGCGAAGACCGGCGAAAGTGCCAAGCCCACCGGGCTCCTCCCGGCTATCGAGCGCCACGGCGAAGAGCGGCCGCGGCCCTTC
The DNA here is from genome assembly GCA_964403135.1 of uncultured Chromatiaceae bacterium. Classification (GTDB taxonomy): domain Bacteria; phylum Pseudomonadota; class Gammaproteobacteria; order Steroidobacterales; genus QUBU01. Next base: position 6,508 of record CAYOFE010000067.1, on the reverse strand, counting down.
GCAGCCGAGAAAGATCGCCCGCCCGGCCGGCGGCAACCAGGGGTCGATTTCCTCGCGCTGCAGCCGTGCAGCCGCGCCGTCGCGGACCAGGCAGCGCGCCTGCCAGACAGGCACGAAGCGCGCATCGGCGCTGTTCCAGGCGGCGGCCAGCGCCGCAGGATCGCGCCGCAGTTCGCCGCGCCGGTCGATGGAGCTGCCTGAAAAGAAGGTGCGGATCTCCGCCATCTGCGAAATGGGCTCCCGCCGTCAGCCGCGACCGGCGTGCGGCTGGTCCTTCAGCTCGCACAGCGGGCAGCGCCGGTAATCGAGCGCATAGGCGTCCTGGACATAGAGCCCGTGACACAGTTCGCAGCACGCGAAATAAAGCTCATGGGTTTCCACCAGCGAATGGTACAGATTCCACGCCCACTCGAACGACAGTCGAGGCTGGTGGTGCAGCGTGTGATACGACTCGAATGCCTGGCACAATCGCTGCCCGAGCGTGACCCGATCTGCACCGGCAAGCTGTGCGCGGCCGGTGGCGGTCAGGGCCAACGCCTCGCAACTCAGGAACAGGCATGCGAGCAGCGAGGCTTCTGACTGGCGATTGCAGGAACTGACGAAACGGTTGATTCGCGTCGGCGATTTGCCGCGCCGTCGCTGCACGGCGCTGGTGCCGGTAACCCGGAAATAGGCGCCGTAGATCTTGCGAATCCGATCGTCGCTGAAGCCGGTACATGACTTGATGGTGCCGGTGCGGGCCTCGTGGCCGATCATGCGGACGGCCAGGTCGAACTTCTCCAGCTCAGCCGCGTAGCGGTGGTCAGTCGCGCGCATTGCAAATCCCTCCGTTTCGCCAATAAATTGGCGTTTGAGGTCATTTCTCGATGAAAAATGCCATATTTGGGCTTTTTAGACCATATATGGCATGTATAGTACGCGGGCAGGGGAATTTCGGGAGGGTGCCAAATGCGGCCGGAACCACCGGATACGCGTTTCTATGCCGAGATCGCTGACCTGAACCTGGCATTTCTGCGGCTGGTGGCCAGCAGCAACAGCTACCGCTGCACGGTGGTCTTCGGCCTCGACGCAGGGATCGTGGGGCAGATTGCCCGGCTCAATGCCACGCAGCTACAGGCCATTGCCGAGACGCGCTGCCTGCTGGCGACCTTGCGCGGGCCGTTGGCCCGGCATCCGCACGTCTCCCACGTTGCCGAGGCGTGCGCGGAGGGCGCCGACCCGCGCTGGCTCGATGCAACGCGGATTTTCGCTGCCGGCCTGGTGACCTACGCCTGGCAGGTGGTGCGCAGCGATCCGCTGCGCGCCGCGCTGTGTCTCGGTTCGCTGGCAGCGGAATTCCGCCGGCTCGGGTTTCGCGACGCGCAACTGTACGCGGCCACGGCGCTCGGCTTTCTCCAGGCGCGCTTCTGCGATCATCATCGGATCTGGCCCGACCTGGTGCGCGCTGCCCGCGGTGGCAGCGAGGAGGCGATGCGCCTTGCGCGCATGGCCGTGGTGCAGGTGGCGCTTTCCGATGCGCCACGCCGCGTCATGTCCGCCGCTGCACCGGCCTGCGTGCGCGACGAGGCGAGCGCTGGCCGCTGACTTGGCCGGCGTTGTTGGCTTGATGCTGGCCGCTATGCACAATGGCGCGCCATGCTCGCGCTCTCGGTGCGGAAACTCGTCAAGACCTACGCCAATGGCGTGCAGGCGCTGCGGGGCATCAGTCTCGACGTACCCGAAGGCGAGTTTTTCGCGTTGCTGGGGCCCAATGGCGCCGGCAAGACCACGCTGATCGGCATCGTCACGGCGCTTGTGACCAAGACCGCCGGTGAGGTGAGCGTCTTCGGCCACGATATCGACCGGGAGCCGAACGCGGCCAAGTCCTGCATCGGTGTCGTGCCCCAGGAACTGAACATCAACTACTGGGACTCGGTTTTCAACGTCGTCGCCACGCAGGCGGGGTTTTACGGCCTCACGCCCCGCCAGGCGCGCGAACGCGCCGAGGTGTGCCTGCGCCAGCTGCAGCTCTGGGACAAGCGCCGCGACACGGCCCGCAACCTCTCCGGCGGCATGAAGCGCCGGCTGATGATCGCCCGCGCGCTCATGCACCAGCCGCGGCTGCTGATCCTCGACGAACCGACGGCAGGCGTGGATATCGAGATCCGTCGCTCGATGTGGCAGTTCCTGCGCGAGATCAACGCCGCCGGGACTACCATCATCCTCACCACGCACTACCTGGAGGAAGCTGAGCACCTCTGCCGCCACGTCGCAATCATCGACCAGGGGCGGATTATCGAGGACGACCGCATGGTCAATGTGCTGCGCAAGCTGCACCGCGAGGTGTTCGTGTTGAACCTGCGCGAGCCCGTGATCGCGGCGCCGAGGCTCGACGGCTATGCCGTCCAGCTGATCAGCAATCACGAGATCGAGGTGGAGATTTCGCGCGAACAGGACCTGAACGGGTTGTTCGCCGCGCTCAGCGCCCAGCGCGTGCACGTCATCAGCATGCGTAACAAGGCCAATCGGCTGGAGGAACTGTTCCTGGACCTGACCGAGCGCAACGGCAGCGCCGCACGAAAATGAACATGCGGCTGCAGCTGGTGGCGCTTTACACGCTGGTGCGCAAGGAATACCACCGCGTATTCCGCATCTGGGTGCAGACCGTGGTGCCGCCGGCGGTGACGACCGCGCTGTATTTCCTGATCTTCGGCAACCTTATCGGCCGGCGCATCGGGCAGATGGGCGGCTTCGATTATGCCCAGTACATCGCACCCGGGCTGATCATGATGTCGGTGATCACCAATTCCTACGGCAACGTAGTGTCGTCGTTCTTTGCCGCGAAGATGCAGCGCCATCTCGAAGAGATGATCGTCGCGCCCATGGCAACCTGGACGATCGTACTCGGCCATGCCATTGGTGGCGTGGTGCGGGGGCTGGCGGTGGCCGCGGCCGTGACGGTGGTGGCGCTGTTCTTTACCCACATCCGTGTCGAGCACCCGTTCGTGACGCTGAGTATCGTGGTGCTGACCGCATTCGTATTCTCGCTGGGCGGGCTGATCAACGCGATACTGGCGAAGAACTTTGACGACGTATCGATCATCCCGTCGTTCGTGCTGGTGCCGCTCAGTTACCTCGGCGGGGTGTTCTACACGATCGGCTTGCTGCCGGAGTTCGCCCAGGAGCTGTCCCTGCTGAACCCGATCCTCTACATGGTCAACGGGTTTCGCTACGGGATGCTCGGCGTATCGGACATCGATATCGGCACGGCCTACGCCATCATCCTTCTTTCTGCCGCGGCGCTCTTCGCGGCCTGCCTCGTGATGATGAAGCACGGCGCCGGTATCCGGCAGTAAGCTGCCGGCATCGCCGCGTGTCGCGGTAGACTGCGTCCATGTGCGGCCGGTTCGCCTTCTATTCGCCGCGCGAGGCAGTGCTCGTGGTCTTCGGCGTCGGGTTTACCGAGGCGCTTGCCCCACGCTACAACATCTCGCCGACGCAGGATGTGGCCGCGATCCGCAGCGATGCGCACGGCGCACCGCAGGCGGCCATTCTGCGCTGGGGGCTGATTCCCTCCTGGGCGAAGGACCCGGCGATCGGCAACCGCATGATCAACGCCCGCGCGGAGACGCTCGCCGAAAAACCGGCGTTTCGCAGCGCATTCCGCCGCCGCCGCTGCCTGGTGCTGGCTAATGGTTTCTACGAGTGGCGCAAGTCGGGCCGCGGCAAGCAGCCGTATTACATCGCTGCGGCGGACGAGCGGCCGATTGCTTTTGCGGGCCTGTGGGAGCGCTGGGACAAGGGCGACTCGCCGCTGGAGACCTGCACCATCATCACGACCGGCGCCAACCGCGCGCTCAGCGAGCTGCACGATCGCATGCCGGCGATCCTGCCGCCTGAGGCGGCGTTGCAGTGGCTTGCCCCCGATGCGCCGATCGAGCGACTCGCCGGACTGCTGCTTCCGGCGGCCGATGAGTTGCTCGCGGCCCGCCCGGTCAGCCGCGCCGTGAACAGCCCCGCCCACGAGGGGCCTGAATTGATCGTTGGCCGAAGCGCCGAGGTGATCTGAATGCCCCAGCTTCACCGCCACTGGCGGAACGGGCCGATGCCGAGCACCAGCGCCGCGGCCACCGCGACCAGCGAGAACCCGCCGAGCATCGACCAGGTCACCGCCTCGTCCAGAAAAAGCCATCCCCAGAAGATGCCGAAAGCCGGCAGCAGGAATGTGACGGCCGCGATCTGCGTGGCGCCGATGCGGACGATCAGCTGGTAGTACACGAAGAACGCCAGTGCCGAGCAGAACAACCCGAGCGCGCCGACCGCCAGCCATGCCTTTAATGGCGGATCGCCCTGCGGCAGGTTGGCGAGCGCCGGCGGCAGCAACACCAGTGCCGCGAACAGCATGGTGTTGGCCGCGCCGACATGGGCCGGCAGGCCCGCGAGGTGTTTCTTGGTGTAGGCCCCGGCATAGCCGTAGCATACGGTGGCAGCCACACAGGCAATCCCGGCAAGCGCCACCTCCGTGGTGATGGCGATCGGGCCGAGCTGGACCAGCAGGGCGATGCCGGTCATGGCTGCGACTACGCCGGCAATGACCCGCCAGGTCAGCCGCTCGCCGAGCATGGGCGCGGCAAACAGCGCGGAGAAAATCGGCATCAGCGCATTGAGAATGGCCGAATATCCGGCCGGGATGTGTATCGCGGCATAGCAGAACAGCGCAAACGGCAGCCCGCTGTTGAATGTGCCGACGATGAGAAACCCCCGCCAGTGCTCGCGCAGCATCAGGTCGCGGCCGGTCGCGATCGCGTAAGCGATGACCACCGCTCCGGCGATCGCCACGCGCAGCTCGGCTGTCAGCCAGGCGCCGAAATGCGGCGCGGCGATGCGCATGAACAGGAACGAGGCCCCGAACAGCGCAGCCAGAGAAATGAAACGAGCCAGATCGGCAGGCCGCACGGCAATCGCCGGAAAGCGCGGAGCCCGCTCAGTCGCGGGTCAGCAGGAACCGCCGGCCGTCGTGGCTCAGCACCACCCCGTCCGGGGTGATCTCCTCGACGAGCGGGCCTTCCGCGAGCGTCGTGCCCTCGGTGTACTTCTTCATGTTGATGAAGGCGAAACGCTTGGCGGGTGCCGCGCTGAAGACGTGGATGTCGAGATGCAGCTCAGGAAGCGTCAGCGCGCCGGACGCGGCGAGCTCGCTTGCGCTGGGCAGCGCCGCGGCACGAATACGCGACGGCGGCCCGGCTGGCTCGGGTTGCGGCGCCGCTTCGGCCCCATCGGCCGTATCCGACGGCAGCACCAGCGTTTCCGTGTAGTTCCCGGTCGCAGGCTCCTCCGGGTACGACTCCGCCCGGTTTGCCTCGGCCAGATCTGTCGCCGCATCCATCTTGCCCGGAGCCATGCCGGCCACGGCCTGGAGTGACTGGTTGCGGACGCGGGCGCGCGCGAGGGGCGGTTGAACCGTCGCTGCGGGAGCCGTTGCGGCAGGCGCGGGAGTCGCGACGCGATCGCGCCACCAAAGCGTCGCCAGCAGCGCGAAATTGGCGACGAGCACGACCGTCAGCAGCGGAACCCACACCGCCCGGCGCGGTGCCGGCGGCCGCTGGCCTGCCGCTACCAGGCCCGGCGATGCCTGGCGTTGTCGTTCCGTCTCGCTTTTGCGCAGGGCGTCGAGAATGAATGACATGGCGGTCAGTTCACCCGCACCAGGCGCGGCGTGTCGGCGGCTGGCAGGTCGGCGATGATCGCGGCCTGGGTCTCATGGCCGGCGAGACCGTTCGCCGTCAGGTGGCGGTCACGCTGATAGGCCCTTACGCGGGCTTCGAGCTCCGTGTCGTAGAGATCCGAGTCCATCGGCGCCACCGGCTCGCCCTGGATGATGGCGAGACTCTCGCGCAGCCATCTGACGTCGGGATCGCGCATGCCTGGAAAGAACGATTTCACCGCGGCAGTCTGCGGCCGCCACAGCAGCAGGTACTCGCCAGACCAGAACTGTTCGAGCTCGGCGGCGCTCACCCGGTACTCGCGGCCGGCAATGTCGATGATCGCGGCATCTCCGCTGAGCCCCGCCAGCACCACGTTATATTCCACCTGCTGGCGGTCGCGCAGCGTCATGATCACCGGCGTGTTCAACGCCGCGATGTCCTGCAGCGTACCTTGTCGATAGACGCAGTGCAGCCGAGTGGTCTCTGCCTGCTGACAGGCGCCGGGCGGGCCTGGCGCGTAGGCGACACCCCACATGCGGAAGAGCGTGCCAAAGGCGGATTCCGCATCGGTGCCGTTCGGCAACTCGGCGAGCAGCACGCTCAATGGGCTCGCCGGCCGTGCCGAGACAATGGGGCCTGCAACCGGGGCCGCCGCCGCAGGCGGCGCGCCCGACATGTCGTTATCGCTGTTTGCCCTTGCCTGGTCGCCGCGGCCGGAGCTTGCCAGCCACAGGCCAAGGCCGACGGCGAGAACGGCCAGCACTGCTGCTCCGGCGAGCGGCACCCAGGCGGCGCTGCCGCCGGTGCGCCCGTACACTTCATCG
>CAYOFE010000066.1:0-15307 GCA_964403135.1 uncultured Chromatiaceae bacterium | reverse complement strand
CAACCGCTGCGCTCAGTATCAACCATCATTGATACCCTGTGCAGAGGTTCCCTAGAGCAGGCTCGCATAGACATCGCGCATCCTGGACCCGAAACGGGCAAAGCTGAAGCGCTCGACGATGCGCGCGCGAATGGCGGGTGCATCCACGGCAGCGAGACTGCCGATCAGGGTCGCCATCGCAGCTGCAATTCGCTCGATATCCCGGGCCGGCACCGCCAGCCCGCAGCCTGCGTCGACGAAGTCACGGGCCGCGATCGAGTCGCCAATGATGACCGGCAGGCCGCAAGCCATGGCCTCGGCAACGACGAGCCCGAAAGTTTCACGCTCGCTCGGAAAGACCAGGAACGACGCCTCGTTCATGGCCGCGGCAATCTCGTCCTTGCCGCACCGGCCTGCGAGGCGCACGCGTGCGGCCAGGGATCGGTCAGCATCCAGCAGCGCCCGGATGGCAGGCTCCTCCGGTCCGTCGCCGACAACCGTCATCGTCCAGCCGGGAAAGGCGGCACCGAGCCGCTGGAATGCCTGGACGCTGCGCAGCGCGCCCTTGAACTGCTCGAGCCGCCCGACGAACAGGACCGAGCGGCGCGCTGCCAGCGGCGTCGCGCTGGTGATTCGAAACAACTCGGTGTCGACGGGATTGCCCGACACCCGCGCCTGCGCCGGCGCGATGCCAGCCGCACGGATCTCGTCGAGCAGACCCTGGCTGACGAACAGGGTCGCGTCGGCCCGCTCGAGCGCGTGGCGTGCCAGCGCGCGGGCGAAGCCGCGCGATGCGAACCGCGGAAACGGCGAGCTGTGCTCGGTGATGACCACCGGCACACCCATCGCCCAGCGGAGGAGAAGGCCCAGGTTGCCGGTCAGCCCGGCCCCGTGGGCGTGGACGATATCGAACGGCCCAAAGCGGCGGGCAAGCCGCCAGCCCTCGAAAAACCATCGCAGGTACAACAACGGCTTCAGCAGTCGCGACGGCCGGCCCTTGCTCAGCACCCGGCGGACGACACGCGCCCGCCCCAGCGACTCGTCGCGCAGCCCGCTTTGCGCGCCGGCAACCCGCAGGTCGAACACCGTGACATCGCACCACGGTTCAACGGCCCGGAGATAATCCACGACGAAAATGCCGAGCATGTCGCCCGGCTCACGCGGGAACAGGATCGGCAGCACCAGCAGGCGAATCCTGCGGTCGGTCATGCGTGGGCGAATTCGCCGGAAAAAAGCCGGCTGCATGACACAATATGTGAACTGGCAATCTGTCGGCTCACTGCTGGCGTTCCTGCGCGCCGGTCAGGTATAAAACTCGTGCGCTCGTTATCCGACCAGGACCAGAAGGCGTGGCTGCGGATTCCACGAGCCGGCTTGCAAGTCCATAATGATACAAACCGCGGCCCGCGGCATCTTTGAATATGGCGACGATCGGCAAAATACAGGCCCTGCGCAACCGCCTGACGCTCGGTTACCGGCTAGTCACCAGCAGCCAGCGCGTGCTGCCCGATTTCATGATCATCGGGGCGGCCAAGTCCGGCACGACATCGCTGTTCGAATACCTCGTGCAGCACCCGAACGTGCTGCCGCCGTACACCAAGGAAGTCCACTACTTCGACTACAAGTACGATCGCGGCCTGAACTGGTACCTGAGCCATTTTCCGACCCGCCGCGAGATGGCCGCGGTCAGCAAATGCACCGCAGCCGCGGCCGTCACGGGCGAAGCAACCCCCTACTACCTGTTCAGCCCGTTGGCGCCCGAGCGGGCGGCGCGACTGCTGCCCAACGTCAAACTGATATGCCTGCTGCGCAACCCGGTGGACCGTGCCGTGTCCAGCTACTACAACCAGGTGAGGATCGGCAAGGAACACCTGCCCCTCGAGGAGGCGCTGGCGCAGGAATCCAGCCGCATGGCCGGCGAAGAAGACAAGCTGGTGCAGGATCCGCACCACTCGGAGTTCCACCACAAATATTACTCGTACCAGTCGCGCGGCCTCTACGTACAGCAGCTTCGCCGTTGGTTGCAGCACTACCCCGCCTCGCAGCTCGCGGTCTGGCCAGCCGAGACTTTCTTTGAATCCCCAGGTCAGGTCTTCGACGAGGTGGTGCGATATCTGGGCCTGCCGGCCTGGCGACCAGCGGAGTTTCGCGTGTTCAATTCCCGTGAAAACCGCGAGCCCATTGACCCGGAATTGCGCCGTCGGCTGGCGGAGTACTTCCGGCCCTACAATCAGGAACTCTACGAGCTGCTGGGCCGCCGTTTCGACTGGGATTCGGCGGCTCTGCCCTGAGTCCATACGACCTCCGGGTCGGCTCCCTGCCCAGGCACCCGGCGTGATCAACCCACTGCAGCAATTCCTGCGCTTTGCACAGAAAGAGCGATGGAACGTCGGCGTGGTGGACGCGCCGATTCATGAGTTCCTGGGCGGGCGGATACCGCGGCCGGCCACCTGGATGCCGGAGGCGCCGGGGGGTGACTTTGTCGCCGATCCGTTTGGCGTACCCACGTCGCACGGCACGCAGCTATTCGTCGAGTCTTACGACGCCCGCAGCGGACGGGCGCGCATCGACACAGCACTCTTCGCCAATGGCCGGTTCGGACCGCGATCGGCCGCGCTCACGGCCAACTTCCACTTGTCCTATCCATTTCTGCTCCAATGGGAGAACGAGACCTACTGCATACCGGAGTGCTGGGCCACCCGCGAGGTGACGCTCTACAGGGCCACCGGATTCCCGCATAGTTGGGAAAAGATCGCGGTGCTGATCCGCGACTTCGAGGCCGTGGATGCCACGCCACTGCATTTCGATGGGCGCTGGTGGCTGTTCTGCACGGAGAAGAGAGACCGCGGGTCGAGCCGCCGGCTCTACATTTTCCATGCCGCGGAACTGCTCGGCCCATGGCGGCCCCACGCCGGCAACCCGGTCAAGCTCGGCACGAATGGCACCCGGCCCGGTGGCACGCCGTTCGTCCACGAGGGGAAGCTGTACCGGCCCACGCAGGACAACAGCCGGACGTACGGCGGACGCATTGCCATACAGCGCGTACTGTCGCTCACAACGGAACGCTTCGCCGAAGAGACAACGTGTTACGTTGAGCCGGACACCTTCGGACCGTATCCTCACGGCCTGCACACCTTGTCTGCCGCCGGGCGTTGTACCCTGATTGACGGAAAGCGCTTCAGTCATCCACGCCTGGCGGGCCTGCAAAGCCGCTTGTCTGGGGTGGCCCGAAACTTGCGATGACCTTTTTCTTCACCGATATCCCTCGCCGCGTCGCCCGGGAGGACTACGCCAGGGCCAATGAGCTGTTGATCGGCCATCTGCGTCAGCTTCCCGGGCTCGCCAGCATCATCGGCTTCGGCACGGTGTCCTCGCCCGGCATCTCGGACATCGACCTGCTGGCCGTTTTCGAGGATGGCTGCGATGCCACGTTCAACGCCCGCGACGTGCTTCCCGCTGAGTATGGCTACCTCGTGACGCACAACGTGGCCGCGATGAGCCGCTCACACTACCTCGAGAGCCCGCGCTTCACGGCCTGGCACCGCCAGGAGTCGCTGTGGGGCGAGAACCTCGCCGCGGCCTATCACTGCTCGTGGTCACCCGCCGAGGAGCAGGCGCTGCGGGTACAGACGGCCGTCGAATTCCTGATCACGAACTACGTCGATATGGCAATCCAGCAAACCTACGGGATCATCAAACTGCGTTCCACGCTGCAGCACCTGAAGGCGCTGAAGTTCGACCTGGAATTCCTCGCCATCGATTCCGGACCCGTGTGCGACAAGGTTAACGAACTGCGCGGCTGGATCGACCGCTGGTTCGACCTCACCCCGCGGGAACGGTCGATCGGCGGCTGGCTGGCGCAGTTCTTCAGCGACTACGAGAGTTTCACGGCGGCAGCACTACGGGAGAACCCGCTGTACCTGCCGCGGCGGCCCGTATACCAGTTGTCGGCCAATGCGCGACTGCTGGCTGGACCGAGCGTCAGCCGACACCATAGCGGATTGGTACTCCCGAGCGCATTCGGAGCGTTGGGCCGGCGGTTCTTCAACCTGCAGCACCGGTTGAACCGCTTCGCCTTCACGGCGCCGATGGTTCACAGCCACCCGGTGGCCCTGATCGAGGAGCGCTACCGGTTCTTCGCGCGCGTGCGCGAGTATCACCGCCTGCACTTCGGCCAATTCATCACGCTCACGCCAACGCTTCCGGCAAGAGTCGCCTGAGCGAGACAGGGCAGGGATTCGCACATGGTCCTCAACCGGCTCGGCGCGATCATCGACCGCACAATTCGCACCAGCTTGCTGCGGGACTACTTCGGCTCGGTTGGCATCGTCGACGTGGTGCTCGACCTGGGCTGCGGCGAACGCCCCTACCGGCACATCTACGATCCACACTGCCGCAAGAGCATCGGCGCCGACCTGCCCGGCGCGCCGTTCGCGCAGGCCGGCGTGGACATCGAGTGCTACGCGACCGACGTGCCGCTGCCCGACGGCAGCGTGGACATCATCCTGTGCTCCGAGGTCATGCAGGACATCCGGGAACCCGCCGATCTCGCACGGGAAACCTGGCGCCTGCTCAAGCCCGGCGGGACGCTGGTGCTGACTACACCGTTCATGGTGCCGATCGCCGACGGCGAATACGACCACTACCGGTTCACCGAGCACGGCCTGCGTTACATCCTCGGCAAGCAGGGCTACTCGATACGGTGCGTGGAGACGGTCGGCGATAACTTCGGCACGCTGACCGCATTCTTCGTGAAGCCGCAGCTCAAGGTCTGGAACTATCTCGCCAAGGGCGCACGCCTGCCGGTGATCTATACGCTGTGGAATCCCTTCATCTTCCTGTTCGTCTTCCTGCCTCAGGCGCTATACCTTGCGCTGTATTACCTCGGGCGGCGCCTGCGAACTGTACGTCGCGTGCTGCAGAAGTTCGCACACGGACCGCTGGGATACGTGGTCATCGCCGACAAGCCGCGCGACTGAAACGCTGCAGACGTGAGCCGCACCCTCATCAAGGACTCCGCGATCTACGGACTCGGGAGCGTGCTCACGCGCAGCCTGCGCCTGCTGCTGCTGCCGCTGTACACGCGCTTCCTGAGCGTTGAAGACTACGGCGCGCTATCCCTGCTGAACCTCATTCTGGAAATCGCTTCGTACTTCTGCCTGATGGGCGTCAGTATCGCGGCCACGCGGTTTTACTTCGAACGCGATGCGAGCGAGGCCTATCGCCGCGACATTTATGCCACGGCCACTACCCTGCTGCTGGCCTTGCCGGTTGTCGTGCTGGTCATTGGCGGGCCGGCGATCTGGCTGCTGGCGACGAAATACCTGGGCTCGGTGCCGTTCTTCCCCTACATATTCGTCATGCTGATCGTCAGCGCCTTCACACCCGTCATCAAGCTGCTCAGCGGACTGCTGCGCGTGCAGCGCCGGGCAGTGGCCTTCATCCGCTTCAACCTGGCATTCTTTGCCGTGCAGACGACTGCCATCGTCCTGGCCCTGGTGCTGGGCTATGGACTGGCCGGGCAGGTGTACTCGCAGCTGCTGGCGAACGTGCTATTCGCCGGTGTGGCGATTGCGATGCTCGCACGGTTCAGCCCGCCGCGGCTCTCATTGCCGCTGGCGCGCCGCATGCTCGCCTTCGGCATGCCGCTCGTGCCGTTTTTCCTGTTCACCTGGATGGAAAGCGCCGCGGCGCGTTTCGCGCTGGAGAACTTCGTGAACCTGCAGCAGGTCGGGATATTCGCTCTGGCGGCGCAGTTTGCCGGGATGCTGACCCTCGCGGCGACGACGCTCGACAACGCGCTACTGCCGCATTTCCTCGACCGGGCCCGGCAGGATGACACTGCGCGCGAGCTGGGGCTGCTCGTCAGCCGCTACATCGCCGTCTTCGGGCTCGCCGGGCTGGCGGTGATCGTGCTGGCCAAGCCTGCAATCCTGATTATGGCGACCAGCGACTACCATGACGCCGCGCGCTACGTGGCGCCGCTCACGCTGGCGGCATGGCTGTTCGTCGCCAATAAGCCCATCAGCTGGGTCCTGACGCAGGGGCGACGCACGGGCCTGCTGTCCATGCTGCACGGGGTTTCCGCGGTCGTACTGGTCGTCCTGCTGCTGCTGTTCCTCGGGCCGCTGGAAATGGGCATCGAGGGGGCTGCCCTCGCCGCGATCGTGACGACCGGGCTGACCGCGTGCGCGGGATTCCTGGTGGCGCGCGCCGGTCAACGCATGGTCATGCCCTGGGGCCGACTGGCCGCGATGCTGGCCATGATCGTCGCCGGTGGAATCCTGCTGCGATTCATCGACGGACCGGGTATCGATCCCGCGCGGCTCGCAGCCCAAGGGCTGCTTCTGGTCGGCATTACCGCCGCCACCGCGCGGCTCGCGGGAATCACCAACCCACGCGCGCTATTGCGGCCCGACCGCTGATCACGGCGTGCGGCGCGCCGACCCGGTCAATAATGCCTGCAGGCGCCGACGATCGCGGTGACGCCGATGTTGTCCTCGATCCGCAACCGACCGCAATCGCGCCCGGAACGACCCAGTTCCAGCGGCCCGTCGAGACGATTGCCGACCGCCTCGATCGCCCACTGTTGAGGCCCCGGAGTGCGATTGCCTTTCAGGTACAGCGGCTGGCGCGCCGAGATCGTGTTGAAGCGCACGAGGTTGTCGTACCGACCAGTGCCCTCGCCATTGTTGCCGCCAAGATAGATCCCCTGCCCGTCCTGATTGATAACCACGTTGTGCTCGATGCGATTGCCCGACTGCACGGTCGTGCCGTTCCACCAGTACATGGAGATAGCCGCCATCTGCGTGTGCTCGATGATGTTATGCGCGACCACGCTGTCCTGCACCGTCTGCATGCCGATACCGTGGCCGTCCACCGAGCCGCCCATGCGCCGGATGACGTTACCCTCCAGGCGCAGGCGACGATGAACCTGGTTCCCGCGTGTATAGGCAGTGATGCCGTTGCCCGAGTCCTCGATCGTGACGTTCTCGATCGTCACGTCATCGCTCGGGCCATCGAAGATAATCCCGAATTTCCGGCAGCGGGACAGGCGACCGCCCTGGATCCGCACCCGATCGGCGCCGGCAATCCGGATGCAATGGCGCGAATCGTGAGCTACCGGTCCGATCAGCGTCACATTGCTGGCGTTGACCGTGATAGCCGCGTCGTTGCCACTGACGTGCGATCCGCCACAAGTCCAGTCGTAAGTGCCCGCAGCGTCGATCACCAGCGGCGGTGCGTCCGGCTTGCAGAGGGTCTGCGCCGGACCGGCATTGGCCGCGCCGCCCCCAACAGGCAACAGCATGAGCAGGAAGGCGGCGCCAAAGCTGCGCAGGATATGCACGATCACGCTGGGATTATAGGCCTGCCATGGCGCTGCACAGGCGGTCACCGCCGCGGCGGGCGGCTGCTGCCAGCGGTGCCGGCATGGTTGAATTCCACTGTATCGTCCGATACGGTAGCACCCGGTCATGGGGCAGCGCCCCCTTCTTTACGTATTCCACGTGCAGCCCAGCCTTCCCCAGACCCTGCGCAAGACTCACTGGCGTCTCTACGCGTTCGGATTGACCCCGGGCCGACTGCCCCTTCGCCTGATCAATGCCGGCCTTCCTGGGGTGCTCTGCACGAGCCTGCCCAAGGCCGGCACCAATCTTGCCGTCCGCGCGCTGTGCCTGCACCCGCGACTTTACCGGCGGCTGAACCGCACGCTTACGGACCCCGGTGTCGCCGCACCCGGTCGCCTCGAAAACATTCTCCACCGCATGAGATCCGGGCAGGTTGTCGCCTCGCACCTGCGCTATCGACCGGACCGCGCCGCAGCCATCGCGGCAGCCGGCATACGGCACGTTTTCGTGATCCGTGACCCGCGGGACGTTGCCGTATCGACCGTGTTCTACGTGCTGCGCGAGAAACACCATTACCTGCATGCGTTATTTGCCGCGGCTCCAGACATGAAGGCGCGCCTGGCGCTGGCCATCCGCGGGCACGCGCCGCTGCAGTACCAATCCGCCGGACAACGGCTGGCCGATTCGGCCGGCTGGCTCGCTGCGCCAACCCACGTGGTCCGGTTCGAGGACCTGGTTGGCGCGCGCGGCGGCGGATCGGACGAGGTCCAGCTGCAGACGCTGAGCGCGCTTCTGGCGCATGCCGGCGTCAACACGCCGGAGCCATTACTGCGGCAGATTGCGGCCAGCCTGTTCTCGAAGGACACCCGGACTTTCCGCGAGGGCCGCATCGGCCAGTGGCGCGAGTACTTTGACGATGAGCTTACGGCAATGTTTCGCGAGTTCGGGGGCGAGCAGCTGCGCCGTTACGGCTATGAGTAAGGTACGGCATGGTAAGCTGCCGGCCCGCTATCTTCAGTCGCGCCGCCAGGGACCGCGCGGCCCGCGAAGCCGGGCACAGGCCGCCATGCCGCCGACCACGCTGAAAGGTTGATCACATGTTTGGCCCGATACATGACCGCATCGGACGGTCGCTCATCGTGCTGTTCCTGATCAAGCCATCGATCGACCTGGGCTACTTCCTCTCGATGAGCGTGGGATCAATCCGTCTCGCACCCACTACCGTCGCGGGTTTCATTATCTGCCTGTATTTCGCCGTATTCCGCTTTCAGGGCGGTCGGGCACTCCCGCCCTACATCCGCGTCTTCGAGGCATTTATCGCCACCAACATGGTCTCTATCCTGCTGGGCCTTACCATCAGCAACCATGCGTCATTCGCCAGCACGCTGATCTTGATGCTGAAATTGATGAATTCCTACGTACTGTTCTATGCGGCGTATTCCGCAGCCGTCCGCTACCAGTACCAGGACGTCACGCCCTTCGTGCGGGCTATCGTCGTCGGTTCGTCGGTAGCCGTGGTGCTCAATCTCGCGGCTATCGGGCTTGACATCGAAAGCCCGGCCATGGATTACGCGAAGAATGTGGGAGATCGCGAACGGGGTCTTTACTACGATCCCGGGGTCCTCGCTAACCTGGCCTTCTTCAATCTCATCTTTGCCGTGTTCTGGCTGCACATGCAGAAGCGCAAGACGCTGCTGTGGCTGCTGTTCATCGGCTTTCTCCTGCTTTCGGACCTGTACCTGATCGCCGCGAGCAAATCCCGGTCGGTCATCATCGAGCTGGCAGTGTTCGGTGTCATATACACCTGGCTGTTCCAGCGGCGCTTTGGCAGAATCCTCGCGCCGCTGGTCGGCGCGGCGATCATTGCCACGTCAGCGCTGGTCTTCGACATCGACTTCGATCAGGTGCTGGTGCGGTTCGAAGGCGACATCGCGGCCATTGGCGAGGAAGGCCCCGGGGTCGGCACCGGCAGCGGCGGTGTCACGCTCGGCAAGTTCGAGGCGCTCGGCAGCAACCGCGGCGCATTGTGGGCCGACGCACTTACCGAGATCTTCAGCCGCACGGGATTTGTCCTGCTGCTGGGCGACTACTATTCGTCGATTTCGCTCGCGCACTCCGATTTCGTGGACGTCCTCGGCCGCAATGGCATCGTTGGCCTTGCCATCTACCTGACGCTGTTGTGCGGACTGCTGTTGAGCGCGTTTGCAGCGACGAAGGCACGACAGGCGGACCGTGACCGTGCGCTGCGCTCCGTCGCCTTCATCCTGCTGGTCTGCTACATCCTGTACTCCGTGCCGTTTCGTCCACTCGTCTACACCACCAGCGCCTGGTATATGTGGGTAATGCTAGCGCTTTCGCTGGCCAACGTGGCCGTGGTGCAGGGGCGACACGCGCAGTCCCGGCAGGACCGCCGACGCGAGCCGGCCGCGTCAGCATCCCGGGAAGCGCGCGGCCCCGCCGGGGCGGCTACCAGTCCACGGTGAGCGCCAACACCAGCCACACGGCGCAGCAGAACCGACTGCAGCGCGATCTCACCCGCTACGTCAACGGCTGCACGTTAACGCGCAGCGGGCGGATGGCCGCGATGCTCGCCACACCGCTCGCCTACCGCGCCTGGTCCGGGGCGATTGCCCGCTCGTTCCGTGAATTCTGCGACAGCCTGCCCGGGCAGCCGGCCGCCGCATCCGTCAGTGTCCGGGTCGCACCGTATAGTGGCGCGAACAGGCTCGTGCGGCGGATGATGACGGGCCTCGCCCCGCTGCGCGAGGTACTGCGCGGCGCCTATGTGCATGGGAGTCTCGCCACGGGCGAGGAATGCGCATACAGCGATTTCGACGCCGTGGTCATCCTTCGCGACCACGCGGTTGCCAGCCCCGCGGTGCTGGCGCGCACCGCAGCTCATCTCAATCGGCTGCGCCGCATCATGTTCGAGCTGGACCCGCTGCAGCACCACGGCTGGTCCGTGCTGACAGAAGCCGATCTTCGCCACCACTGCGAGGCGCACTTCCCCACCGAGCTCTTTCGCCACTGCGCCGCACTGCTGCCCGAGGCAGAACCGGAGATCCGGGTCGTGCCTCGCGAGTCTGCGGCGGAGCTGCGCGAGACTTTCGAGCGCGCGGTTGAAGTGATCATGCGTCGCACCACCGCGCCCCACCTGCCGCGCAACCAGTTCGAACTGAAAAGCGTGCTCAGCCAGTTCATGCTGCTTCCCGCCCTCTACCTGCAGGCGAAAAGCGGCATGCCAGTATACAAGAAGCATAGCTTTGCGCTTGCGCGGGCGGACTTCACTCCCGGGACGTGGGCGCCGATGGATGAAGCATCGGACATCCGCCGCGACTGGAACGTCGATCTCTCGCCGGTGGCCCGCCACGCTCTGACGCGCTACGTCGGCGCACGGCGCATCATGACGCGCTGGTTCGCGCCCGCGACCCCGCCCCCGCTGGCACGGCGCCTTACCCCGGAATTCTGGGCCGCGGCGGCGGCGCTGGCACAGACCATGCACGAGCGGCTGCGTGCCGTCCCCGCCGCCCGCCGGTTACCATAGCAGCGATGCCGGGCAACGAAAAACCCATCGCCCATGCCGCCGCGCAGCCGCACGGCGCGGTCGGCTGGCACTCGACCGTCGCTACGGAATTCGACGCGAATTACGCTTCGGACGCTGGCTTCCGCGAGCGATACAGCGCCTGGCTCGAACTGATCGAGCGCTACAGCGGCTCGTCGCGGCAGACGCTGGACCTCGGTTGCGGATCCGGCGCCCTGCTGCTGCCTCTGGCGCGCCACAATCGAAGCGTCGTCGGCATCGACGGCAGCGCCGAGATGCTGCAACTGTGCGAACGCAAACTGGCGCACGCCGGGCTTACCAACGCGACGCTGCGCCGGGTCGACCTCGCCGCGCTCGGCACGATGCCGCTCGGCCAATTCGAGCTCATCGTCGCCTCGAGCGTGCTCGAATACCTGCCAGACCTGGACGGCGTGCTGGCCACGATCGCGCAGCTGCTGGCTGACGACGGGCGGTTCCTGTTCTCGCTACCGAACGCAGCCAGCCTGTACCGTCGCGCCGAGCCGCTCATTTACCGCGTATTCCGCCGGCCGACTTATTACCCGTATGTCGTGAACGTGGCGACGCGCTCCGAAATGCAGCGCCGGCTGGGCGCAGCGGGGCTGCGCCTGCTGGAAACCCGCTACATCGCGCCGACTCCGGCGCTCTCCGCCGTGCTCCGTCCCATAGGCCTGCGGGCGCTGTCCGACAATCTTGCCTTGTACACCTGCGCAAAAGTTCGCTGAACCGGCGCGCGGACCTCGCTCACGGCCACGGCAATCGCGCGAAAATCGCCTCGGCCGCCGCCCGGTTGCCCTTCGGGCTCCAGTGCCCGTCGCAGGACTGGAACAGGTCCTTGTCGTACGGTACTGCTTGCCGCAAGTCCACGATGTCGACGCCGCGCTCGGCACCAAAACGCTGCAGCGGCCCGAGGATCATCAGGTCCGACGATTTCAGAGCGTAGTCGTTGGGCCTGGGAATCAGCACGATCGTCATGCGCCGCCCGTTCCGCGCCGCAATTTCCGCGAGCCTCCCGAGACTGCCGAGGACGTTGCGCAGCTGCCGATCGGTTGCGTCCCGGTAACCAGCGTAGGGCCGTGATGCGAACTCGCCGCGGTGCTGGCGCTCGATCAGCACGCGGCGAACCTCCTTGACGATGCCAAAAGTCCAGGTGTAGCGGCGTGCCCACTCCGTGAGGCGCCTCGCAAGGCCTTGGTCAGCGGCCGACTCGGGCGGCGGTGGCTCGCGCGTGTACACGACGCCCTGGCCCTCCGGCGAATAGTACGGGCGGTACAGCTCACGGAACTCCGGCGCCCGTTGCCAGAACTGCGTGTCGTTGTCCGTGAAGTCGTTGTCGGGGAGCAGCCCCACCAGCAGGTGACGGTGATCAAACTGAGTGGCCAGCTCCCGATACAGGATCTCGTACTGCAGCGGCCCGAAGTGCCCGCCGGTGCCGAAGTTCAGTACCGGGATGCCCCACCATGCTTCCAGCAGGTTCGTCAGGCGGTCGGCATCGCTGACGGTGAACCCCTCAACGAAGCTGTCGCCGAGGAAAAGCACGCGCTCGCGCCCGGCGCGGCTGCGGTCTACGTCGCGGGCGCCGTCACGATTTGATCGGTAATACGCCTCGTAGCACCAGTTGATGTGCACCGCAGTGGTGGACGGCCGGTGCCACGCGCCCCAGGGGTGCCGGTGCGTATACCAGTCAGCGATCGGCAGGGCGCGCGCGGCCTCCTCGGGCATTGCATACGCCGGCGCGTGGGCCAGCCGCCCCAGGCCGAGGCGGAAGTACGCAAATGAGCAAGCTTCCAGGATCAGCGCCACGTACAGAACGAGCGCCAGGAGGGCTCCGAGGCCTTTCACCGGGCGCATTGAAGAGCATCCGCCAACCAGAGTCAAACGCGCGGCCACGCGTCACGCTGGTAATGGCCGGATATGCGCCGATATACTGGCCGCGGCTGGGAGGTTTACTGCGCCCACTGGGGAGCGGATGCAGGTGAAAAAAACGCCGCACAGAATGCACGCAGCCGAGACGCGCGCTGCCGCGCCGGGCGTCGCCCGGCGAGTGCCGCTATGCCTGTGCTTGGTATCGCTCGCGTTCACCAGCATCGCGGCCGGCGCGGAGGACTGGTACTGGCGACCGGATCAGGAGCTTCCGTACGGCACCGGGGATGGCACCACGTTTGCCAATGCGTGGCGGCGCGCGAGCGAGGTGCGCTGGGAGGCGATGCGCCCCGGCGACACCCTGTATTTCTGCGGCACCCACAAGAACGGCGGCGACGATCGGCAGATCAATGTTGGCGCCCCGGGAATCACCCTATCGGGCGCCTGCCGCAACAGCCCCGGGGTGCTCTGGTCCACGGGCCGCCGCCTGACGGAATGGGTGGCCACCGGTACGGCCGGGGTCTATGCGGCGCAATACGGCGGTACGGCGGCGCAAGCACTGGACGCCGCGAGAAAGCCACTCCTCCGTCTCGCCACCATCCCAGGCGCAACCAGCCCGTGCGACTCCTGGTTCCAGTCCGATCGCTTTTACTACAAACCCTGTGGTGCGCCGGTGGCCGTGCACCCGAACGGCCCGCCGCCGGCAGTGCTTGTAAGCGTCGACGACGTGACCGTCCAGTATCTCACCGTGTTGAATGCCAGCCGGCTGGTCGAGGTCAACGACGCGGACCGCGTGACCCTGCGACGACTGCTGCTTTTCTACGGCGGCCGGCAGGGAATTCAGCTCACCGGCCATACCCGCAACGGCCGCATACTCAACTCCGAGATCCACAACGTCGGTAACGGCATCTTTGCCACCAGCGCCGGAGGCCGGCGGCACGACGGATGGACTGTCGATCGCAACTACGTTCATGACGTGGCGGGGTCGGCGGGCGGGGACTCGCATTGCGTGGGATGGCAGAATGGCAACGGCAACCGGATCCGCAACAACCGGCTCAAAAACTGTGCGGGCCCGGCGCTGGCGATCTACTGGTGGGGCGAGTGGGGGCCGCTGCAGGACAACGACTGGTCCTACAACGAGATCGAGTCGCCAGCCAACACCGCAATCTCGATCAGCGGCAGCAACTGCCCGGAGATGCCCTCAGCGGCATCCAACAACGTAGCGCGCGGCAACGTTGTGAAGGGCGGGCTGCTCGGCTTTTATGTCAAGGTCACGCCATGGTCGTTCAGCCTGCTGGACAACTCGGTGACGGGCGCCGAGACGGGCCTGATGTGGAAATTCATCGAGGGGGGCAATGTGGCTGGCGCGCCACCACCCTTCATCGAGGCGGGGAATTCCTTCAACGCCGTGACCCCCTACCTCCCGCCGCCGGCCAGTTCGCCCTGCGCCTGAATTGGGCCCCGGCGCACCGCCGTGCCCGCTGCCAGGTACCACCGATACGTGCCGGCCAGTCCCTCGCGCAACGCGATGCGGGCGCGCCAGCCCAGGCGGCTGAGCCGCGAAACGTCGAGCAGCTTCTGCGGCGTGCCGTCCGGATAGCTCGCATCGTAAACGATCTCGCCCTGGTAGCCGACCACGTGGCGAATGAGTTCCGCCAGCTCGCGAATCGTCACGTCCCGCCCCGTACCGACGTTGAGATGCGACTGCATGGGCCGGGTGGCCTGTGCGTAGGCTTCCCGCGGCAGGCACATCACGAACAAGCATGCATCGGCCAGGTCATCGACGTGCAGAAACTCCCTGCGCGGCGCACCACTGCCCCAGACTTCCACCGATGCCGCGCCTGTGGCCTTCGCTTCATGAAATCTTCGCAGCAGCGCAGCTACGACATGCCCTGATGCAAGGTCGAAATTGTCGCCGGGCCCGTACAGGTTCGTGGGCATGACGCTGCGGTAATCGGCGCCATGCTGCCGGTTGTATGCCTCGCACAGCTTGATTCCGGCGATCTTGGCGATTGCGTATGCCTCGTTGGTCGCTTCCAGCGGCCCGGTCAGCAGGCACTCCTCGGACATCGGCTGCGGCGCCAGGCGCGGATAGATGCAGGAGCTGCCGAGAAACAGCAGCTGTTTCACGCCGGACTCGTGTGCAGCGCGAATCACGTTGGTCGCGATCACCAGGTTGTCGCAGATGAAGTCCGCCGGCCGGGTGTTGTTGGCCTGGATGCCGCCGACTCGCGCTGCGGCGAGAAACACGCTGGCCGGCCGCTCCGAACGAAAGAATGCCTCGACGTCGGCCTGCCGCGTCAGGTCGAGCTCCCGGCGTGACCGCAACAGCAGGTCCCGACAGCCGGCCGCGTGCAGGCGGCGCACCAGGGCGGAACCCACCATGCCCTGGTGGCCGGCGACGTAAATCGGCCCGCCTTTCAGTCGTGCGAGCCCGTCCGGGTCAGGTTCACTCATGGTGCCGCCGGACCCGATAGCCCTGGCCGACCACGATGGCGTCCCGCTCGGCGAGCTTCAGATCCTCGGCCACCATCTCGCGCACGAGCTCGCCAAAGCC